>JAIOSQ010000105.1 GCA_021107535.1 Bacteroidales bacterium | reverse complement strand
TTTGGTAATGACAACGAATATTTTGGTAATGAGTGCAAAACTGATACTTGGGGGTTTTCTCCCTGCGGGATTTCACTTCGCTCCATCCCTTCGGTCGAAATGACAAGGCTTTTTTGGGAGAGAGGGGAGGCGCAAGGGCGCGCGGTGCGCGCCCTTGCGCCTCCCCCATTTTAAAACGACGATGTCATCTCGAAGGAGCGAAGCGACTGAGAGATCCCCTTCGTCTCCTCTGGTATGTCGCATTTTGATTCTTTTTCACGACCTCACAGCTCCAAGAACCTGTGAGGCCTGAGCAATATACAAACCTGCTATACTTGACATATTTCTAAATTATTAGTAAATTAGCTGTTGATTACTAGCGTTATATACATATTAACAAATATGTAAAAAAGAACATTAATGGTAAATAAAAAACCATCATCGGTTCTATCAAGCATAATTATCCTTTTCCTGCTTATAGGATTAAATGCAAATTCTCATTCGCAAGAACATAGCGTAATTAATTCTTGAATCATGAAAGGATTACTTAAAAATACTATCCTGCTTTTCATTAGTTTAATATTCTTTTTAGCGATTTCAAAAACCCTTTATAGTCAGAGAGAGGCAGACCGCTGGTATTTTGCTCACCATTGTGGTTTAGATTTTAATTCTGGAATCCCTGAAGTACAATATGATGGACGCACAGACCTTGCTTTTGGAGGAGTAGGTACGATATGTGATTCGGTTGGCAACTTATTATTTTACTCTGCCGGTGATACTATCTATACATCTCAACATACATTAATGGAGAATGGCTACGATTTTGAGAATAGCGGTGGTATGCAAAGTAACTTAATTATCCCATGGCCAGAATCCGATTCCTTGTATTTTGTATTTAAGACCCCTAATTTTGGAGATGGATGGGGCATATATTACAACATTATTGATATAAGCAAAAACAATGGTTTAGGTGCTGTTATTGAAAAAGATATATTGTTGGAAAATACCTGGGATGCTGCTGATAAAATTACTGCTACAGTACATAAAAACAAAAGAGATGTCTGGATAATTACCCGTAAATTTTACGAGGATAGTTATGCTGTGTTTCTTATTACTCCTGAAGGGATTAATGATACTCCATTATTATTTCCTGCCACTGATATTAGTGGAAATGATATGGATAGAGGGTATATGAAGATCTCATATGATAAGAAGTATCTTTTTGCTACTTATGATTCTCCCAAGATAACTGAAATTTGCAGTTTCGATTATGCAACAGGGGAAATTGAGTTTTTATTTGAATTGGCAAATGGATTATCTCCATTTGATGTAGAATTTTCACCTGATTCGAAATTTGCATATATTTCTTTTCGACCTGGAACGCCTGGGTTCCCATATGTAATCAAGCAATTTAAGATGGAGTACATTCACATTCCATGGCAATTTCTGCAAACTGCAATTGATGTAGGTGCTGAGATCGGTTACGGCTTGCAATTGGCCACAGATGGCAAAATATATTGTATAGGTTCACGCTACACCGTGTCAGAATATTATATAGGAATTATACACAAACCTTGGGAAACAGGAATAAATTGTCAGTATGAAACACAAGCAATAAATATGTACCCTGGGGAAATGAATATATCTATTCCTAACATCTTTATGGGCTACTTATATCGTTTCGAGTTTGACGGTACATGCGAAGGTGAGCCTTTTCAGTTTATTTCTAATTTCAATCCTGAACCGGACTCGATCCTTTGGCATTTCAGCGATTTTAATTCGGGGGCCAACAATGTTTCATATGAATTGAATCCATCTCATGTTTTCTCAGATGGCGGCCTATATGAAGTTGAGGCAGATGTCTGGTATCCTTCAGGCCGGTTCGAGCACACCAGCAGGGAGGTCGAAGTTGAGTATGCTCCGGAACCGGACCTGGGGTCGGATACTACCATGTGTACGAATACTGATATAATTTTAAATGCCGAATGCGGTCCCCACTTTTACACTTGGAGTACCGGAGCTATTGGCAGCAGCCAGATCACCGTATCCGATACCGGATGGTACTGGGTGAGGGTAGAAAATGATGCCGGATGCTTTGAGATCGATTCCATCCATATTGGTCTTTTTCCACCTGCCATCGCAGATACAACTAATCTTGAGATTATCCCAACCACCTGCGGGGGCAGCACTGGTGTGATCAAGGGACTTATCATAAATGGGTTGCCTCCAATTAGCTATCAATGGTTAGATGATCTTGGTAACCCGATCTCTTATTCCATTGACATCTATCATTTGCCTGTCGGGAATTACACCCTTGAAGTTACCGATAGCAATAACTGTATAACCAGCTTTGGGCCTTTCTCTATTATTGATGCCGGGGATGTATTAATTGAAAATGTAGATTACACTCTGGAGCATTGCGATCAGCAGGATGCCAGCATTACGGTAACTGCTGTATCCGGATTAGGGGATATGCTGTTTTATTCTATTGATAATGGAGCAAACTATTTTAGCAACCAGGGAATATTTACAGCTTTATCTGCTGGAAGCTATGCAGTACGTGTAAGAGATTCATCGGATTGCCAATCGGTGTATATCAATAATCCTGTTATTATTCAGAATATTGATGCTCCCG
>JAIOSQ010000101.1 GCA_021107535.1 Bacteroidales bacterium | reverse complement strand
GCAGGAGTATAATACTTCAGCGAATCGGGAAATGAGATGCTGTCGGGATTTACAAGTTCGCCATGCTTCATCCTGTTATAAATATCCATATAATACTCTTCAAGCCCGTTATCGTATGGTTTCTGAATGCCTCTGCCCGTAGGCGTATGATACCTGGAGGTTGTTAAGCGTATCACAGAACCGTCCGGCAGCGGGAAGGGCCTTTGGACAAGCCCTTTTCCGAATGACCTTCGTCCAATGACAATGCCCCTGTCCCAGTCCTGTATTGCGCCTGAAACAATCTCACTGGCTGATGCGGATCCTTCATCTATCAGTACAACTACTTTGCCCTTCTGGAATTCTCCTCCCGGTGTAGACCAGTATTTTTGTTCCGGTGCTTTTAAGCCTTCCGTATAAACAATTATCCGGCCCCCCGGTAAAAACTGGTCAGAAAGTTCAACTGCAGTACTAAGATAACCGCCGGAGTTCCCTCTTAGGTCCAGGATAAGGTTTTTCATACCCTTTTGGCTGAGGTCTGCCACAGCCGTTTCAAATTCTTCAAGGGAAGTCCTTGAAAAGCGGTTTAGTTTGATATATCCTATTTCGGGAGAAGCCATGAAGACGGCATCAATACTGTTGATCGGGATCTTATCCCTGATAATGGTATATTCGATCAGATCAGAACGGTTTTTGCGGTATATGCTTACATCAACCGATGTCCCCTTTTCACCCCTGAGCCTGTCCATGACATACTGGTTATTTACTTTATCACCATGAGCAATGGTATCATTTATAATAATGATCTTGTCACCGGCCATGATCCCGAGTTTATCGCTGGGGCCTCCGGGAATGGGGGCAATCACCAGGATGGTATCCTTAAAGATCTGGAAGGTAATGCCAATACCCTCAAAACTCCCTCGCAATGGTTCTTCTGCTCTTTCAATTTCCCTTTTGGGAATATATGATGAATGCGGATCAAGTTCTTTCAGGGTCTCAATGATCGCGTTTTCGACAAGATCTTCCATTTCGACCGAGTCGACATAGGCATAGTCAACAATTTGATAGAGGGCAACAAGCTTTTGAATATTGTCTTTAACCTCCTGATTCTGTGTAAAACCTGTTTTAATACCTGTGAAAAAGAAAAATAAGACGAGTAAAGCTGGCAGGATGTACCTGGAAAATAATCTTGGCATAATGATCATGTTATTTGGAAATAATTAAATTATGCTCAAAATTAATCAAAAATTGAGCCGCAGGCTTCATGCCCTGCACGATTAGTGTTAAAAAACGTTAAGTGTAAGGCCTTGTTCGACTGATTCGTGCGACAATTGCCCGGGTTAATAATTAAGTATTTCTTTTGCTGCTGCATATATTTTGTCTGCATTTGGAAGTATTGCAGCCTCAAGTATCCGGTTAAAGCCTACCGGTGTAAATGTTGAGCCGACCCTCTTCACCGGAGCATCCAGGTATTCAAAAGCCTTGTTGCTGATCAGGGCTGCGAGTTCGCCACCAAAGCCCGCAAACACCTTATCTTCATGGACTACCAGGGCACGGTTGGTCTTTTTAACTGATTCGATCACGGCATCTTCATCAAGGGGGATAAGCGAACGAAGGTCTATTACTTCGATCTGCTTCCCACTCTCTTCTTCAATTTTTTCAGCAGCCTTGAGGCTGAGGTGTGTGGTATTTCCATAGGTAATGATGGTCAGGTCGCTGCCTTTTCTCCTGATGCGGGCCTTGCCGAACGGGACTTCAAACTCCTCCGGCACCATTGCTTCCGCATGTGGAGCATTGTACAGGGCTTTGGGTTCGAGGAATATGCTCGGGCCTTCCGATCTCAGGCAGCTACGTAAAAGTCCTGCTGCATCATCAGCAAAGGACGGATAAACCACCCTTATGCCAGGGAGGGTTGTCAATGTACCTTCTATGTTCTGTGAATGGTACAGGCCTCCACCGATGTACCCGCCGGATGCCAGCCTGATGGTCACATTGGCAGAAAATTGCCCGTTCGACCGCCAGTAATCATGGCTCATTTCAATCAGTTGTTCCATTGCCGGCCAGAAATAATCGGCAAATTCAGCACCTTCAACTACTATTCTGATCTTTTTATCATAGCGGCTCATTCCGTTTGCCGTCCCAACGATGAAATCTTCAGCAATGGGAGCATTGAAAACGCGTTTCCTGCCAAATTCCTGCTGCATCCCTTTTGAAACATTAAAGATGCCACCCTTTTCCTTATAGGCAATATCCTGACCCCAGATGAATGTATCGGGATTTTTTCTGAATTCCTCCTTCAATGTCGTGTTTAAAGCTTCAATGAGACGCATTTTCTTTCCTGACCCATCGGGAATGCCATCCTTAAACTTAAGCGGCTTATAGGGTTCCGGAATTACAAAATCAAAAATGCTGGCCGGGTCAGGATCAGGAGATGCCAGCACCTTCCTGTGTGCTGCTGAGATTTCCTTTTTAGCTTTATTATCCAGTACATCAAGTTCTTCTTCCGTAAATATTCCAGAATATACAAGGCGTTCCCTGTATCTCTTCAGGGGATCCTGGACAAACACCTCCTGCAACTCCTTATCATCCCGGTACAATTCATGACGGTCGGAATTAGAATGAGATCCCATCCTGACACAATTGGCATGAACGATAACCGGTTGCCCATGCTCCTTCACATATTTCTTAGCCAGGGTCATGGCGTTCATCGAGTTGAATACATCTTTTCCGTTACAGTATATGATCTCGAGGTTTTTGAAGCCTTCAAAGTTAGTTGCAGCATAGGGATTGGCGGTCTGGTCAGCCTTTGGAACTGAGATTCCGTATTCATTGTCCTGGAAAACGAAGATCACCGGAAGCTGCTCGTTGCTTGCACCATTGATGGCTTCATATACATATCCTTCGGAGGTGGATGATTCGCCTTGCGAACTGATGGCAACCCCTTCCCCTCCGTAATATTTGATGGCACGTGCAAGACCGACAGCATGAAGGGTATGGTTCCCGGTACATGACGACACATTGTGAATGTTCCATTCAGGCTTGGCAAAGTGGTTCGACATATGCCTGCCGCCGCTGGCGACATCATCCTTTTTCGACAAGCCGTTCAGTATGATCTCTTCCGGTGTCATACCTGCAGATACCACAGTCAGCATATCCCGGTAATAAGGAAACAAATGATCGCTTTTCCTATCAAATACCTGTCCGATGGCCAGCTGGATCCCATCATGCCCTGCATATGGAGCATGATATGACCAACCAAGGGCCTGCTTCAGGTAGTTTGGTGCCTTTTCATCCAGCTTCCTGCCCAAAGTCATGAGGTAATACCAATTCTCAAGGATCTTTTTATCAGTGGTTTTAATATTATAAACCTTGTCCTCGCGCTTAATCTTCAACCGCTTGTTTCTGTACATTTTCCTCTATCGTTTGAAAGGGAGGCCTACTCCCGACAAAACACATCTTCATGCAAATAATAGCATTTGCGCTATACTAACAATTATCGTCTGTGTATTGTTCAGGACGGCGGTCATCAAAAACATGGTTCAGGGGGGTGATCATTTTATCACGGGATAATTGCGGGTCAATATCCTGGAACAGAATATTTTCATTATCAGCATCAGCCTTTTGAAGGAAATCGCCGGAAGGCTTGATAATCATGGACCCGCCATTGAAAGTCAGGTCACCTTCAGTGCCAATGCGATTCGCTGTTAAGATATATACTTTATTCATCAGGGCTATACCCGGCAGGGCCTTTACGGCATTTTGCGTCAGAAGATTGGATGGATGGCATATTACTTCCGCATCATTTTGTGCCAATATCCGCCAGGGTTCCGGAAAGAGATAATCAAAACATATCTGCATCCCCAATTTACAAAACCCGGTATCATACACACAAAGTTTTCCGTCACCGGGGGTGAAATATTTCTTCTCATGCATAAAAAGGTGCATCTTGCGATATACCCCGACAGGTCCGGACGGACTGATCAATAGGGAGGAGTTGTAAATCTTATCACCCGCTTGTTCGTTAAAGCCCGTGATAATGTATTGCCCGTTTTTCGCAGCCTGTGATGCCAGAAGGTCAACATATCTGTTGTTGGCAGGTTTTTCGGCAAGGCGGACGGCCATTCCCCTGTCACTGAAATTATATCCCGTGGATGCCAGTTCCGGCAAAACCACCAGGTCGGCATCAGCAACATTTTCGAGCAGTTTAGCAATATGTAAAATATTGGTTTCAACATCTCCCAGGATGGGCGCAAATTGAATGATGGCACTTTTGAACATGGTCATTTTCTTATCACTGTGAATTCCCCGTTATCCTCCATCTTAATGATCCTGGATGCCCTGGCTGTTGCGATTCTGTCGCGATGGTAGTCCACAATATAGTCAACCCCGTTTTTAATCACGGCCGGAATCTGATTATATGTGATCGGATCGATGGTTCCGGATACATTGGCTGATGTAGATATTAGCGGTTTTCCAAGGAGGCGGATGAGTTCCCTGCAAAATTCATCCCTGACAATCCTGATGGCTATAGTTCCATTCGAAGCGACTACATTTTTAGCCACTCCCTGGGCTCCGGGGTAAATAACTGTTAAGGGGCTGTCAACACTATTGACAAGGTCTATGGTGATATCCGGCACTTCTTTCACATATTTATGAAGCTTTTTGGCATCATCCAGCAGAATGATCATGCTTTTTGTTTCTACACGCTGCTTTAAGTGGTAAACACGATCCACAGCCTTATAGTTGGTGGCATCACAGCCTACGCCCCAGATCGTATCGGTAGGATACAGGATCAGTTTCCCTTCCTTTAAAAACGTAAGTGCTTTATTGATTTCCTCTTTCACTTCTTTTATGATATTTATACCAGTAGAGCATTTCCTAATTATCATTACAAATTTATTCATCTTTTTCCTTTATACAGCGTTAAAATTATTAACCGTAGCTACGGCTATGCTAAAGAATTTTGCCTTGTCTAAAGAAAAAATCTAAAATAAATTTTATGTAATACTAATTAAAAAATGCTCTACTAGATCCTATCCAGCAGTTTTTTTGTTTTTATGGAATAGGCACAATCAAAATGTTTTTGGGGGCATTCGCTCAATCCATGCAAGCCACAGGGGCGGCAATCAAGTTTTTCATCGGTCTCAATAACGGATGCATCATCAGACAGTGGCCCGAAGCCAAATCCCGTTACCGTAGAACAAAATATCGCCGTTACCGGTGCATTTACAGCAGAGGCAAGATGCATGGGAGCAGAATCATTCACAAAATTCATGGAAGCATCTCTCTGCAGCGATGCAGTCTCCAGCAGCCTGAGTTTTCCTGCCAGGTTCAGTGAGTTCGCATGTCCGGATCGCTGGATGATGTCATCACATAAATTCCTGTCGGCTGACGAGCCAAGAAAATACACATAGAGGTTCACAGGAATCCCCTGAAGGAATTCCACCCATTTTTCTACAGGATATTGTTTGGTGAACCACAGTGAGGCAGGAGCAATACAAATATATTCATGTGTTTTGTACTGTGAGGTAAGCGCATCATCCTGCTGTGAGGGATAGAGCCTTGGCTTATTGACAGCACTCTTGACCAGGTGACTGATAAGCAGCAAATTACGTTCTGTCTCATGGTATTCGCCATGATGGATCTTATGTTTCACCCTATGGGAAAAGAATACGGATAAAGGGTTTTTATTAAATCCGACGCTTTGCTTTGCCCTGGAAAAAGCCGTAAGCATACCTGTGAGAAAAAACCGCTGCACATTTACAACAAGGTCATAACGTTCAGCCTGGATCTCTTTCAGTATAGTATAAAAAATTTTCAGCTTTTTCCCTGATTTATCCCAAACATATAATCGTCCCAGGTATGGATGTGCGATAAAAAGAGACTCTGTCCCCTTTTTAACCAACAGGTCGATGACAGCATCCTGAAAAGTATTGTGCAGGTTTTCCAGCAAAGGTGTTGCAAGGATCACATCCCCGATGGAGGCAGTTTGTATGACAAGGATCTTTTTCACAGATGGCAAGCAATATTATGAACAGGCCTACACCTGAATTTCATATTCACGGAGGGCCTCATTCAGAGAGGTCTTTACATTGGTTGATTCTTTTCGTTTTCCAATGATCAGCGCACAGGAAACCTGGTATTCCCCTGCTTTGAATTTCTTCGGAAAAGAGCCGGGGATCACAACGGATCGCTCCGGGATCTCGCCCTTGTATTCTTTTGGAGCATCCCCTGTAACATCGATAATTCGTGTCGAGCGTGTGATCACGACATTGGCTCCAAGAACTGCTTCCTTATGAATGCGAACACCTTCAACCACAATGGATCTTGAACCAATAAAACAGTTATCCTCAATAATAACAGGGGCTG
>JAIOSQ010000334.1 GCA_021107535.1 Bacteroidales bacterium | reverse complement strand
TGTCAAGCAATGGTGATGTTTCTTATTTATGGACCTACCCCAACGGGGATACAAGCGATGCTGAAACCTTAAGCTTTAACAATATACAAGAGGGCCAATCAGGAACATATTCCCTCATCGTAAGCGACACCCTGGATTGTCAATCGGAGGCCTCTGTTGATGTAATTGTGAATCCCCTGCCCATTCCTGACTTTGCAGGAGAAGATACCATTGTAACAGAAGAACCAGTAGAAATAGACGCTGGCGCAAATTATGCAACTTACCTTTGGAATACAGGAGAAAGCACCCAGTGGATTACTGCAAACTATGATGGCTGGTACGGAGTCATCATTGAATCCCAGCAAGGCTGCATGGGAGAAGATTCCGTTTACGTATTATTTTTTATACCACCGGAACCTCCCGAACCGATAGTTGAAAACTTTTATGTCCCCAATGCCTTTTCACCTGATGGGGATGGCTTGAATGATGAATTCAAAGTTATAAAACCTCCTGATAACATAGAATCATTCAGAATGTACATCTATAACCGATGGGGACAATTGGTATTTGAAACTAATGATGTCTCAATTGGTTGGGATGGAACATTCAAAGGTGGTGAAGCTCTGGCAGGGACGTATGCTTATAAGATTGAGTATAGGATTGGTGGGTATGATTTTACAAAATCAGGTATTGTAATTACAATAAGGTAATCCGTAAAACCCGTAATACTACTACAATAATCGAGACTAAACTCTACTATTAAGGGTAGTTAATAACCTAGCATTTTCCCCCCTTGAATTCATTTTTTTAATAGACTATATTACAAAAATGAATAATTACAATTAAACAGTTTAGAATCTTTATAAATAATCACCAATAATTAGCATGAACTTGATATCAAGTTGAGTGGAGTTGAAGCCCCACCATTTTAACAAAAAAAAGAAACCCCCAATCCCATAATCGAATAATTATCAACTTCTTACAAATAATCAAACAACAAGGAAAGGAGGTGAGGGCAAAGATATAAAATTAATCTATTTCGAATAAAAGACAATGCGGGCAAAGTCTGGCCAGCTTTAGGATTTACACAAGTAGTTGACATATTGTGTTTTATTCATTAACTTTAAAATGTAAAAATCATGTTTAAATTAATTTTATTTTTTGCCTTTGCCGGCTTAATTACACCTGAAATGAATGATGTAAGTGCACCAGTGGATTATTCCTTCACTATTAACTGGAATGATGAAAGTTGTAGTTGTGGAACCATTACACTAAAAGAGTTGGACTGGGTACTACATTATGGATTAACTGAAATTCATTCAGAGACTGATGTGCCTGTAAGCGGAACTACTTATCCATGGTCTGATGATGATGAGATATATTATGATTGTCCGGATTGCTATCGTTTAACAGCTATCATTGAATATTTCGATAGCAGTGGAAAATGTTGTGAGGGTACTGCTGTTGACTACTTTGATGGAGACGAATTAATAGATGGCACTGCAGTCCTTAACATTACTATGAATTAATATACAAGGGTTGATCTCAAAATTAAGGAGGTTGGCCCTTTTTAAAGCTCGCCAAAATGCACAAAAGAGATATAATAAGAATATTTTTATTTTTTATTCTTGTCTGTATAATGCTGCATAATATTTTTTCACAAGAATATAACAGGGCCAATATCTGGTACTTTGGTAATGAAGCAGGTATTGATTTCAATAGTGGCGAGCCTGTACCAATATATGATAACAAATTAATTGCAGGAGCTTGGCGTGGGACAACAGTAATGTCTGACACTAATGGTTCAATGCTTTTTTATACTCATGGTTTAAGGATTTGTAATCAAATTCATGGTTTTATGGACCCAACTTTCATGGAGGGATCTTTAGATGTCATAACTTTTCCTGCACCTGGATCTAATAATTTATATTATGTTTTTTCCGTCCCAAATTATTTGCCAACAGCCTCTTATACCTTAAACTTCTATAGCATTGTTGATATGACATTAAATGGTGGACTTGGAGATGTGTCAGAGCCAATACAAATTCCAGGAGCATATGGCGCCGATCAAAAATTAACTGCAATCAAACACAAGAATAAGAAAGACGTGTGGGTGGTTTTCAGGTTACTTCAGCATGAAAAATATGCCTCCTACCTTATTACTGAAGACGGACTGATCCCACAAGCTGTGTTAAGTCCTGCACCGTATTATGAAGATTTTACCAGTTTACAACTCGCTGGTCAAATTAGAATATCATATGATAAGAAGTATTTAATATTGGCGAATGTAGGAGGAGTTTATAATAATGAAGAAAGAGATATCATTGAGATATGCAAGTTCGATGCTGAATCTGGAGAAGTGAATTATTTGTATTCAATGCAAATTCGCGATGATTCATTAAGTTCGAGTCTTTTTCATCCTGGTGGTATTGAATTCTCGCCCGACTCAAAATTTGCATACTTTAGTGTATTTATTGCTGGTGCAGATTCTGGTCTTATTTATCAATATGATATGCAATTTGTGGAGGATTCTGCAAGTTTTAATCAATCAAAAGAGTTAATTGGAATAGGGACACGATTAATGGGTCTTCAGTTAGCAAGAGATGGAAAAATTTATTGTACCGGATATTACGGAGGTGGAGGGGGTAGACCGTATATATCTCTTATTCATAAGCCTTGGGAAAAAGGGATAAGCTGTGATTTCCAAAAAGAAGCACTGTATTTAACACCAGGAGGTGGAGAAGGGCAGCTAACTAACATATTATTAGATTATTTATATCGCTTCGACTATAAGGGAGTTTGTGAAGGAGACACCTTTCAATTTGATCCATGGTTTATTCCGGACCCAACATACATTGAATGGAACTTTGGAGATCCTATGTCAGGTGCTAACAATACCTCAACCATTCCACATGCAACCCACAAATTTACAGATGGTGGCACCTACGAAGTGTCTGTCCATGTAGAATATCCCAGTGGGCGAATAGAGGAAACTTCACGTGAGGTAGAAGTTGAATATGACCCTGAACCCGATCTGGGGCCGGATACAACGATTTGCAATGGAGACAATATAATTTTAAATGCCGAATGCGGCCCCCACTTTTACTTATGGAGCACCGGAGCTTTTGGCGGCAGCCAGATCACGGTATCCGATACGGGTTGGTATTGGGTAAAGGTAACCAGCAATGCCGGATGCTTTGAAATCGATTCCATTCATCTTTCATTTCATCCTCCGGCTATTGTCGATACTATTAATTTAGAGATCATTCCCACTACCTGCGGGGGAAGCACAGGGGTGATCCGGGGAATACTCATAAGTGGTTTACCTCCCCTTAGCTATCAATGGCTTGATGATCTGGGCAACCCGATTTCAAATTCCCTGGATATCTATCATTTGCCTGTAGGGAATTATACACTTGAAGTTACGGATAGCAATAACTGTATAAGCAGCTTCGGGCCTTTCTCTATTATTGATGCCGGGGATGTGTTAATTGAAAATGTAGATTACACTCAGGAGCATTGCGATCAGCAGGATGCAAGCATTACAATAACTGCTGTTTCCGGCCTGGGAGATATGCTTTTTTATTCCATAGATAATGGAGCAAATTACTTTAGCAACCAGGGAATATTTACAGCTTTATCTGCTGGAAGCTATGCAGTACGTGTAAGAGATTCATCGGATTGCCAATCGGTGTATATCAATAATCCTGTTATTATTCAGAATATTGATGCTCCCG
>JAIOSQ010000304.1 GCA_021107535.1 Bacteroidales bacterium | reverse complement strand
ATCCCGGACTGGCAGGCTATTATGCAACAGCTACTGTTGAAATTTCAGGAAAAAGGCCGGGGGAAACAATAACTCAAAAAGGAGAGGCAATGGTGTATGCTGTAACAATAATTAAAAATTCGCCAAATAAAGAAGCAGCAATGAAATTTGTCAGGTTTTTATTGTCTCGCGAAAAAGGAATGGCAATAATGGAGAAAAACGGGCAACTATCATTAGTACCATCACCCACGGATACTTACGAGAAAATCCCAAAAGAGCTTAAACAATTTGTTATGAAATAATTATCTTGTTGCCAACCTGATAAATTTGTGAATTAAGCAGGCTAAAGGCCAATATCCAATGAAAAGCAATTTCAACACATTAAACCTTATTCTTATTTTTCTTGGTGGTATGGCCTTGCTTTTTATAGTAGCGCCACTTTTGGGGATGTTTTTAAACACATCTTCGGCAGAAATAATTGAAACAACAAAAGATAAGGAAGTCCAAAAAAGTATTTGGCTGACATTATCAATATCATTTGTTTCGACAATAACATTTGCAATTGCAGCAATACCCTTATCTTATTTGCTTGCAAGAAGGAATTTTCCTGCGAAACGTCTTGTATTGGGGATAATCGACCTGCCGATTGTTATCCCCCATTCTGCTGCGGGGATAGCAATATTAGGTTTTATTTCAAGAGATTCGGTAATTGGAAAGATAGCTGCGGGTTTTGGGCTGAACCTTGTTGGCAATCCGGCAGGAATAGCGATAGCAATGGCTTTTGTGAGCATCCCCTTTTTGTTAAATGCTGCGCGCGATGGCTTTGCTGCAGTCCCTGAAAGATTAGAAAAAGCTGCTTTAAATCTTGGGGCATCACCTGCAAGGGTATTTTTTACAATTTCATTGCCGCTGGCATCGAGAAGTATTGTTTCAGGTTTGATTTTAATGTTTGCGCGAGGGATGAGCGAATTTGGTGCGGTAGTAATTGTTGCCTACCATCCCATGATCACCCCGGTTTTGATTTATGAACGTTTTGGGGCTTTTGGATTAAGTTATGCCCGTCCGGTATCAGTCGTGTTTATCCTGGTTTGTTTGATATTCTTTGTTCTTTTACGAATGTTGGTAAACGAAAACCACAAAAAGTAAAAATAAATGATAGAGCTCAGACACATATCAAAAAAATATAAAGATTTCACTCTCGATAATATCAGTTTTTCAGTTGATAGCGGAGATTATTTTGTTCTCTTAGGCGAATCGGGAGCAGGAAAATCATTAATTCTTGAAATTATTGCAGGATTAATAGTTCCTGATAAAGGGGAAATTACTTTAGATGGCAGAAATATCACAAATCAGAAAATACAAAAAAGAAATATAGGATTGGTTTTCCAGGATTATACTGTTTTTCCTCATCTTACAGTGAAAAACAATATCGCTTATCCTCTTAAATCCAGAAAATTTAATAAAATTGCAATTAACAGGAAAATAGATGAACTGGCAGAAAAAACGGGTATTGGCCATTTATTGGAAAGACGGCCTGATACCCTTTCGGGAGGGGAATTACAAAGAGTGGCATTGGCGCGTACCCTGGCCCTGGAGCCTGGTTGTTTATTGTTAGATGAGCCACTGGCATCGCTTGATGTTCAGTTACGCGATGGATTACGGAGTTTATTGCGAAAGATAAATAATGAAGGGATAACGATAGTTCATGTAACACACGATTATGAAGAAGCAATAGCATTGGCCGATAAAGTAGGTATTATCCATAATGGGAAAATTGTGCAGATAGGTTCCCCAAAAGAAGTTTTTCATAAACCCAAATCAAAATTTATTGCCAGTTTCACGGGAATAAAAAATTTCTATAATGCTGTTATCAAATCAGATGATATTATTATCCTTGAAAATAAAGTCAAAATGGAACATGCATTAGGGAAAACACAAGGTTCGGGCTTTGTAATGTTCAGGAGCGAAGATATAGTTATTTCAAAAAGTAAGATAGACTCAAGTATGTGCAATAATTTTCAGGGAGTGGTGCTTGACATGATACCAACAAAACGCGGTATGGAAGTAATAGTTGATATAGGTATAAAAATTTCGGCACTGATCACTCAAAAGTCAGCTGATAAATATAATCTTTCACAGAAATGCAACGTTTGGCTGAGCATTAAAGCTTTAGCTGTTAAATTTATAGAGAACGATTAACCCAAACTTAAAAAATCGAAATCCGGACTTAAAATTCGAAACTCCACTTCCATACTGTGCCCTCCGGAGCCCAAAGGGCGAAAGAGGGTTCCTTATTCTTTATTCAACACCTTTAATGCTGCCGGGCCTTCGTTGAACAGCAGATCAATGATACTGAGGTCCGGCACAAATCCAAACCTGTCTTCAAATACCTGTGTGTAAGGCCTGAATTTGTCTTTTATAACTGTTTTTTTGGGGGAGAACGATGCCCTGAGGTCCGTAACGTTTTCCGGGTGGGCAATGTAATCGTCAGTGAGCTCAAATTGTATTTCCGTGCCTAACAACTTGCTGATCACTTCGATCATTTGCATATTCAGGTCCAGCAGGAAACGGAATTTTCGTGTGAAAAACACTTCCAATTCGTCTTTGTAATAAATATAAAAGGGTGAGGATGTATAAGCTGCATCCAGCGCACGCCTGTGTATCCTCTGCCAGGGTTCGCCGTAGAAAACCTCTATATCTTTTGTTCTCGTACGATTTCCATGAACTTTAATAACCGGTATGCTCAGGGGCAGAATGCCGTTGGCACTCATAATCCTGTAGCGGTTCCTGTAGCTTTGTTTGGTGTAGGTTTCGTTTGCCTCTATGTATACCTTCCTGGCAAGCACTGCCGCCTGCATCCACGATACAGGAGGCAGGTAGGCAGTCGACATTAAAGCACTTTGTAAAGCTTCCATCTGCAACAAAAATAAAAAAAAAGTGCAGCGAATAGATCACTGCACTTTAATACTTCTTAAAAAACTGATTATGCTTCTTTCTTTTCTGCAAGCAAGACATCATTGATCACCTGAAGGAATGATTCCTTGGGTAATGCACCCTGTGCCATTTGCGGCTGTCCGTCTTTAGGGCAGAAAAGCAGAGAAGGAATACTGCGGATACCGAATGCACCTGCAAGTTCCCTTTCAACTTCTGTATCAATTTTATAGATATTGATCTTTCCCTTATATTCTTCAGCAAGTTCTTCCAGGATAGGGGCTACTATTTTACATGGTTGGCACCAGTCTGCATAAAAGTCAATCATACATGGAAGATCGCCTTCAAATTTCCATTCTTTGTTTTCTTCGAAATTAAATACCTTCTTCAGGAAGGTTTCTTTTGTTAAATGCTCCATTACTTATTATCTTAAATTGTTTTAATTATTTGTATTATTTTCAACGCCAGCCGGCGATTTCAGCAGGAAATCGTCAATTGCGTTTTTAAATGTTTCTTTTGGCAGGGCACCTGTCGACATTTGTGGTTTGCCTTCCATAGGAATGAAAAGCACCGCCGGGATACTCCTGACACCGAAGACAGAAGCAAGCTCGCGCTCAACCTGGGTATCAATTTTATACACATAGATCCGGCCCTTATATTCTTCTGCAAGTTCTTCCATGATGGGGGCAATGAGTTTACAGGGCTTACACCAATCTGCATAAAAATCGATGATGGCAGGTTTGTCACCAAGATAGATCCATTCCTCCTTATTGGTTTCATAGTCCATAACCTTTTCAATGAACATATCTTTATTCAAATGAATAGTCTTGCCCTCTATGATCTTCTCTGATTCAGCCTGGCTGGCTTGTTTACCCTGTGCTTTTGTTTCTGTGGAATTGCTGCAACTTACAGCGATAATAGCTGCAGAGAGTAAAAAAATGTTTCTTAAGTTCTTCATAATTAATATTTCCATTTTATTGTTTGCAAAGATACAGTTTATTTTGAATCGCATTAATATCACTTTTGCTATCTTTGTCAATAATTGTTCCAAAAAAAAATAGCATTTTAGCTGCGTCATGAAAAACTTGTTTACTAAAATGAATCTTTCACATTTTCAAAGTGATTTTTCAAGCGAAGAAAAATGTCTTGAATACCTGGCAGGCCAGAAATGGGAGAAAGGATACAAATGCAGGAAATGCGGACATACCAACTTCTGCAAAGGGAAAAAACCTTTCTCAAGGCGTTGTACACGATGTAAAGCTGAAGAATCAGCAACTGCCCATACATTGTTTCATGGGTGCAGGTTTTCACTGACTTCTGCATTTGAGCTGATGTATCTTGTATGCAAAAGACCTGACATATCTTCATATGAACTGTCACGCCTGCTCGAAACACGGCAGATGACCTGCTGGAAGTTCAAGAAGAAGCTAATGGAATGCCTGGAGGAAAATGGCAGCTTGATGCTGGATTGAAACACCTCACCCCCCTAGCTCCCTCTCCTCGTTGCTCGTTGCTCGTTGCTCGTTGCTCGTTGCTCGTTGCTCGTTGCTCGGTGTTCCTTGTTCCTTGTTCCTTACTCCACCACCACCTTCCCATACGCTCTCTCATTACCACTTTGTAACTCAAGCAGATAAATGCCGGCTGGCAATCCGGAAACATCGATTTCCATCATATTCATTCCCTGTTTCGATATTTCATGCAGGCTGATCACAGTGTTTCCCGACATAGAACTGACAGAAATTATGATCTCATCGCTTATTTCTGCCATCCATGACAAATTGACCTGATCTTTTGCAGGATTTGGGAAGATTTGCAGGTTGGCTTCAATGTTCTTTTCTTCCACTTTCACCAGGTCGGTTTCATAATATGCTTCCCACCCTGGTGCTGTGATGGTGGAATTGCTTGAGAAAGTGATAAACATACTTCCTGAAGGTGATGTTACGGGATCGGGTGCAATATCGCCTGAGTATTCGGCCAGGAGATCCTGTGTTTCCGCGTCATATATTTTAACAAGGTCAAATGTTTCTTCAGTATTGAATGATAGGAAATAGATGCTTAACTCGGATGCATCTGGCGGAGTAATCATCCACATGCATGTGCTGCCATTATGATAATCCCTGGGGCCACTGCCATCACTGATGGTATCAGCTTGTGCACTCAGGTTAGTCATGCCTGAACAATACACCGGGATTTCCGAAGTATAGCTCAGGAGCCACCCGGGAGCGTTGGCTGTGCCATCAGAACTAAAGGTGATCAACATCCTGTCGCCACTGGAAGTAAGGTCATCTGGAATGTCAGGTCCCTGGAATGTCCCAAGCACAGTGGCAGCAGTAGTTTCTCCATCATATACGGTGAGCATATCACCTGCTTCTGTGTTGAATTTGAGAAACTCCAGTGTGATATATTCTACAGAATCCTCGGGAGCAATAAGCCAGCTGCAATCAGTGTCCGTGAGATAATCATAAACCGGACCGCTGCCATCGTCAATAGTTCCATCGGTCATGCTGAGTGTATCTTCACCCAAACAGTAATAAGGATAGCTGTAATTCACAGTATCTGGGAAAGCATTGATGATCAGCTCCTGAGCCAGGTTGAAGTTTGATCCTCCGGGGCTCAGGTTATCTGTGTAGAAGTAGCCGTCATACGAACCGCTCCATCCCCAGTTAAAGTGGTAATAGTTGTCAGCCTGGTATCCATCACAGACGAATGCATGCCCATTGGTATCTGGTACCGACCACCCTGCATAATACATTGGAATTGATTGATCCAGATGCGTGATAAGCAGGCTGTCCCAGTCCATGCTTGTGCTGTCGCGGTAAACATATACTGTTTCGGGTGAGTATTTGAAAAATGTCCGTAGTGCATAAGCCGCTTTGTGATTATACATCCCTGAGCCATTCGGGCCATACACCATATCGCATGCAATGCCAAGGTGGTAAAGGAGCAATGCTACGGCCAGATTGCTCTTATTGAGTGAAGTGGCCATCTGGTTCCATTCGTAATTTGTGTTTCCAAAGTCTGCTGTGAGGGTACCATATGGCGGACATTGGTAGGAGTAAGAACCGCTTCCCTGTAATGGCCACCTGAAATAATTCACCACCTGTCCGAGGGCAGTTGCTACACAGCCGGCATAGCAATGTCCGCCCGGGCCGGCGGGATCGGCCGGACACATCTCATTGTAATAATTTCCCTGGTTCCATTGTGTGGTGAGAAGAGGCTCTACGGCCTTGTCATCCCTGAGCGGGTTTAATGTCGCCGGATTTCCTGAAGAAAGATGCTCCCACATTTTCCTGATCTCCGGTGATGCTGCTACATTATAATGGTAAGCATAACTGATTTGCTTTTTATATTGATCTAACAAATCCATGAATTGGGGAGGCTGTCCGATATCTGAATACTTCCCCGACAGTGAATACCCGGGCACAGGCCTCACCTGATCAACACCTGAAACCATCACGAATCCACCACCGGAAATATTGAACACATACATGAGTGTTATGGCATCTTCCTTTATTTGGAAAATTTCATTGATTTTTACAATTGAATGCGCTATTGGCTCAAATTGGTTGATGCGTTCGTAATAGAAATTCCTGGCAACTGTTTTAGCTGTTGCCTTATCAATCTGCCCGGCAAATAGAGTGGGAGAGAGGAGCAGGAGCAGGAGCAGGCTAAGGGTGTAGATCTTTTTCATAGGATTGAGTTTGATAGCAAATAATGACATTTTTGTCCTATCAAAAATAATAAAAAAAAGAATGCTGCAATATAAAGACGGGAATGCTCGAAACGCACACAAGTAGCAACCAGTAACCAGTAACCAGTAACCAGCAACCTATAACCAGTAACCAGTAACCAGAAACCAGTAACCAGTAACCAGTAACCAGTAACCAGTAACCAGTAACCAGCAACCAGTACACCTACGCTAAAGCTTCGGTGTACGAAGCATCCAGCATCTTTTTCCTAAACATTTCATATCTTTACACGCAAATAACTAATTTAATCAATATATTATGAAAAAAATTCTACTTCTTCTCATTATTACAACCTTCTCTCTGAGCGGATTAAGGTCTCAGACGCCATTAACAGAAGCAGTTGATTTCACTTGTACTGACGTACACGGGCATACATGGAATTTATTTGAATTACTCGACTCTGGTCAGTATGTATGTATTGACTTTTTCTTTTGTTCATGCGGCCCCTGCCAGATAGCAGCACCCAAGATCAATGAGTCATATGAATACTTCGGTTGTAACTCCGGCGATGTAAACTATTTTGCCATGGACACAGGAGATGATAATGCTGCCTGTATTCTTTTCGATGAAACATATGGTGTAACATATCCAACTATCAGCGGTGTTGAAGGAGGGGGGACACAGGTTTGTAATGATTATCAGATCGGCGCATATCCTACAGTTATTCTGATTGCGCCCGACAGGACGATACTTGAGCAGGATATCTGGCCGATTCCCACAGCACAAACGATTATTGATGCTCTTGAAAGCCATGGACTGGAACAACACGACTGTCCGCCACCTATCGGGATTGCAGAACCAGCCAGTAGTATTGCCAGGATATCTTCTGTTTATCCAAACCCGGTAAACGAACTTGCACACATTGAAATTTATTCAGAAGAAGTGGTGAATGCAAGCCTTGAAGTATATAATTCCCTGGGCATAGAAGTTATGGAAAGCACGAACATTAATCTGAAAGAAGGGATAAATACGATAGAGTTCAGTGTAAGCAACCTTTCTACAGGCACATATTTTATTCGTATCAGGAATGATGCACAGCTACAGGATATCTCAAGACTGAGTGTGATTAAATAAATCTCTTCTGGCTACTGACTTCTGACTTCTGACTTCTAACTTCTTTTTTAATTAATTAACAGTCACATAAGAAAAAATTACAGACCTTTGCCGCTCGTTTTAAATGGCAAAGAGAACAATATATCTATTGGGGACACTGTCACTGGCAATGATCATTGGCGGTTATTTCATTATTGCTGCTGCCTATCCGAAGGAGTTGAGTCGCTTTCCTGTTTTCGTGCTTATTCTTTTACTTGATCTTTACCTGTGGCTTTCTGTCAGGAAAAAAGTATTCTCATGGAATAAGGCCCTGAAATACATAACAATAGTAAGCTATTGGTTTCCACTTGTCCTTGTTATTGGCATGGGAATAGGTTCCCTGTTTATGAATATTTATTTGTGGAAGCCTTTCCTTGCCACTTTAGTGGGTGGGATCATTTTTATGATCTATTCTGCCAAACTATTTGCCATAATCTTCCTGCTGTTTGCCGATCTGCTAAAGATCATCCATCATGTGATACGTTTTTCCTGGCATAAGAAGAAGAAAAAGCCCTGCCCTGAGAAAACAAAGCAGATCACACGAGCAAAGTTTCTCGGGAACATCGGACTTATCGGTGGAGGTTTTGTTTTAAGCGGATTGATTATCGGAGCTGTCCGTTGGGCTTATGATTTCAGGGTACGCCGTGAATATATCAGGTATCCAATGATCCCCAGGCAGCTTGAAGGTACGAAAATGGTTCAGATCTCCGACCTTCATCTTGGCAGCTGGACAAACAAAGGAGCCCTGCAGGATGCGGTAGATGTGATCAATGAAGAGGAGGCTGATTTTATATTTTTTACCGGCGACCTTGTTAATTTTGTGACCACCGAAGCTTATCGTTATAAAAATATCCTGAAACAATTAAAGGCAAAATTCGGTGTTTTTGCTGTTCTTGGTAATCACGATTATGGCGACTATGTGAAATGGGCCACCCTCGCTGAGAAAGAACAGAACCTGCGCGATCTCGAAACATTATATGAGGAACTGGGCTGGTATCTGCTCAGAAATGAAAGCAAGTTAGCCAAAGTGCGAAATATACCGGTAGCCATTGTTGGCGTTGAGAACTGGAGTGCCTACGAGCGATTCCCGAGGTATGGAAATCTCGAAAAGGCACTGGAAGGGACTGAGATTGCACTCTTTAAGGTTTTGTTATCACATGATCCCACACACTGGGACAAAGAGGTGAGCCAAAAATATCCAAATATTCCCCTTACGCTCTCCGGGCATACGCATGGTTTTCAGTTTGGGCTTGAATTGAAAAACATTCGCTGGAGCCCTGCCCAGTATATGTACAAACGCTGGGCCGGACTGTATGCGAATCCAGCTACGGATACCCCTCAATATCTATACGTTAACCGCGGACTGGGTATGATT
>JAIOSQ010000184.1 GCA_021107535.1 Bacteroidales bacterium | reverse complement strand
TCTTACCTGCCGACACCTATCCTTCCTACTTTATATATCTTGAAACGGATCCGGAAAAGATCGATATTAACATTCACCCGACCAAAACGGAAGTGAACTTTCAGGACCAGCAACATATATATGCCATGCTTAAATCCGCTGTACGACAAGCGCTGGGTAAATTCAACATCACGCCGGCCATTAATTTTGATGTGGAACAAAGCATTGATTTTCGTCCTCCCGGAAATCATAGCCCGCTAACAAATCCTTTCGACACACAGCCTTCCGAATACAATCCTTTTGAAAAGAGTGAGATCAGGCCGGGAAAAAAGCAGGAGTCACAAAGGGAAAAAAGCAACAGGGAAAACTGGGAAAAGTTATATGATACAGGATCGGTTCAAGCCAGAAGGGATGAAGAAAGCATTCCGTCAGGCCCCTTGTTCAAACCCGAAGAAGAAAGAAATGTAGTATCTACGATTTTCCAGTTTGCCGGACGTTTTATTATTACCCGCACCGCTGCCGGGATCATGATCATTGACCAGCGGAGAGCGCATGAACGTGTTTTGTATGACCGCTTCCTTGCACAAATGGAATCCGGGACTGCCTCCAGTCAACAGGAACTCTTTCCTCAGCAATTGAGTTTTCCTCACAGCGATGCAGAGATCATCCGCGATCTAAAACCTGATCTTGAACTTCTGGGGTTCAACATCAATGAACTGGGAAAGAACAATTTTGTTATTTCCGGAGTACCAACGGATTCGGTGAACAAAAATATTAAGGAGTTGTTGGATAAGCTACTGGATAATTACAAAAAAAAACTGATCGACCTGAACCAGGATGCCAGGGCAAACCTGGCAAGATCTATGGCTATCAACCTTGCAGTAAAATCAGGCAAGGTCATGGGCACTGAAGAGATGGAAGCCTTGATCAGCAGCCTTTTTAGTAGCAGCATGCCTGAAACATCACCCTCAGGGAAGAAGATCATCGGCATGATAACAGAAGAAGAATTGGAAAAATTATTAAAATAATCAAAAGCATGAATGGGTACCAATCACAAGGGAGAAGAGGTTTTATGGGGATGCCCCCCGTAGTCTTAAACCTGATCATCATTAACGCACTGTTGCTGTTTCTCACAATCATGTTCCGGGAGAAGGTCGATCTGATCAGGATACTGGGCTTGCATTATTTTGCTTCATCCGATTTCGCTACCTGGCAGTTTGTATCTTATATGTTCATGCATGGAGGTTTCACTCACCTCCTGTTCAATATGTTCGCTTTGTGGATGTTTGGAAGCATTCTTGAGAATGTTTGGGGACCAAAGCGCTTCCTCACCTTTTATATGATCACAGGGATCGGTGCCGGGCTGGTCCAGCTCCTGGTAGCATTTATACGTATACAATCCATTGAATCATTTCTTACTCCTGAACTTATAGATTATGTGTACAACTATGCAGGACATGGTTTTAGCTATAAAGGCATGATTACCCAGGAAACGTTTGATTCTATGGCTATGCTTTACAGGATTATCAACACCCCAACAGTTGGGGCGTCAGGAGCCGTTTTCGGTATCCTTCTTGCTTTTGGCATGATGTTTCCAAATTCCCTAGTCTATGTATTTTTTGCTATTCCGGTAAAAGCCAAATACTTTGTACTCTTTTATGGGGTGGCGGAATTATTTTTCGGTGTGACCGGAACACAGGACGGAGTCGCCCACTTTGCCCACCTCGGTGGCATGCTATTTGGCTTTTTCCTGATTAAATACTGGAAAAAGAAAGGAGTATATTAATAATGAATAGAGAATAACGAACAAGGAATATGAATAAAGAACAAGGAACAAGGAATAAGAATAAGAATAAGAATAAGAATAAAGAATAAAGAATAAAGAACATGGAAGTGAATTATGAATGTTGGATTAAATTAAAAATTATACACTATTCACTTCAGATAGTCACTTGGCACTAGGCATTAGGCACTATGCACTCCTTGATCCAGTAACCAGCAACCAGAACAATGAATCAATACCAGCACCAGCAACGGCCAAATCCACTTGAAGACCTGAAAAGGTTTTTTAAAAGCAGTGGCATCCTGCCCAGGTTGATCATTATTAATGTTGCTGTATGGATACTCATTCAGATCGTGTTTGCAATTGCCTGGGCTTTTAACGGCTCAGAGCTTTTCATTGAACAAACAATACTGGATTATTTTGCACTTCCTGCAAGCCTTGAACTGCTGATCATCAGGCCATGGACATTGTTCACCTATATGTTTCTTCATACCAGCTTCTGGCATATACTGTTTAATATGTTATGGCTGTACTGGTTTGGAAAGATCTTTACACAATACCTCAATGAGAGGCAGCTGATCACAACTTATATTCTTGGCGGACTGGCCGGAGGATTGCTGTATATGCTGGCTTATAATATTTTCCCGGTATTTCAACCGTATATTCCGAATGCCAGGGCTCTCGGTGCCAGCGCTTCGGTTATGGGCATTGTGGCTGCCATCTCCCTGTATGTTCCAAATTACACAATTTCGCTTATCTTTTTCGGCAGGGTTAAAATATTTTATCTGGCACTGGTATTATTCATTATCGACTTCTTCATGATACGGCATGGAAACGCCGGCGGGCATATCGCACATATTGGCGGTGCCATTTATGGATTCATCTATGTATATTACCTTCGCAGGGGAAAGGATATCAGCAAACTTTTTCCACGCTTTGGAAATAAGGGAAGAAAGGTGAAATTTACCTATAAAAAAAGTACACCTAAAAAGGAAAAGCATAAACGGCCTGCATCTGATGATTCTTTCAACAGAAATCGTGCAGAAAAACAGAAACGCATCGATGAGATCCTCGATAAAATATCCAGATCAGGGTACGATAGCCTGAGCAAAGAAGAAAAAGAACTCTTGTTTAACAGTAGCAATAAAAAATAAGATAAAATGAAAAAAATTATACTTGTATTGATGCTTTTTTCCCTGGTGTTTGGAAATGCATTCTCCCAGGAAAATGAGTTACATGCCTTTGAACTTGAACATCAAGGCATATATCCTGTGAAGAATTTCCTCGATAATCCGCTATTTGTTGACTATAACATCTCATTTGAGTCAACACCGCAAAACGAGCCGACTGTGAGGATCAGCCGTGCCGACCCCAATGTTGTTGTTGCTGCATGGCGGGATTTTCGCCTGGGCTGGCAAGAACCGAATGTCATACGCAGAATAGGGTACTCCTTCTCGCATGATGGAGGGATCACATGGTCTGAAAGCCAACTCCTCCCCGATCCATTGCCAAACCATCTTTCTCAAAGTGACCCTGTGCTTACCAGTGATGCATCAGGACACTTTTACCTCAGCAGCACCTCTCGGCAGCCTGTCACGAATTATAACAGGGAAATGCTCTTATATAAATCTATTGATAATGGTGAAACTTTTGAGCTCCATGCTACTGCAGTTCCGGGGAGTGGCTCGCAGGGAGAAGACAAGGAATGGATCTTCTGCGACCCTGTTGAGAGCAATGCTACCTATGACCAGGTCATGATCGTATGGAGAAGTTTTGGACCGGTCCCGAAAATCAAATTCAGGAAATCAGATGTAGGAGGAGCAAACTGGGGCCCTACCGTAGAAGTCAGTGACGGATACTGGGGCCAGGGAGCAAATGTAGCAACGGGTACCACCGGGGAAATATATGTGGTCTGGTGGGATAACGGCCTGAAGTTTGACCGTTCCCTTAACGGAGGAGACAACTTTGGGACTGATACTTATATCAGCACATATTCTTCCCAGTACAACACCTCATTTCCATTCATTTGTGCTGATTATTCAGATAAGCCTTCAAGGGGCAATGTTTATGTTGTCTGGGCTGACAGGCGTAACGGCACGGATGATATTTGGTTCCAGTGTTCCACTGACAACGGTGACTCATGGTTGTCGCAGCCCATTATGGTGAACGATATTGAATTGAACCAGCAATACTGGCCTGCCATCCAGTGCGATGATAATGGCAGGATCGCGGTGATCTATTACGATGAACGGGACGGTCCTTTTGAAATGAATGCTTATCTGGCATATTCTGTTGATGAAGGAAATTCCTGGACCAACACAAGATTAAGCAATGAAACCTTTAATGGGGTTACACCTAATAGCAATGTCAGGTTTGGTGATTATATAGGAATAGATGCCTTTGATGGAAAGATCATACCCGTATGGACCGATGACCGAGAAGGGAATTATAACCAGGAAATATATACAGCTGTAGTTGATATTTCACAATCCATAAATGATCACAAAATTGTTACCGAAGCATTTTCCATATATCAGAACTACCCGAACCCCTTTTCAGGCAATACGACAATTCATTTTGATCTACGGGAGAAAATGCAGACCAGGATAGAGATTTTTTCCATCTCCGGCCAGTTGCTTGATGTTCCTGTAAACGCTGTATTAAAATCCGGAAAACATCAGATAAACTGGAATGCCGGCAATTTGAGTCCCGGAATTTATTACTTGAAAATGTCTGCAGGAAAAACAGTTTCTCACCTGAAGATGACAATAAAAAAATAGAATTGAATTAAAATATTATGAGCCCAGGGGCATCAAAAAGAAAAACAGGATTGATCAGCAAACTATTATGGTTGATCAACATTTTTTGTGCCTTTTCCCTGCTTGCAGCATACCTGGCCAGTTACGTAAATCCGGAAATAACGACTTTTTTTGCGTTTCTGGGGCTGGCATACCCTATTTTCTTCTTGCTGAATCTTGCATTCTTTTTATTCTGGTTGATCAGGGGGCGCAGCTTCTTATTCCTGTCCATGATCGTGATCCTGATAGGTTATAATCCATTGATTAGCCATGTCCAGCTATTCCCCGGAAGAGAGACACCGCAGGATACTGCAGTTTTTAAAGTGTTAAGCTACAATGTTCAAAATATGGCAAATAGTAATGCAGGTATTGAGAAGTCAGGTATCCGAAGGGAGATCGTCAGCTTTATCGATTCACAATTTGCTGATATTACCTGTATCCAGGAATTTTCTGCCAGGGGCAGAGGGTTCACAGAGGTTTTTGAGGAGATGAAAGAACTGACCCATTATCCCTTTTGCTATTATGAGAGTTATTATCCTAATAAAACTTACCGTATTGATGCGCTGGTTATCCTGAGCAGATTTCCCATACTTCATTCAGGCATCTTATCTATCCCCGGTGACATACACACCTTAGGAATATACACGGATCTGCTAAATGGCACGGATACATTCAGATTATATAACCTGCACCTGGAATCTATTCGCTTCAGGAACGAAGATTATCAGTTTGTGGAAGATGTCACCAAAGGCCAGGCTGAAAAAAAAGACCTGGAAGAAGGATCTAAGAGTATTCTAAGAAAACTACATAATGCTTACCTGATCAGGTCAAAACAAACCGGTGTCGTCGAAGCAAGCCTTGCCGAATGTCCCTATCCTGTGATCATCTGCGGAGATTTCAATGATACTCCCCTGTCCTATGCCTATCATAAAATCTCCTCCGGGCTTGAAGATGCATTTATTAATAGCGGACACGGATTTGGCAATACCTTTACCGGTAAGCTGCCACCTTTGAGAATTGACTTCATCCTTTACTCTCCTGATTTCCAATCCTACGATTTCAGGATTCCGGGAATTCGTTTATCTGACCATTTTCCGGTAACTGTCTTTATTGAGAAGAGACTTAGTGACTGAGAGACTGTGAGGTGTTGAGACTTAAGGGCTTAGAGAAATACTTCTTCTATCTTCTATGATATAACACTTCACTTAATTTCCTGAATACCAGATAGATAAGATTTTGCCTTTAAAGCCATTTTTTTAAGATACTTTGAGTTGTTTTCAAGTTATTTTAATTAAGGATGCTGCTTCGCAGTAGTAGGACTATCTTCTATCTAAAGCACCTCATCCCCGGCCCTTCTCCAATAAACTTCTTTTATCTTCTATCTAAAGCACCTCATCCCCGGTCCTTCTCCAATAAACTTCTTTTATCTTCTATCTAAAGCACCTCATCCCCGGCCCTTCTCCTCAAGGAGAAGGGAGAAAAGAGCGTGTATAAAATTAATTAAAATGGGTACAAAATCAATTTATTGGTATTAATAAGTAAGCACTCTCTCCATATGAGAAGTGATTTTGGAAATTAAAACGATATATGAATTATGTGAAGCCAGCTCTTTCAATAACAACTGCATATACCTCCAAAAGCCCCTTCTCCTTGAGGAGAAGGGGGTTGGAGTTGAGGTGCTATAATAATGAAAAAAACTTTGGAGAATAGGTGAAATAAATATAATGTAAAAGATTTCAATAAGATTGCAATGG
>JAIOSQ010000094.1 GCA_021107535.1 Bacteroidales bacterium | reverse complement strand
TACTAATCTCGAGTATATTAAAGTAAATATAATACCAAAAAAGCCACCAATTACTAATTTGGTCCAAAAGAAATAAAAGGCATTGATCTGATCAGGATCAAACTTACCTTCCGGGACCATTTGTGGACCATAAACTATCCTTGATGCAATAGCACCGCTTAAAAACAATGCAATGCCCATAATAAGACCTGAAATAATACCTACCAGAAGAACTTTTTTTATTTTCATTGTTTAATCCTTTTATATGGTTTGTTTTTTCTTTTTAGTATAATAGTCTTTGGTTTTGATAATCAAAATAATTGTAAGTAATAATATTCCAACTATGGCCATCAATATATATGATGACTTTAGCGGTAATTTTATAAAAATGTCCTTTTCTACTTTAGGAAAATCTAATAATTCAATAATGCTAATATATTGATAGTTAATCAAAGTCATAAAGGTTGATATGCTCATTAAAACGAAAAATGTTATAGATAATATCCATGTCCAGTATTTTCTTTTAAGTAATCCATAAATGAATAGAAACATGAGTAAAATACATAAATCATGAAAAAGAAGACCTTTAAAATCAATTAAGAAGGTACCAAAAAAAGGAAATAATCCCTTATAAAATAGCATGATATGGAATATCATAATGTAAAGGATAAATACCAGAAGTAATAAGTAAGCATTAATTGGTATATTTCGAATTCCAACATCAGAATGATTTCTATTTTTAAATAATTCCTTAACATTCTTTTGATTATAGAAAGAAAGTAGCAATCCTGGAATTATAATAATAAATAATAAGATAATAAATGCGTAAAAAAGGATTGGATATTGAACATCAATTTCCTTCATTGATAACAAAGGCAAAAAGAACATCATAATTGGTAATCCCAATAATATCCAAAACCAGATACAGCTTTTCGACAATTTTAATGCCCATACTTTTAATTTCAAATGTCCATATCCGATAGGGATAAATATAAATGCAATAAAATAGTAAGCAATTATTTGAGCAAAGATTAATCCATATAAAAAGGAACCTACTCCAAATCCCTCATAATAAAATCTTTCACCCTCAGAAAATAAGTAAAAACTATATATCTCTAAAGGTGCGATTCCAAGTGAAAGCAAGCCAATTGTTAATTGAAATATGCCAAGAATTTTAATAAGTAAATTGGCTTTGTCTTTGTTTAAAAATTCTGTGTTCATATCATTTCTAATGTTGTGACTAATGCCAAATTTTACTCTTGACTATCAATGCCTTATATTTTTTCAAATGTATCAATTTTCAATTATTTTTCGCACCCCACTTTGTTGTTTTTATATCGAAATCATCTTTGGGATTTTTGATATCCGTTCCGCCCATCAATAAATGAGTTAGCAAGCCAGGACGTATGCATTGTTATGTAAAGATATGATTTTTATCTATTTATGGCAAGCGTTTCTTTAAAATTTCTGTAACATGCTGAAGTTTATGTTGCCGGAATCCGGGTTTCGGGAGTGCCTGCTTCCTGTTGATAATTATAAGTTAAGAATGATGAATTTCAACTCCGATCTTCAAGCTCTATGTACTATTCATGGTTCCTTGCAAACAGTTAGCTGTTAAGTTTTTCACAATAAATTAACCATGATGAAATAGTATGGATAAGATTATTACTTTTGCGGTTTTGAGTCTGGATGCTGGATGCTCCAAACTTCAGTTAACCGTTAACCGTTTGCCAGATTAACAAACAAATCAACGAATAAACTTTAAATACATGCTTACGAACAACTTTATACTGCGGCATAACGGCCCAAGGCCAACTGAAGTGCCTCAGATGCTTGAAAAGATAGGAGTAGATTCATTCGATCAACTGATCGATGAAACTGTTCCTCCTTCTATCCGGATGAAAAAGGATTTGGATCTCCCGGAGGGGATGAACGAATTGGAGTATGTCAGTCATCTGAAAGAGATCGGCTCCAGGAACAAATTGTTCAGGACCTATATCGGGATGGGCTACTATAACACCATCACTCCCGGTGTGATACAGCGTAATATTTTTGAGAATCCCGGCTGGTATACCTCATACACTCCTTACCAGGCAGAGATCTCACAGGGCAGGCTGGAAGCACTGCTGAATTTTCAGACTATGGTGTCGGATCTTACCGCTATGCCTCTTGCAAATGCTTCGTTACTTGATGAAGGAACAGCAGCTGCTGAGGCCATGATCATGCTTTTTCATGCTCGGAGCCGCGCTGCCGTTAAGAGGGGTGCAAATAAATTCTTTGTGTCCGAAGGATTGTTTCCACAAACAGTGGAGGTGGTCAGGTCGAGGGCAGTGCCGCTTGGCATCGATATCATCTTTGGCAAACATGAAGATCTTGAATTAAGTGAAGATATTTTCGGGGCGCTGATCCAGTACCCTGACCAATATGGTGAGATCATCGATTACCGTGAATTTGTTGAAAAGGCACATGAAAATGAAACTGCCGTGGCAGTAGCTGCTGACCTGCTCAGCCTTACGCTGCTGACACCTCCCGGAGAATGGGGTGCCGATGTGGTAGTCGGGACCACCCAACGTTTCGGGATCCCTATGGGCTATGGCGGCCCGCATGCAGCCTATTTTGCCACCCATGAAAAATACAAGCGCAACATCCCCGGCAGGATCATCGGGCTGACCATAGACGCGACAGGAAACCCTGCATTACGTATGGCCCTTCAAACCCGTGAGCAGCACATCAAAAGGGAAAGGGCAACATCGAATATATGTACGGCACAGGCACTCCTTGCTTCCATGGCAGGAATGTACGCAGCCTATCACGGGCCGAGAGGCCTGAAGGCCATTGCCAGGGATATCAATGATTATACCTGCATCATGGCTTCCATGCTGAAAAAATTGGACATTACAATTCATACAAAATATTTTTTTGATACCATCGTCATTGGCATTCCTGAAGGCATAAACCAGGAAGCCGTCAATGAGGAAGCGCTTAGAAGGGAGATCAATTTCCGCTATTTTGATGATGGCAGGATCGGCATCAGCCTGGATGAAACAACTTCAGGAGATGATGTAAAGGAAATATTATCAGTTTTCGTTTCCCTCACGGGATATGAAGCTTCACAGGAAGGTGAACCGGACGACAGCCTACTGCCCCGGATGGTACGCACATCTTCATTCATGACACATGCTGTGTTTAATTCCTATCACTCGGAGACCGAAATGATGCGTTACATGAAAAAACTTGAAAACAGGGATCTTGCCTTGAACCGCTGCATGATCCCGCTGGGCTCATGTACCATGAAGCTGAATGCGGCTGCTGAGATGTTTGCGCTAAGCTGGCCTGAATTTGCTGCGGTGCATCCTTTTGTCCCTGCTGACCAGGCTGAAGGTTATGCAGAGCTGATCGAAAACCTTGGGAAAGACCTTTGTGAGATCACCGGGTTTTCCGCCATCTCTTTTCAACCCAACTCAGGAGCCTCAGGTGAATATGCCGGATTGCTTGTCATACGGGCATATCACGAGAGCAGGGGAGAGGGCCACAGAAATATTTGCCTCATCCCTTCTTCTGCTCATGGAACCAATCCTGCCAGTTCGGTGATGGCTGGGATGAAGGTGGTAATCGTTAAATGCGATGAGCAGGGAAATATTGATGTTCAGGAACTGAAAGCAAAAGCTGAAGAACATAAAGAAAACCTGGCTGCCCTCATGGTAACCTATCCATCCACACATGGTGTGTTTGAGGAGTCCATACTTGAGATCATGGATATTATTCACGGCAACGGAGGACAGGTCTACATGGATGGGGCAAATATGAATGCCCAGGTCGGATTGACGAGTCCCGGGCTTATAGGTGCAGATGTTTGTCATCTCAACCTGCATAAAACATTTGGTATTCCTCATGGCGGAGGCGGCCCGGGTGTCGGGCCTATCGGGGTTGCAAAACACCTGCTGGAATTTCTTCCCGGCCATCCCATCATTAAAACCGGGGGAGAAATAGGGATCGGCCCGGTGTCGGCAGCTCCATTCGGGAGCGCCATGATCCTGCCAATCTCCTATGGATACATAAAACTTCTGGGCAGGAAGGGTTTGAAATTTGCTACCGAATGTGCCATCCTGAATGCCAATTATCTGAAATCAAGGCTTGAGGGATCGTATAAGATATTGTACACAGGAAAGAACAAGCGGGTAGCTCACGAGATGATCCTGGATTGCAATCAGTTCCTGAAAACTGCCGATATCAGTGTTGTCGATATTGCCAAGCGCATGATGGACTATGGCTTTCATGCGCCAACGGTAGCTTTTCCTGTGATCGGTACGCTCATGGTTGAGCCGACGGAGAGTGAGCCTTTATCGGAACTTGATAGGTTTGTGGATGCCATGGTGGCTATCCGGGAGGAGATCAGGGAGGTAGAAGAAGGACGTTGTTCAAAAGAGGATAATATGATCAGGCATGCCCCCCATACCCTGGCCATGATCATGGATGAAAACTGGGCATTCCCTTATTCGAAACAGGCGGCTGCATTCCCCGGAAATATTCCTCATCGCGATAAATACTGGCCGGATGTCACCCGCATTGATGATGCCTACGGCGACCGGAACCTGGTGTGCAGTTGTGGGAATGTGGAAGACTATGTAGAATAGAGAATAAAGAACAAGGAATAACGAACAAGGAATTAGGCACTCCTGATCCAGTATCCAGTATCCAGTATCCAGTATCCAGCATCTTGATCGCACATCAATGAATGCTCAATGCATCCATGGACTGTCGGATCATCCGGTAAGTATTCTCAATGTTATTGTCGAGCCCGACTGAAAAGCGGATCAGTCCCTCGCTCAGGCCCATTTCCTTTTGCGTTTCTTCCGGAACTTCCGAAGAAGTGCTTTTCCCTGAATTGCTGAAAAGGGTTTTGAAATATCCCAGGCTTACTGCCAGATAGCCAACACCTTCTTCTTCCATTTTTTCCATTAATAGATTTGCTTTTTCAGATGTGCCGACATCAATGGCCAGCATGCCGCCGAAACCGTATTCCGGGTTCATAATATTTTTTAACTGTTCATGGCCGGGATGTTCC
>JAIOSQ010000038.1 GCA_021107535.1 Bacteroidales bacterium | reverse complement strand
TCGACGGCAATGCGTACGCAAGCGGGGATATTATCACCATGCACAGCGGAATGACTGTTGAAGTGATCAATACTGATGCCGAAGGCAGGATGATCCTTGCCGATGCGTTAAGTTATGCTCAAAAATATAAACCCGAACTTGTGATTGATGCTGCTACACTTACCGGTGCCGCAGCAAGGGCTATCGGGAAATATGGCATTGTTGCCATGGAAGCCAAGGCGGAAAAACCAATGATGAAACTTAAGGAAGCCGGCAATGCGGTATATGAACGTATTGCAGAGTTTCCTTTCTGGGAGGAATACGCTGAGCTTCTCAAATCGAGTGTCGCGGATATAAAAAACCTTGGGGGTGCCGAAGCCGGAATGATCACTGCAGGGAAATTCCTTGAAAAATTTACAGATTATCCTTTCATACATATGGACATTGCCGGCCCCGCATTCTTCGATAAGAAAGACGGATATCAGCCCGAAGGGGGAACAGGCATTGGTGTGAGGTTGTTGCTTGAGTTCTTTAAGGATATCACAGGATAGGCTTAACATCACCACTAATCAATTCGGCACCCCGCACCCCGTACCCCGTACCGCGTACCACTATAATTCTTATCTTTGCAAGTGAAAATACAGACCTATGAATAAACCCGGCAGAAAAGAAGATCAGGCATCCAGGATAAGGGTGGGAATCACCCATGGTGACCTGAATGGGATTGGTTACGAGATCATCATTAAAACCTTTCAGGACCAGCGAATGATGGATACGATCACACCGCTGGTATATGGCGTGTCAAAGGTGGCTTCATATCACAGGAAGGCCTTACATATAAATGATTTCAATTTCAACCTTGTGAAGAATGCTGAAGCGGCAAATCCCAGGCGTCCAAACATTGTCAACTGCTATGAACAGGAAGTAAAGATCGATCTGGGTAAATCCACCGGGATTGCCGGAGAGCTGGCATACCTTGCTCTCGAAAAAGCAACAAAGGACCTTCAGGATGGCCATGTGGATGTGCTCGTTACTGCACCCATCAATAAAAAGAATATACAGTCAGATGAATTCAAATTTCCGGGGCATACCGAATACCTTGCCGAAAAATGGAAAACTGATGATTTCCTGATGCTCATGGTTAGCAATAATGTCAGGATAGGTGTTGTGACCGGTCATATTCCTCTGATGCAGGTTTCTTCCCATTTATCCAAAGAACTTATACTGCATAAGCTGAGAATCATGAATTTGTCACTGAAGCGCGATTTCAGCATCCCAAAACCAAGAATTGCCCTCCTGGGACTCAACCCCCATGCAGGCGACAATGGTTTGCTTGGCAGCGAAGAAGAAGATATCATCATTCCCGCGGTTTCCGAAGCATTCAATGAAGGTATGCTGGCCTATGGGCCATACGCTGCCGATGGCTTTTTTGGGTCTTCGGCATTTGATTCATTCGACGGCATTCTCGCAATGTACCACGATCAGGGACTGATCCCTTTTAAAGCATTGTCTTTTGAATACGGGGTAAACTTTACAGCCGGCCTGCCCATCATCCGGACTTCACCGGCTCATGGCACTGCTTATGAGATCGCAGGGAAAAATGCAGCATCACCTGAGTCCATGCGTTCAGCCATTTTCCTCGCCTGCGACATTTTCAGGAACAGAAAGTGCTTTAATGAGATGAATAAGGATCCGCTTCCGCTTGAAGATACTTCCGGAGAAAATGGAGAGACATAAGTAAAATCCAAGTTCCAAAATCCAAAGTCCAAAAAAATTCCAAAAATCAAAATCCAAATACCAAATAAAACCCAAATTCCAAAAGACAAAATTCAAAACTCAAAATTTAAAACTTTAAAAATAAATGTTTAAAGTCAGCGATATAGTTGAGATCACAAAGGGGGAGCTGCTAAGGAAAAGCTCCGCTAACCCTGAGATTACGGATATCCTTGTCGATAGCCGCCGTTTGATCTCTCCTGAAAATTGTGTATTTGTTACTTTGTTGGGAAGAAACAATAACGGGCATGACTATATCCCTGAACTTTATGAGAAGGGGATCAGGACTTTCATTATTTCAGTATACAATACTAAATTTGATAATTACAAGGATGCAAGTTTCATTAAGGTTAAAAATACACTGATAGCTCTGCAGGCCCTTGCAGCAGCCCATCGAAAAAAATTCGATATCCCTATTATCGGTATCACCGGCAGCAATGGCAAGACCATTATAAAGGAATGGTTGTTCCAGCTTCTGCAAAAGAAATATAAGATCGTCCGCAGTCCCAAGAGCTACAACTCCCAGGTGGGTGTACCCCTGTCTGTCTGGCAGATGGAGGCATCCAATGATCTGGCCATCTTTGAGGCAGGGATCTCCAGGCCTGATGAGATGGACAAATTGCAGGCCATCATTCGTCCTGGCGTAGGGATTTTTACCAATATCGGAGATGCCCACAACGAGAATTTCATCAGTATTATGCAGAAAGTGGGTGAGAAACTGAAGTTATTTACCAAGGTTGATACCCTGATCTATTGTTCCGACCATGCAGCGATACAGGAGGTGTTGATCCGGTCACAGATGCTGGAAACCATCCAGGCATTTACCTGGAGCAGGAAACAGCCTGCCGACTTGCAGATCACTTCTGTATTGAGGACGAAGCTTGAAAGCACCACCATCACAGGAATATACCAGGAGGAAGAGATAAGCATAGAGATTCCATTTGTGGATGAAGCATCGCTTGAAAATGCCATTCACTGCTGGGCTGCCCTGCTACATATGGGAATGGATATGGATTTAATTGCTGAAGGAATGAAGATGCTGCAGCCGATTGCCATGCGTCTGGAGATGAAGGCAGGGATCAACCATTGCACCGTCATTAACGACAGCTATAATTCAGATATTAATTCGCTCAGCATCGCCATAGACTTCCTGAACCAACAGTCGCAGCATAAAAAACGAACCATCGTCCTCTCGGATATCCTGCAAAGCGGTAAAGATGCAGAAGAATTATACAGTGATATTGCCGGCATACTGAAGCAAAAAAATATCGGGCGCATCATCGGGATCGGCCCCGCCATCTCCCGTCAGGCAGATTTTTTTGAGATGGAAAAAACATTTTATTCTTCTACCGAAGAGTTCATGCGCAAGTTTTCCTTTACCTCTATCAGCAATGAAACCATCCTGTTGAAGGGTGCCAGGATATTTGAATTTGAGCAGATCAGCAAAGCCCTGCAGCAAAAATCGCATGAAACGGTCATGGAGATCAACCTTAATGCCATGGTCAACAACCTTAACTATTTCAGGTCAAAGATCAGCCCGCTTACCAGGATCATGGCCATGGTAAAGGCTTTTTCATATGGTAGTGGTGGATATGAGATCGCAAACCTGCTTCAGTTTCACAGGGTCGATTACTTGACTGTGGCATATGCTGATGAAGGTGTGGAACTGAGAAAAGCCGGTATCATTCTTCCAATTATGGTGATGAATCCGGAAGAACACAGCTTCGATGCAATGATCCAGCATAATCTTGAGCCGGAGATATATAATTTTCGTATCCTTGACGTACTGGAAAAAGCGATCAGAAAAAACATCCTTCCCCGCAACAAGCCGGTGAAGATCCATATCAAGCTGGAAACGGGGATGCACCGGCTGGGATTTGAAGCTACGGAACTTGAAAGACTTTCCGATAGGATCAGGAACAACAGGCGTTTGTATGTGCAATCTGTCTTTTCCCACCTGGTAGCCAGTGGCGAGCCTGAGAGCGATGAGTTTACACGCGGACAAATCGAAAAGTTCAAGGAGATGTGTGATAATTTCTGCGGCACCATCCACCATACTGTTTTGAGACACATGACGAATTCCGCCGGGATCACCAGATTCCCTGAGGCACATTTTGATATGGTACGCCTGGGGGTTAGTCTTTATGGGGTGGCTTCAAATTCTGAAGATGAGGGCGGGCTGGAAAATGTCAGTACCCTTAAATCTACCATCTCCCAGATAAAAAAGGTAAAAGCCGGAGAAAGGATTGGATACGGAAACATGATCATCGGAAATGATATGGATATTGCTGTTGTTCCCGTGGGCTATGCCGACGGCCTGGACAGAAAACTGGGCAATGGAACCGGACATTTGATCATAGGTGGACAGAAAGCTTCGATAGTTGGAAGCATTTGTATGGACATGTGCATGGTCGATATTACGGAAATTAAAGCCAGGGAGGGAGATACCGTAATCATTTTCGGTGATGACAGGCCTATTAGCGAGCTGGCTGCCGACCTCAAAACAATACCTTATGAAGTGATGACTTCCATTTCGGGCAGGGTTAAAAGGGTTTATTTTCAAGAGTAGATCTTTCTTCAATCAATTTTTATATTTTTGGTGATTATTCGCGAACAGAATGATCATGAAGCTTTCCGTACTTATTCCGGCCTATAACGAAGAAAAAACCATTCACATGATATTAGATAAGGTCATTGATGTGCAGCTTGACGGTGGTTTTGAAAAAGAGATCATCATTGTAAATGACTGTTCTACGGATAATACAGCAGAGGTGGCCAAAGCTTACATCGAAGCACATCCCGGGCATGAGATCAGCTTTTTTGAACAACCGGCAAATAAAGGCAAGGGAGCTGCTCTTCACCGGGGTATTGATGAGGCAGCTGGCGATTTCATCATTATACAGGACGCCGACCTGGAATATGATCCGCGGGAATATAATATTCTTCTGAAGCCTGTCATTGGAGGCTATGCTGATGTTGTTTACGGATCCAGGTTTTTGGGCGGTACTCCTCACCGCATCCTGTTCTTCTGGCATTCGATCGGCAATAAGTTCCTGACCTTCCTGTCAAATATGTTCACCAATCTGAACCTGACTGACATGGAAACATGTTATAAGCTGTTCAGGACTGACTATATTAAGAAGATATATTTTAAGGAAAAACGCTTTGGTTTTGAACCGGAGGTGACGGCCAAGATCTCCCGTTTTCCCGGTATCAGGATCTATGAGGTTGGGATTTCCTATTACGGCCGGACTTATGATGAAGGAAAGAAAATAGGGGCTAAGGATGGGTTCCGTGCTATCTGGTGTATTTTGAAGTATAATATATTCGATAAGAAATATCTTAAATAACCAAAAGAATAATTCAATGGCTTCTTTTAAATTTACGAGAAAAAATACGTATTTCATTTTCGATGTATGGTGGTTTTCTATTTCGGTGATTTTTTTAATTCTACCGGCTCTTCTAAATGGATATCCTCTGCTGCATCCCGATTCAGGGACTTATATATATCACGGGTTCCTTGATGTTATACCTGTGAGCAGGCCCATAAGCTATTGCTGGCTGGTCAGACATATCAGTATGTCTTATTCTTTATGGCTGGTTGTGATATTCCAGGGAATATTAATGGCTGCCTTTCTGAATTTTCTCATTCATAAGCTGGTAGGGCCTAAAAGATCAGTTTTTCTCACTTTTATTTTGATTAGCATATTGACTGTTTTTACGGGTTTGCCTGTCTATATATCCCACATTATGCCAGATATATATTTTAGCATTTCCTTTATCGGGTTTTTCTTAATATTGACAGCAAAAAAAATCCACTGGGCCTGGTATATCCCATTGTCCCTTATCGTTATATACTCAACCATAGTGCATTTATCAAATCTGCCTATCATTACTGCGGTTATTATTGGTGGTGTTGTATTATTTTATTTCTTTAAGCGTTTTGGTTTTTTCAGGATATATCCAAAAAGATTATTTATTGTTGCAGTTGTATTATTATTGAGCTGGCTTTCAATACCTTCTATTAATGCGTCCTTTGGTGCAGGCTTTGGATTTTCACGGGTGTCCAATATCATCTATACGGCGAGGTTGATTCCGTCCGGAATATTTTCGGATTATGTCACTGAAAAGTGTGAGACAGATACCAGTTTCTTTCTGTGCGAATTTAAGAATGTAATTCCCAAATATTATCGCTATGATTCCTTTCTGTGGAATGATACCAGCTTTTTATACCAACAGGAGTGCCAGGATACCAAAGGGTTTGCTGAGTGTTGGCTTAAAAGAGACAGCATTTATGGAGAGCTTGTTACAGATATCATGAGTATACCTAAATACCGTGCAAGGTTTCTGCGGGATGCAATTAAACAATTCGGAAATCAATTAACAACATTTCACATCAGTTCTAATCCTCCTTTCGGGAAAACTTCCCACATCAATTATCCGATTAAAATTAATTTCGAAGATGATTACAAGAAGTATCTTGAAGCCAGGCAGCAAAACTACCGAATTATGTATATCACGAGGAATATTTTTCAGCGAATCCTGCTCACAATCTCTCTGGTGGTCATATTACTTTTCTTCTCTCTGAAAAATTTAAGAAAATTTATTTCAATTGATTTTCTTACCTTTTTTTCATTTTATGTTATGCTGATCCTGGCTAATGCAGGTTTAATTTCAATTGTTTCAATTGTGACCGGAAGGTTTGAGGGGAGACTCATTTGGCTTATACCTGTCATGGCATTCATTCTGATTGCCAGATATTTACTCATGAATGATAAAAAAGTAAGTCTGTAAAATAAACATCAAGCCAGGCAGCTCATTATTCATATAACCTGAACCTCTTTAAACCATGAATGTAAACAAAAAGAGTTTCCCTATTTCTCTGGTCACACTGCTGTTGCTGATCATTGTCATCTCAAGTATCAAGTTTAGGAATCCGCAGATCAATATCCTGTCGTTTGATGTGTTCGGAGCCTACCTATACCTGCCGGCTACTTTTATCTATGACGACCCTACTATTAAAGATTTAAGTTGGGTTGAGAATATTAATTCCACCTATAATAATACAGCCACACTTTACCAGTTTTCACCCACTTCTGAAGGGCGCAATATTATCCGCTTTTCACCGGGTATGGCCATCATGATGTCGCCGTTTTTTATGCTTGGCCATGGGTATGCGCTCTTAACTTACGATCCTGCTGACGGGTTCTCCGACCCCTATCAGAATGCCATCATCCTTGCGGGCTTTTTATATGCCATCATTGGATTAATATTTTTGCGAAAAATATTGTTGAAATACCTGAGCGACGGTGTTACTGCTATCACACTTGTAGTTTTATGTATCTCGTCAAACTTTTTCTTCTTTATTACCTATGGCAATGATATCCCGCATGTTTATGCCTTCACCCTGAATATTCTCATCATCTGGCTTACCATTCGCTGGCATGAAGATCACAAGAAAAAACATGCAATTTTGCTGGGGCTAATTCTTGGGCTGGCAGTGATATCGCGTATCTCTGAGGTATTAATGGTGATCGTTCCTGTATTATGGGGTATTTACAATTGGGATAGCTTTATCAAAAAGCTGAAATTGATTTTTCAATATAGAATTCATGTTCTGCTGCTTGTTCTTGCAGGATTTATTGCTGTTCTGCCACAGTTATTTTACTGGAAGTTGGCATCCGGAGGCTGGCTGTACTGGGCATACGATGATCCCGGATCAAGTATCGACTTTTACAACCCGCGTTTTTTATGGGTGCTATTCAGCTTCAGGAAAGGCTTTTTTATCTATGCTCCGGTGATGATCTTCTCTATAATTGGGTTTTACTTTCTGTTCAGAAAAAAGAAAGAGATCTTTATCCCCCTCTTGCTGGTTAGTTTGTTCCATATTTACCTGATTGCATGTTTTAGCAGCCTCGTGGCCTATGGATGGCGTGCCTTTATTGAACTATATGCTGTGCTGGTAATACCGCTGGCCTTTTTTATAGATGCTTTACAAAATTCAAAACGCTGGGTGCGCCTCCCGGTTTACACACTTATTTTCGTTCTTACTGTAATTAACATCATGCAGGCATGGCAGTTAAAAGTAGAAATTATTGATGGATACAGGATGACCAGGGAGTACTATTTCAGGGTGTTTTTAAAAACATCGGTGACGGAGGAAGACAAGAAATATTTGCTGGTTGAACGCCCTTCATCCGTTTTAGAAACATTGACCAATGAGGAGGATTTCAACAGAAGTGTGGTCAAGCATTTTGATTTTGAAAAACCTGTTGCCGGGGACGAACAGCATTATGACACGACATATGCATATACCGGCTCCATGTCATTCAGGATGGATGGTACACAAGAGTATTCCCCTACATTGAGAAAGGAATATCGCGAGATATCTGAAAGTGATTATGGCTGGGTCAGGGCCAGTGTTTGGGTGTATCCTACGGCTGATCCCATTGATAATGAGGCCATCCTGATTGTTGCATTCAAGCATAAGGGAAAGAATTACAAGTACAAGGACTTCAGTATGAATGGTGATTCCGTAAACCTAAAGCTCAACCAATGGAACCTGATCACCGCGGATTATATGATCCCGGAATTGCTGTCACGTTCTGATAAGCTCGAAGTGTATGTATGGTACAAAGGGGAAGAGAATATCTGGATCGATGATCTGAAAATAGAATTCTTTGATCCTAAATACTGATGGTTTTTTCTTCCCTGGGCTTGAGGTAATAGTCCCAGTTACTCCCGATCACCGAAAGGCTGTATTCCATCGCTTCCTTTAATGGTGTGGGTTCAAATCCCAGGTCTTTCCTTATCAGCCCGGTATCGAGCTCTGAATCCTGCAAGACTCCTTTAACGTGCTCCGCAGTGAACAAGGGTACTTTCTGGAATTTTTGAAATCCCTTGCCAAGAATTTTTACAAAGGCTGGTGGCACCGGGATAAAAATTTTGTTTTTGCCGCGGATTTTCAACATTAGGGAAATAAGCTCCCGGAACGGGATGACTTCATCACCTGCAATCTGATAGGTCTTACCAAATGCCTGCTTTTCATTGATGCATTTAACAATGTATTTTGCAAAATCTTTCACGAAGATGGGATGCTGGGTCTGACGGCCATTACCCACCAGGGGAACAAAACCCGGGATCCTGAATACATTTTTCAAAATACGGTTGATCCCAAGGCCTTCCGGGCCGAGGATCATAGCAGGAATGAAGATGGTAAAATCAAGGTCCGAATCAATTAGAAATTCCTGGCCTTTTAATTTTGTTTCCCCATATGGGCCCTTGAACTTTTTCATGATCACCACACTGCTGATCTGGATAAATCGTTTTATGCCAGTGGCTTTGCAGAATTCGATCATGTTGGATACACCTTGGGCGTTGACCTCGAAATTTTTATTATAATCGGAACTGCCCAGTAAAGCCGCGGAATTAATTACAGCTTGAATTTTCCTGCCGTTGACAACATCTCTAATTTGCGGTAAAATTTCAGTCCGGATATCACAATACAGATAATCGATATTTTCATGATCAATGATGGTGGAAGCATAGTGTTCATATTTCAGGGCAATTACTTTATATCCCTCTGATATTAACTGTTTGCAGATATACGTTCCCAGGTATCCGTTCGCACCTGCCACAATGATTGTTTGATCCATGCCTTGGCTGAAATTTAAAAGCAGCAAAAATACAAGATTTCCATGAAGAAATACCGGAAAGGACGAACTTATTTCTTTTCATTGTTCTTCTTTGCAGCAATCAGGAAAAGTTGTCCGAGGGTGAGTGAGACCAGCCCGCCACCAATCTGGGCAACCAGGAAAACCAAACCGGAAAAGGCAAGGATCAGCGGCTCAGCAAGAGGTTTGAATAGCAGCAGGAAGGTCCCTTCCCTGGTTCCCAGGCCCATGATGGTTATCGGCAGCATATTCAGTAGGCCGGCAATGGCCACCACTCCTGAGATAAACAGGATTGGGTAATTATATGACAGGCCAACGGCTATAAAATAGCAGGAAATAAAATAGCTCAGGTTGCTGGCAATTGACAGCAGGATGACAGACAATTGAATGCCGCTGCTTCTCTTTCTGAAGGATAAGCTGAGATTCAATTTAAGGAAGGGGAGCTTGTTCAGGAGTTTTTCAGCAAGACGGGTGGCAGAGGCAGACCGCATAAAAATGACAGCGAGGCAAAAAATAAAAGTGCCGCCAAGGAGAATAAGAAAACCGGCAGGTATAGCCCCATCTTTCGGAAAAGCAAAAATAAACGCTAAACCCGCAATGATTACGAAGATCCCAAGATCGAAACCCCTTTCAATCACAACCCTGATGCCGGTTTCCATGATACGGTTTTTCTCTCTGGCATGCCCTGCCTTTACAAGTTCACCAATCCTGCCCGGTGTGATCACCCCAATGGCATAGCTTTCAAAAAACTCCCCGAAGCTACGGACAATCTCATGGATTCTGGTGCTGCCATTATTCAGGATATGCCAGCGAAAGGCCTTAAGAAATAATAACAATAACTGGAAGAGAATACCATAAAGCAGAAATGTCGAATTGACTTTTTTAATGTTCTCCCAAAGGGCAGCCAGGTCAACAGTGCTCAGGATATAAATAAACAAAGCAATTCCCAGCAACCTGATAAAAAGAAACGGACTGATCCTTTTTACTTTTTTTTGTGCTGGAGGCATATGTCCTTCTTTATCCATTACTGGCATTCAGTTGTGATTTCTTTATCTTTTTGGTGGAGCGTTTCCACACATTTCTCGACTTTTCGAAAACTTTTCCTACGGTCTTTGGGGGAATCCTCTCAATGATGAACCTTGAAAAACCAGTCCCCAAGATAATGAAAAGACTGTCAATGACAAGTTCCATCAAGTACCTCTTCAATGTAAAACCTTTCATTATGTAACCGTAATCCGGATTTCTTTTACCAAGCCACCTACGATATTTCATGCGGATGAAGGTTCCCCTTTTCTTCAGGTCATAGCCATGCGAATGCATAGAAATAGCTTCACCCTCTTCAATGGGATTCAGTACCAGGTATCCTTCCCCTCGCATTTCATCCAGGATGGCTTGTCCTTTGTCTGAACGGGACAATACAATCGAAAATCCCTTGCCTCTTTCCTCATATGCCGGTGCCCATGCATCCCCACCGGAAATATCGGTGAACTCATTGCTCAGGTCAGTGCACAGGAGGCTGTTTTTCATGATGTGAAAGGGGATGAGATAGTTGGCATGGAATTTCGGCAATTCAATCGTTCTGCCACTTTCCAATTCAATACGCATATTTCCCGGCCATTCCCCGTGACGGAAATAGAGTTTCCTGATTTTCCTGTAGTTTCTCTCTCCATACGACCTTAGAAAACTTTTAACAGAAGAAAAATGAAGGGTATTGCCGTAAAAAGGGCCGAATATGTATTCAATGTTCTTCACGGTCGGGTGTCCTGCTTCCTGAAGTAGCCTGATCGACTGCACCTGTCCGGGAAGACCGACATAGGCAAGCTTGCCCTCAAAGCGTTCAATGTCAGGAAGGATCTCATTCACAGAAGAGATGATATACTTGCTCTGGGCTGCAGAGAAAATCTCTTCTGTGCTGGTTGCGATGAAGGGTTTTGTTAACCAGGGTTCCTCTTCCGACATGCCGAGCACTACAGCTCCATCAATGCGGCCTTTTTCAAGTAACCATATAAGGATAGCCGAAATGATCCCTCCGCTGGCACCGAGTCTCCTGATCGATTCATCATTGCTATGCCCGATGTAAATATTTTTGTAAGCGCCGGTGAAAACATTATAATGTGCATCTTCTCCGAAAATTTTTTTGCTTTGTCCCGGAAAGTCAAAGCCTTTGCCGCTGCAATATTGAAGAAGCTCTTTATTTAATTTCCCTTCGGGATCATTTTCTATATGCGGAAGGTATTTGCCCGTCCTGTCTGTAAACCTGATCTTCCCATCCGAAAGGCCAACACAGGTTCCGCAACGGTTACATAATCCGCTGCTAATCACGTCATGTATTTTCTCAAATTTTCTCACACACAAAAAATTGACGGATGCCCAGTTCCGAAATAAATGTTCCCTGGCATGCGGACATGATCTTTTCACCGGTATTCCGTAAAAATCCCGGCCCGACAGGGACCAGCAAGGTTCCCTTATGCGAGCGTAGTTTCCAGCCGGTCTGTGCCAGCCATTTCTTTACGGTTCTTGATGAAGGGAACTTATGCGGCCCCTCACCATGTCCGCCAAATAAAAATGTAAATACCCTGTAGGGAATTTCACTTGTGGCAGGTGGACAGCTCAATACCATTACTGATCCGGGTTTGGCAATGCGATGCAGTTCAAGTAAAAATTGAAGTGGCTGCTCTACATGCTCCAGTGTTTCCAGGGTCAGCACCCTGTCGAACGACTCATCTTCGAACGGCAGTTTCGAATAGGTATCAATTTTTACCTGTTTTACATAAGGCCTGATCTTATGTGCTTCATTCATCAAACCTGAAGAGATTTCCGTATTGATGACCTCAGTAGTTCCTTCTTTTTTTGTGATATAATCACTTGCTTCACAATCGCGGCTGCTGATGTTAATGACTTTTTGACCGGGTTTCAGGTCAAGGAAAGTAACGCTTTCATTAAATCGCTGGTCGTGGGTTTCTTTCAGCTTGTCATTTTCTTCTACGTAGATGGAAGACACTTTATCCCAATGGGCCTCCACATCCCGGTCCTTCCATTTGTTCCTGAAATCAAGCTGATAATCTCTCATCGTTTAGTGTTTGCGGTTGAGCAGTGAGATTTGATCTGCAATCAATCCGATAAAAAATAATATCATTCCCAGGGTGATCAATATAATGGCTCCATTTGAGAACCTGTCAGCAATGATATAACCATACAAGCCAAAAGCAATGCCTGTGATACCTGCAATAAGACTGGCAGGCAGGAAGATCTTCAAAGGATTAAATAACATAATGATCCTCAATAATAGCATCATGGTTTTTGGCCCGTCCTTGAAAAATTTTACGCTGCTTTTTCTTCCTACCCTTTCTTCCACAACAATCGGGAATGTGCAAATATTATATCCTTCTTTCATAAAGGCAAGTGTGGAGGTAGTTGAAAAAGAAAATCCATTTGGCATAAAGTGCAGCATTTCTTTTATCAGGTTCTTGTCAAATCCTCTGAAACCAGAATTGTAATCCGGCAGTTTTTGCTCTACCAGGAATTCTCCAACCCACTTGATCACCTTCTTGCCTGCTTTCCTGTTCTTCACCTGGAAAGAATCCTGGGTACGGCAGCCGATCACCATTTCATGTGTTTCGAGCATTTTTACAAGCTCATCCAGATATTTCGGATCATGCTGCCCGTCGCTGTCCATGAACACAACCTTATCAGTTGTCGATTTTCGTATCCCTGTCTTTAGTGCAGCTCCATAACCTTTATTTACGGTATGGCTGATCACTCTGACAGGAAATCCCTCACAGACTTCCCTGGTCCGGTCTGATGATCCATCATCTACCACAATGATCTCATGTTTTTCATGATAACCACCCTTAACAAGCTTTTCAAGGGTGTCTTTAATCCCTGATTCTTCATTGTAGGCAGGGATGATGATGGAAACCTTTAATTCTGTATTAACCATTAAAAAATGTCATTTAAAATAATATCCGAAAAGTGGTGCAAATATATGAATATTCGGAAAAGGTTCGTTCAGGAACTTATCCCCTTGAGGATATTCACTGATCATAAATCCTAATAAGAAAACACATTATCTTTACTGTTCTTTTACAAAACAGATTGATGAAAATACTTTTCAGGATACTGATCTATCTTTCGCTGGCCTTTCTGGTTGTTTATCTGTATAAGTTTGATTACCTCAGGGTGAAGGGGCTGGACCTGGATCCCGCATACATTATCCCCGGTACAATTTTACTTTGGGGAGGTTTTATGATGAGTACCTTAAGCTGGTGGAAGGCGCTGAAGATCCATGATATTCATGTTTCGAAGAGACTGGCCCTTGTATCACATGGTTTATCTGTCTTTGCAAAATATATTCCCGGCAAAGTCTGGACAATCCTTGGCAGGGCTTCTTTTATTTCCCTGGAGGATCATTCCATACGGAGTGCCAGCTATATTTCTCTGAAAGAACAACTGATCTATGTGTGGCTGGGCCTTCTGATCGGTATCGGGCCACTTATCTATTTTTATCCATTCAGCGGCTTTGTAATACTGGTGGTGTTTCTGACAATCTTTTTTACATTTTTCCTGTATTCAAAAGGATTTCATCAATTTGTGATTCGTCTGCTTTCCAAGCTTATTAGAAAGAAACTGGAAGTACCGCTGGTGACTATCAAGGAAGTAATACCATTGATATTGTATGTACTGGCCTATTGGGGATTGTGGATGCTGGCATTTTATCTTTTTGTGATGGCCTTTCATTTTGAATTTTCAATAGCTGTGATTTTCTCATGGCCTTTGAGCATATCGCTTGGGGTTCTGTCCCTGATCACTCCGGGAGGGATTGGTGTCAGGGAAGGCATCATGACCGGTTTTATGGTGCTCACCGGCATGCCCCTGGAAGAAGCAACTACCATTGCTGTCATCTCCCGTCTTTGGTTCATCACGGGAGAGGTATTTATATTCCTTTTATCTCTTGTTCTGAATAAGTTTAGTCTGCGTCAGGCAGTTGTATAACTTATTTATAGAGGCGTTCATTATCCTGGATATCCATCCACATTGCAAAAAACAGGGACTGTGAGCCTGAAATGATAAGGAAAATAAAAATGATCATCGTTTGGAATGGTGTTGCAGCTCCTATCTGAAATGCATTCAGCAGAATATCAATCAGGAAAGGTATGGCTGCCAGAAGTAGGAATATCCCCATGTGATACAGGAGGAACAAGGGATGAAAATCACGAAAGAGGTACTTGATCCACATGCGCCTGAAGAATGATTTAAAAAGCAACCACATAATGGGAAAGACTACTTTTGTAACCTTCATCTTCGATTTTTCCCCGACATTATATACTGGCTTGATCTCAATTTCTTTGAGGGTACAGAAAGCAATGTTCAGTTTAACAAGCATATCATTGGGCATGCCGTATCTTTTGTAGATATCATAGAGTTTTATCGCATTTATGGCTTTCTTCGAGATGGCTGTATATCCCGTCTGGGTATCTGATACATGCCAGTAACCTGAAGCGATCTTTGTCAGGATAGAAAGAATGGAATTTCCGAAATAGCGTGTTTTCGGGATCACAAACCAGGAACTTTGATGTATCAGGCGGTTTCCTTTTACATAGTCAATATCATCTTCTACCACCGGCATGCAGATTGATTCCAGTTCTGCCGGGTCCATTTGTCCGTCGCCTGCCATTACTGCTGTGCAATCTATATCATGATCCTTACACCATTTGTATCCGGTGGCAATGGTTGCTCCCACGCCCCCGTTTTCCAGGTGGTTGATCAGGATCACCCGATTATGCTCAGGCTTTTTGTTGAGCACTTCATGGTGAGTAAAAAATTTAATCTCTTCTTTGTTTTTCCTGTCAATAACCTGCTCTGCCATAAGGTAGATATTATTCAGTCTTTCTTTTGTATCATAATCCTTCGCAGGAATGAAAATATCAGGATATTTTTCAAGATATTCACTTACTACTTCAGATGTTTTATCCCTGGAAAGATCATTTACTACCACGATCTTGTCAACAAAGTCCGGCATAGTTTCAATGACCCTGCCAATCTGTTCTTCCTCATTATAGCAGGGAACCACTACAGCAATTGTTTTATTATTAATCATATTCCTGTATTATAAATAATAATCTTTATTTTCATTATCTTCTTTAATATTATTCTTTTTGCTCTTTCAACTGCCTTTTCTCCAGTTCGGTCATTTCATTTTCAGTATAATACCGGCCTTCCTTTGCTGCTTCATAGTCGGGATATACCAGGTTGTTCCAGTATTTCTGGCTGGGTGACATATCCAGAAATACAGCCCAGTATGATTCCTTGGACATCATTACATAGTGCAGAAATCCCTTTTTATATTGGGTAACCTGAAAGATGTTCAGGTATAAAGTTCCTGCGATCAAAAGCAGGATGGCATATTTAAGTATATTTTTTTGTCTCAAGGTCCAGGCAATTAGAGCCGCCAATGGTAAAGCCATAATGCCATATGAGTCGATAAAGGAACGCGAGCCGAATCCGCCACCAAACCACCAGCACCACCAGGATGAAATCACATAAATATTAACAAGCAAAAAGATTAAAACCGGCAGGAAAAGTTTCCTGTTTTCTTTGTAAAGCATGTATAATCCTAAGATTGCAAACAGCATTACGGGTGTATAGACAAACCAACCTTTACGGTAGCTTAAAAGCGTATGATAAAATTGCGGGTTATCGAAAAAGAATCCGGCCCCGACGCTGCCGTATGTATTAAAAAATATGCTACCTGACGTATAATCCCAATACAGGAATTGTGGGATCCAAACCAGTATAAAAGCAGTGATCATAATAATGACCAGGTGTATATTTCTGAAGTAGAAGCGTATCCTGTTACCTAAATCCCTGAATGAGGTGATACCCCAGAAGATGAGCAGAAGGACGACAATGATATTGCTTGGCCTGACCAGAGATATGAGCCCTACCATAATACCACAGAGTATAGCATTCTTAATTCCGGGTTTCCTGAACCACCTAATGATCAGGAAAAGGAATACAGAGATCATTGAGAAATTATATGCATGTGTCATGGTGGGTTCATCCGTGACATAATGCAGGAAGTTTGTGCCGAACAAAATAATTAGCAGTGTTATGGAAGTTACCAATTCTGAATAATAAGTCCTTAGCACTTTCCGAAGAAAGACCAGGCCGAAAGCCAGGTAAAAAAGGGAGCTTATGATGAGGGCAATTTTGTATGGTGCCGAAAATTCATCACCGGCATAGCCGGTAAGATGTACAATCCCATGTCCGGCCAGGAAAAAGGGAGCATACAGATATGCCATACCCATGGATGTAATGATGGCCTTTTTCCCGATTTCGGTGGTCAATGGCCAATAATGTTTTATGTGTTTTTCAATATCTTCATCCCTGAAATCCATGTCAAGATCATGGTAGATGAATACCGTTGGCAGGTATGCATAATATGAATTCACATCCCAGGCAATGATCTTATACTCCTGGTTCCAGTTTTGGTAGGAGATGTTGATGGTAATAATGATCAGCAAGCTGATCCAGATAATAGCCTTGGATAGATATTTTCTGAGAGGACTGATAATTTTCTTAGGGTAGTTAATATTCATAAATAGCGGTACCTGGTTTAGTTCAAAATTCAATGATGTCGATATCTTCTTCTACAGGATTCTCGTCTGAGTCGTACTTATCACAATCCAGCTCGAAAGACAACTCCTTCAATGGTTTTTCGAAATCACCTTTGCTGTAATTCAGACTGGGATCATCATAAACTTTCTGCATGTACAAAGCCCAGATCGGGAGTGCCATATTGGCTCCCTGTCCCAGGGTGATGGTCCTGAAGTGGGCACTCCTGTCTTCACATCCCGTCCAGATACCGGTGGTTAACTGCGGAACAATTCCCATGAACCAGCCATCCGACTGGTTTTGTGTGGTTCCGGTTTTTCCGGCAACCGGGTTGTTATATCCATATGTCAGCCTGAGCCTGATCCCGGTGCCCGATTCAACAACTCCTTTCATCAGCTCCAGCATCAGGTAGGCCGTTTCTTCGCTCATGGCTTCTTTTCTTTCAGGTACGAAGGATTCGATCACATTGCCATTCTTATCTTCAATCCTGGTGATGAACAGGGGCTTTACATACATCCCTTTGCTTGAAAATGTATTCATGGCCCCAACCATTTCGTACAGGCTGAGGTCGCATGAACCAAGCGCGATAGAGGGAACGGGGTCGATGCTGCTTTTCACCCCCATATTTCTTGCCATCCGGATAACTGAGAGGGGAGAATATTTTCTCATCAGGAAAGCCGAGATCCAGTTGTTTGAATTTGCCAGGGCCCATTTCAATGTAACCATCTCCCCTATGTTGGTTGTTGAGCTGTTCCTGGGGGCCCAGATCTCTCCGGTAGGGAGATCAACAGTGTATTGAATATTGGCCACTTTATAGCAGGGCGAAAATTCCCCTTCCTGCATGGCAAGCGTATAGAGGAAAGGTTTAAAAGTTGATCCTACCTGTCGCCTGCTCTGTGTAGCATGATCAAATTTAAAATACTGATAATCAACACCTCCGACATAAGCTTTTACCGCTCCGGTGTTTGGCTCCATGGATAGCAGGCCTGACTGCAAAATATGCTTATAATAGCGAATGGAATCCATTGGCGTCATGAGGGTATCTATTGGCCCGTTCCACGAAAATACTGCCATCTCATACGGGGTGTTAAAGGACAGTTCTATAGAATCTGCAGGTATACCTGCACTGTTCATTTTTCTGTACCTTTCTGAGCGGTGCATTGCCCGTAACAACAGTTTCTCAACTTCCTTTTCGATCACATCTTTTTCAAATACAAAAGGTGCCCAGGTATATCCTTCCCAATGTTTGTAAAAAGCAGGCTGCAGGTCAAGGCCAAGATGTTCATGCATTGCCTCCTCGGCATAGCGCTGCATGCGGGAGTCAATTGTAGTATATATCTTCAGTCCATCCTTATACAGGTTGTAGGGTGTACCATCGGGGCGAAAATGATGTTTGCACCATTCTTTCATTTCAGCTCTGAGGTATTCCCGGAAATATCTGGCCATTCCTGAAGTATGATCCTGCACATTGAAGTGCGACATGTCGATGGGAATACTTGATACTGTATCATACACAGAGTCGTTGATAAATTCGTATTTCAGCATTTGCCCGAGTACAAGGTTTCTCCTGTTAAATGCCCTTTCAGGATTTCGCACGGGACTGTACCATGTTGGGGCGTTCACAACCCCCACGAGTAAAGCAGATTCCTGTAAATTAAGGGAGTCTACACTTTTGTTGAAAAAAGTCATGGCGGCAGATTTGATCCCGTATGCATGGTGCCCGAATGATACTGTATTCAGGTACATGGCCATGATCTCTTCCTTGCTGTAATTTTTCTCGAGTTTGATGGCCGTGACCCACTCTTTCAGTTTTCTGCCAACCAACTGCCATTTGTTCAGGTTGCCCCTGGGAAACAAATTTTTCGCCAACTGCTGGGTGAGCGTGCTGCCTCCTCCGGAATAATTACCGCTGACCAACCCGAATATAACACGGCCGAGGGCTTTAACATCAACACCGGCATGATCTCTGAAACGAATGTCTTCTGTAGCCAGCAAGGCCTGAACAAGATGAGGTGGAAGGTTACGGAAATGAATATCAGAACGGTTCTCAATATAATAAGTCCCCAGCATATAATCATCGGAAGAGTATACTTCAGAAGCAAGGTTGCGTTCCGGGTTTTCAAGTTCCTCGAAGGAAGGCATGTCGCCGAACCAGCCCTGTGAGATGCCAAAAAAGATCAAAAAAACGATCCCGATCATGGCAAAATAGATGATCCAGAAACGGATAATGAAATTGAGTATTTTTCGCTTTTTCTCTCCTGACATTCTTATATTACTTAATAGATTGCCAATATATTATACCGCTCATGTTCGTGGCTTGCTTCTTTCAATCCTGAGGCCAATATCCTCGATGCCGGGCAATTGTTCGTCACGCATCCCCTGTTCAATATAAAAATGATATATCCCTTTCAGGGGAAATCGCAAAGCCTGCTGCAACATGATCAGGTTATCCCTGATCCTGCCTGATCCGGCCCCTAGCCATTTTCCATTCTTGTCGGCAAGAATGCACTCGATGGTATCCTTTGTTGCGTGTCCATTCGGGAAACGCGTGGTGATAAAAAGGTATAGGTTGCTATATGGATATTCGGTATTATTTCTGATGGTGATATAAAAGTCGTTTATCGAAAGGCTGTCCTCAATAAGCAATTCATAGTGAAATACAGAATCCCTGTTCCAGGCCTGTCCTTCGACCGCATATGTTTGATCATAAACACGCCCCGGGTCACAGGCAGTTGTAACCAGTATCATGACAATGATATATAACCAGACAGAAACTTGCTTTTTCATACTGTGCAAACAATTCATTTTTATAATGAAAAAATTCCTGAAATATTGTGCAATTATTTGTCAAACCTGTTCAGGTCACCCTGGTCGGTAGCATTTTCAAAATCAACCTTTTTATCTTTAACGAAAGAGAAATCTTCCAGTTTCTCAGGAATGATACCATTTTGATTGTCGCGGATGATCTTTTTAACCTCCTCAAGAGGGATGGCCATGATATCTGACCTTTCTTCCGAATAGGAATACCACATCAGCTGTTTGAAAACATTATTTTTATGATGAATTGCCTCGCCCTTTTTTGTTTTCAATACGATCTTGCTGCTTGGAAAATCTTTCAGGGCATCATCATACATTTCATTTTCGAAGTTAAGGCAGCACTTGAGTTTACCACATTGCCCGGCAAGTTTCTGTGGATTCAGAGACAGTTGCTGCTTCCGTGCTGAACTTGTACTTACAGATTTAAAGCGTGTCATCCATGTGGAACAGCAGAGCTCTCTTCCGCATGAGCCAATGCCGCCCAGGCGGCTGGCTTCCTGCCTGACTCCAATCTGTCGCATCTCGATCCTGACCTTGAATTCATCAGCAAGTACTTTGATCAATTCCCTGAAATCAACCCTTTCTTCAGCTGTATAATAGAACGTGGCTTTGGTGCTGTCGCCCTGATACTCGACATCATTGATCTTCATCTGGAGATTCAGTTTACCAGCCGCCTTTCTGGTCTTGAATTTAGCTGATTCTTCTTTGTCTACGGCATTGATCCATTTTTCAATATCAGAAACCCTTGCACGGCGATATACTTTTTTGAGTTCATCCACAGATGTATTACCAATCTTTCTCTTCATCTGCAGTCGTGCAGCTTCACCACTCAGTGAAACGATCCCGATATCATGACCGGGAGAACCTTCAACTGCAATAATATCGCCTGTGCATAACTCAAGTTCTGCAGGAGCCTGAAAAAACTCTATGTGACTGTTCTTAAACCTGACCTCTACATTTATAAATGGTCTTGATCCTTCAGGCACAGGAATGTCAGAAAGCCAGTCGTAACTGTCCAGTATACAGCAACCGTGCTTATATATCTTATCGTTTTTATCGTAGATACGCGGAGGTGATGAACAGCCTCTGCTCAGGAATGAATTGTCAATGATATTTTGATTCTTATCGTCCATTATATGTGTTGTGAACCAGCAAAAGTAAGAAATTACCTTGTACTTTCCGATATAACCGGATTCAGCAGCATGCCTGCTTTCACCGATAAATCCATAAAGATAACGGAAGCATTGCCATTTCGGTCAATATGCAAAATGGCATCTTCGAATAAAGCGGCATAGTTGAGTGCGTTTTTCTCATTCAGGAATTTCGAGATATTAACAATAAAATCCGCTTCTTCTTTGTCAATGATGCTCATCAGCTCATGCCGGCCATAAATAGTGAGAAGGCAATATCTCGACAGGCTCAGACCATAGGATAAAAGTTGTTTTTGTTTTGCCCTTGAAGTCCTGGCAACTTTACTTACAAATTCATTTAGCTTTTTGTATTCCAGTTTAAAACACAGTAACATCCATTCCCTGAATTCTCCGGAAGAAATATCTCCGCTATAAGTTTCTTCAAGGATGTTTTTGGCTTGTATGGCATTCCCGCCGGCAGCAGTAATAACAAGTCGGATCTCGTCATCCGGATAACCAAATTGAGTAGATAAAATAGATGAAAGGGAGTCATTGTCCAGTGGTGGCACTTTCACGATCTGTGTTCTGGAAAGGATTGTACTGATGATAAGTTCCTGCTTTTCGGCGATCAGGATAAAAAGGGTTTTTTCAGGAGGTTCTTCGAGGATCTTCAGGATCTTGGGAGCTGCTGAATGGTATAGTCGTTCCGCCATCCAGATGATCATCACCTTGTACTTCCCTTCATAGCTTTTATAGCTTAGTGTCCTGATGATCTCATTGCACTCATCGGCACCGATGACACCCTGTTTTTTTTCGCTTTCCATTTTAGCATACCACTCATTCAGACTGATGTAAAAATGGTTTTCAAGAAGGCTTGAACGCCACTCTTTGATATAATCTTTGCTGATCAATTTCTTTTTTTCCCTGTTCAGGATGATAGGGTATGAAAAATGCAGGTCAGGATGGGCCAGTTTGCTGAACTGCTGGCAGGAGGGGCATACGCCACAAGAATCGGTTTCAGATGGGCTCTTGCAATTGATATACTGGGCATAGGCGATGGCCAGCGCCAACTTTCCTGATCCGCCGGGCCCAAGGAACAGCTGGGCGTGACTTACCCTGTTTTCCAGTACTGTCCGGATAAGCTTGCGCTTAACATTTTCCTGTCCTATGATCTCTAAAAATTGCATGCCTTCGAAAAGGTTAAAATTTCTCTAAGCATTCATCTTTTGCGCACCTACTTTGGCTACAAGGAACTGCCAGTTCATGCGGGCTATATTGGATATCTTGATTTCCTTGGGGCATTCAGCCTCGCAGGCGTAGGTATTGGTGCAATTACCGAAGCCCAGTTTGTCCATCTCAGCCACCATCTTTTGTACCCTCCTGGCTGCTTCAATTTTACCCTGGGGAAGCAAGGCCATCTGGGAAACTTTAGCGGATACGAACAACATGGCAGATGCATTTTTGCAGGTGGCAACACAAGCACCACAGCCGATACATGAAGCAGCATCCATGGAAAGTTCAGCATGTTCTTTTCTGATCGGGATATTATTGGCATCAGGAACACCGCCGGTATGGACAGATACATAACCGCCTGCCTGAATGATCAGGTCAAAAGCCGAGCGGTCTATCATCAGATCCTTGATCACGGGAAATGGCCTCGCGCGCCAGGGCTCGATGACAATGGTCGATCCATCTTTGAAATTGCGCATGTGCATCTGGCATACGGTGATCCCCTGGTCAGGGCCATGAGGGCGGCCGTTGATGTACAGGCTACACATGCCGCAAATACCTTCCCGGCAATCATGGTCGAAAGCAATGGGCAGCTGTACCCGGTCAACAATACTTTCATTGAGAATATCAAGCATTTCCAGGAAAGAGGCATTTTCTGAGATCCCCGTAACCTTATAGGTCTCGAATTTCCCTTTGGCTTGTGCGTTTTCCTGTCTCCAGATCTTTAATGTTAAATCCATGGTGAATATTTTAATGTATTTTTTTCTAACAATTATTTATAGTCCCGCTGTTTCACTTCAATATTTTCGAAGATCAGCGGTTCTTTATGGAGAATCGGTTCTTTGTCATCCCCCTGGTATTCCCATGCCGAAACAAAGGTGAAATTCTCGTCATCACGCAGCGCTTCTCCTTCCGGTGTCTTGTATTCTTCCCTGAAATGCCCACCGCAGGATTCATTACGGTCAAGGGCGTCTATAGCCATCAGTTCACCCAGTTCAAGGAAATCTGCGACACGCATGGCCTTTTCGAGTTCGACATTGAGTTCGTCAATCCTACCCGGGATGCGTACATCCTTCCAGAATTCACTTCTGAGTTCGCGGATCATGCCGATTGCTTTCTCCAGGCCTTCCTTGTTACGGGCCATACCAACATTTTCCCACATGATGTGGCCAAGTTTTTTGTGGATGGTATCTACGGACTGGCTTCCTTTTACTGCCATGAGTTTTTCCTGACGTTCCCTGACTTCCTTTTCGGTTTTCTCAAACTCCGGATGGTCGGTCGGGATGCGGGCTACCTGGATCTGGTCTGCAAGATAATTCTGTAGTGTATAGGGGAGGACGAAATATCCGTCGCTAAGTCCTTGCATCAATGCCGAAGCGCCCAACCTGTTGGCACCATGATCAGAGAAATTTGCTTCACCTGCCGCAAAAAGTCCAGGAATAGTGGTCTGCAATTCATAATCGACCCAGATACCACCCATGGTATAATGTATTGCAGGATATATCATCATGGGTGTTTCGTATGGATTCTCATCCACGATCTTTTCATACATCTGGAAGAGGTTCCCATAGCGGGTTTCGATCACATTCTTGCCAAGTCTTTTAATGGCATCTGCAAAATCGAGGTATACTGCGAGGCCGGTGCTGCCAACGCCGTAGCCGGCATCGCAGCGTTCTTTGGCTGCCCTGGAGGCCACATCTCTTGGAACAAGGTTTCCAAAGGCCGGATACCTTCTTTCAAGATAATAATCACGGTCTTCTTCTTTGATCCCGCCGGGCTTCAGCTCTCCTTTCTGGATCTTTTCTGCATCTTCTTTGTTCTTGGGAACCCATATGCGGCCATCGTTACGGAGGCTTTCACTCATCAGGGTTAGCTTGGATTGATAATCACCGTGTACCGGAATACAGGTAGGGTGGATCTGTGTAAAATTGGGATTTCCGAAAAAGGCCCCTTTCTTGTAAACCTGCCATGCTGCACTTCCGTTAGAGGTCATCGCCATGGTCGAAAGGAAAAATGCGTTGCCGTATCCTCCGGTGGCGATGACTACAGCGTGGCCGAAATACTTTTCCAGTTTTCCGT
>JAIOSQ010000130.1 GCA_021107535.1 Bacteroidales bacterium | reverse complement strand
CGCCAGATCAATGCCTGTGCCGGATCTACAAAAAATCCGATCGATAATACTTTTACCCCGTATTGTTCAACAGGGATGATCCACTGCTGACCACCTTCTTCATGTACCTTGGGTTTGACATCCAGCACATCGAACATCAGCGGAATGGAAGGCCCGTAAATATCAGCATCGATAATGCCTGTTTTGAATCCCTGTTTTGCCAGGGCGATGGCCAGATTTACAGCAACTGTTGATTTGCCAACGCCTCCTTTACCTGAGGCTACAGCAACGATACTTCCAATCTTTGCCAGGGGATCAGCAGGATAACGTATCTCAACATCAACTTCTGCATCCGAATCTACATTGTTTACGATCGCACTGATGCATGCCTGTCGTACAGTGTTTTCATTCTGCTCATCCTTTTCGGCGAAAAAAAGTGCAAATGAAACCTTTTTATCCGACAGCTTTATGTCCCGTATCATGTTCAATGCGACAACATTATCGTGTTTCGGGAAATAGAGCACTTCTCTCAGTGCTTCCAATATATTTTCCTGTGTATATGACATAGTTTTGTTTTTGAGGGTGCAAAATTACAAATAAATGTTAAGTGTTGGCTGAATTGATAAACTGTTAAATTGTTAAATTGTTCAATTGTTTGTCTTATTCCTTTGATAGATACTGGATACTGGATACTGGATACTGGATACTAGATCCCGGTTACTTACCAATCTCCCAGTCTCTGATTCCCTGACTCTCTGATTCCCTGACCCCCTCAGTCCCCTGTCGGCTTCCAGAAGACCTTTTGAAAATCAACAACCTGGTCATCCTCCACCCGGATCCCTTCACTTTCCAGCAGTTGTTGCATGAGTCCCGGGTCACCAAAGTGGTGCTTTCCTGTAAGTCTTCCCATGCGGTTTACCACACGGTGGGCTGGAATATTTTCTTTAGCAGAGAAAGATGCGTTCATTGCCCAGCCAACCATTCTTGCCGATCCTCTCGTTCCGAGGTATTCTGCAATGGCTCCATAGGAGGTAACTCGTCCATGCGGAATAAGCCTGGCGACCTCATATACTTTTTCAAAGAAAGATTGCTCATTCATGTTTTATTCATCCTGAAATTTAAATAGTGGATCATGCGGCCTTCTTTGCGCCATATCTCTTCATAATAAGTCTGGATCTCCATAACTTCCGGCGGGGCACCCTTGCCATATACATCAAAAGAAACAAATCCCTTTTCATGGCCATGTTTCCCGATTACATCCAGAGTGAAATCAAAGAGCAGGCGGTTATCGGTTTTCATGTGAATGGTATTGTCATCCCTGAGAAAATGACTGTATCTTTTCAGAAACTGCGGAGAGCTCAGACGTTTCTTTTCTTTTGATTTTCGCGGCTGCGGATCGGAAAAAGTAAGCCAGATCTCGCTGACTTCATCTTTCCCGAAAAAGTGCTGTATCAGTGAAATGCGCGTACGAATGAATGCGACATTCTTTAATCCGGACTTTTCAACCTGCTTGCATCCAACCCACATTCTTGATCCTTTTATGTCAAGTCCGATAAAGTTTTTGTCGGGGAATCGCTGAGCCAGCCCGACAGTATATTCCCCTTTGCCACAACCAAGTTCCAATACGATGGGATTGTCATTACCGAAATACTCCTTATGCCACTTTCCTTTAAGGGGAAAGCCTGCCATCAGTTCATCAAAGCTTTGCTGGAACAAATGCCTGAATGTGAGATTTTCCTCAAACCTGCGGATCTTGTTTTTACCCACCTTAAAATTATTTCACAATAAGAAGCCAGGCTGAAGGATTTTCTTCCCGGCGCACCTGGGCCAGCATGCTTAGCGCGTCATTCTTTGCATCCTTTCCGGAAATACTGACCCTGTACAGGCCTGTGCTGCTGAGTCCGATGATGGCGGCATTATATTCCCTTGACCTGAGTGCAGAGACATATTTTTTGGCATTGGCCTCAATTGAAAATGCTCCGACCACGATCTGGTACTTTTTAAGAGTTTTAACAGGAATGGCTTCTGGTATAGCTTCAGGAAGCTGCTCAGCTTCTGCAACACCTGCAACTGCTTTTTCAGGGATGATCCTGAAGTTGACAAATTCAGCATCCTTATTGAAAGTGCCCGGTGTGCGTGCCGGTTCGCCACCTGAAAATTTTATGGACGGAACAAAACTTGAATAACTGGTATTTAAGTCCTTTACAAATGACGGATTATAAAAATACATTAGAAGTGCAGCAGTGACCGGAATGGCAATTCCGGCAGCCCAACCTATGGCAGGGCGCAGATTTTTTTTCTTACCAGGTTCGGATGCGACAGGGCGTGGTGTAAGTTGTTTCTCAATGCGCTGCCGTACAGTTTCCCTTCTGATGGCAGGTGAAACAAATGATGGCAATCCGAAGGCATCAGCGAGATAATTGCTGCTTGTATCAGGATCGAAAACCAGGTTCTTTTCTTTTCCCAGGCGGCAACTGCCGATATATTTAAAATGAATTGTATTACCGGCTTCGAGTTCAGCCAGGCAAGAGGCGGAGTAATCTTTAACCAGTGCCGAGGCTTCGTTGTAATTGATCTTCTTTGCTCTGGCAATATGATCAATCAGCAGGCCGTCATTTGTACGAAGGTTTGCATTGAACACAATGCTTCTTGCCGGAGGGTGGAAGCTGTGCTTTATCGGATGTATTCTTGCCCCTGAATAATTGGTCAGGAAGCCTCCGAAACCCGGAAGGATCACACAATCGTGATCGAACAATAATTCGCTGATGTATCTGTCAATGCCTGTCATTCCAAAATCTTCGGGAATTTCATTTCTGTCTGCTAAATTACTATATGCCTGTTATAAATTCAATCTTTGTTAGTAAATTTTAATAAATCATCCGGTGTGTCAATGGAAATGCTTTCATAATTAGTTTCTTCCGTGTGGATGATGTAATCATTTTCGAGCCAGCGAAGCTGCTCCAAACCCTCTGCCAGTTCCAGGGAGGAGGGAGGTAGTTCCGAAATTTCCTTCAAAATATCAGCCCTGTAAGCATATATACCGATGTGCTTGTAAAAGGAAAATTCTGATAGCCAGTCGGATGCGTCAACATCTCTGACAAAAGGAAGTGGTGTACGGCTGAAATACAGAGCCCGCCTGCCTTTTCCTGTGATCACTTTAACGACATTCCTGTCGAAAAGTTCTTCTTTGGAAGTAATTTTTTTGATCAGGGTGGCGATACTGACCTGAGGCCTGGCAAAGCTTGCTGCAAGCCTGTCAATTTCAGCAGGGTCAATGAAAGGTTCATCCCCCTGGATATTGATGATCACAGAATCATGAAAGTCATTTTTATCTGCAATGATCCTGCCGGCAGCTTCAAAAACACGATCGGTACCGCTCCGGTGCTTGTCGGAAGTCATGATAGCTTTGCCGCCATTTTCATTTACGTGGCTGAAAATCCTGTCGTCATCGGTAGCAACCAGAACATTTGAAAAACAGGAAGCCCCGGATGCCTGTTCATAAACCCGCATGATCATTGACTTGCCGTTGATCATGACAAGCGGCTTACCGGGGAAGCGAGCCGAAGCATAACGGGATGGAATGATGCCAATGAAGTTCAATTAAGTTTTAAATTTTGAGTTTTGAGTTTTAAATTATATTGGATTTTGGATTGATCTCTGATTTCTGATTCCTGATTTCTGATATCTGATATCTGATATCTGATATCTGATATCTGATTTCTGTTAGAACAGCCCATGTATCTCCGCATTGATCTTTTCGATCACCACGCCCAGGTCTTTGGGGTTTTCTGAAAAATCTATTTCGTCAACGTTGATAATTAACAATTTGCCTCCTTTGTATTTTGAGATCCATGATTCGTATCGCTCATTCAGGCTTTTCAGGTAGTCGAGACGGATTGATTCTTCGTATTCACGGCCGCGTTTCTGGATCTGGTTTACAAGGTTAGGTACCGATGATTTAAGATAGATAAGCAGATCCGGGGCCTGGATAAAAGAGCTCATCAGTTCAAATAATGCACTATAATTTTCAAAATCGCGGGTCGACATCAGGTTCATGTGATGCAGGTTAGGTGCGAAGATGTATGCATCTTCATAAATGGTGCGATCCTGGATGACGGTCTTTCCGCTATTGCGTATATCCACGATCTGCCTGAAGCGGCTGTTCAGGAAGTAGATCTGCAGGTTGAAAGACCAGCGCTGCATATCTTCATAAAAACTATGGAGGTAAGGATTGGTTTCGACATCTTCGTAATGCGCTTCCCAGTTGAAATGCTTTGCGAGAAGTTCGGTCAGCGTGGTCTTGCCTGAACCTATATTCCCTCCGATGGCTATATGCATGTTTTTGATTTTTCGACTAAATTAAGAAAAAAAGCTTTTCCGAATTAATTGATGTTGTAAAAGAAAAGATCTTCATCACTCAGCATATACAATCGCTGTGGTTTCAGACCCAGGCTAACCGATACAGAACGAGCATCATTCCATGGCAGAGAGGTTGAGTTCAGTTCATTCAGACCTGTGTCATAAATGCTGATCTCGTCTCCAATAAAATAAATGATCCGCCTTTCGAACACCTGGAAAGATGACAGGCCTTTCACAGGAATGGTTTTGTAATACGAACCGTATTTATCAAAGATCAGTATTCCGGTAGCAGGATCATTTACATACAGAAAGTTATCGCGCTCAAGCATGTAATTTGGTTCAAGAGTTAAACCGATAGCCTGTTGAAGGTTGCCTGTCCTTTCACTGATTTCAAGTAAGCTGTTCACCCTGACCAGTTCAAAGTTCATCGGATTATATACCCAGAAAGCACCCTGGTAGGAGGCGCAAACCAGGTTTGCCAGTTCAAGATTAATCTTATACAGGTCAATGGTGCTGGAGGTCAGGCTGAGCGTGTGATCTAAAAATTCAACCTGCCCGAAAGCTTCATAATACAGCAGTATTTTTAAGGGGTCATGGGTATCAACATAAGAGATGTCGCCTGCATACAGGTTACTGTATGTATACATTTTATTACCCTCTGGATGGTATTTTGCCAATTGGTTGTCTTTTACTACAAAAACATATCCCAGCTCATCACTGGTGATATAATCAGCGACCAGGGAGATCTTGTTTGTCTGGGAATAATCGCCATCCGCAGCCATCAGCATGACAGCACATAAACCCACGCTGATAAGAAACAGCGCCTTGCGTATTTTTCTGTACAGATAAGTGATCATTCAATCATTTTAAGTATGTCATCCACGTAACGTCTTTCATTTGCCAGGCGTGGAACTTTATTCTGGCCTCCGAGCTTTCCTCTTTTCTTCATCCACTTGTAAAACGTCTTTTGAGGCATTTTTCGTACAATGGGCTTTCGGAGGATCATGTCGTGATAACGCTTGGCTTCATAGTCGGAGTTCAGGGATTTCAGTGCATTATCGAAAGTTTCAATAAAAAATTCGAGGTTTTCCGGCTCTTTGGAAAATTCAATCAGCCATTCATGAGCGGCGTTTTCCTTGCCAGCAAAATAAACGGGAGCGGCAGTGTAGTCAGAAATAACCGCTTTGCATTTTGTCGTGGCTATTTCAAGGGCTTTATCTGCATTGTCAACAATCAGTTCTTCTCCAAAGGCATTAATAAAGCTCTTTGTCCTGCCTGTGATCTTGATACGGAAGGGGTCGGTGGAAGTAAATTTCACCGTATCGCCAATCATATATCTCCATAGTCCGGCATTGGTGGTGATGACCATGGCATAGTTTACCCCTGTCTGTACTTCTGCCAATGGAATAGCTTTAACAGGATCTTTGCTTAGTTCAGATACCGGGATGAATTCGTAAAATATCCCATAATCAAGCATCAGGAGCAAATCTTCCACATCTTCCCTTTCCTGTATTCCAAAAAAACCTTCAGATGCATTATAGTTATCCATGTATTTCATTTTTACGGAAGGGATCAACTTTTCAAACTGCTGCCGGTATGGGCCGAAAGTCACTCCACCGTGAAAGAAGACTTCCAGGTTAGGCCAGACTTCAAGGATATTATCCTTCCCGGTGATCTCAAGGACGCGGTTGAGCAACAGCAGTGTCCACGAGGGAACGCCTGAGAGGCTGGTAACATTACGGGGAATGGTGGCATGGGACATCTTCTCAATTTTTTCTTCCCATTCGCCCATCAGCGCAAGTTTAAGCTTGGGAACCCTGATAAACTCTACCCAATACGGAAGTTTCTGGATAATGAGGGCTGAAAGGTCACCAACATAATACTCTTCATTATTGATCTCGCTGATCCGGTGACTGCCTCCCATAGCCAGTCCACGGCCATCAAACATGCTGGTATCCGGGTAATTGGTGTAGTACAACGATAACATGTCCTTTCCGCCCTTGAAATGACATTCCTCCATTGATTCCTGGCTTACCGGAATAAACTTGCTCTTATCGCTGGTGGTTCCGGCGGATTTTGCGAATAAACGGATATCGGTAGGCCAGAGAATGTTCTGCTTTCCTTTCATAAGGAGTTCAATATCTCCTTTTATTGAGTCATAATCATTCAGCGGAACACGATTACGATATTCCTCATAGGTATTGATTGATTGATAATCATACTTTTTGCCCCATTCGGTATCTTTTGCTGTGTTGATCAGCTTTTTAAACCATTCGCCCTGCACCTCATGGGGGTATTTCATGAAAAGCTCAATCTGGTGATAGCGCTTTTTCATCAACCAGGATACAACTGAATTTATTAAGGCCATTTTAAAATATTATGGGAATCAAAATTACGAACAAATCTTATTGCTTCGGATAGTTGGTCAAAAATTGTAACTTAAAACAGCTTAAGAGTTTTGTGCGTTCCGTCTTTGCCAAGGCTTCAGCGGACACAGTGGACTTTGGACTTTCATTGGATTTTGGACTTTGGATTTTGGATTTTATCATGTTGGGCGTTCCGTCTTTACCAAGGCTTCCCCCGACCAGGTATTTTCATCTGGTATTCACAATCCCGCAAAGCCTTCTTTTTGCCTGTTAAGGTCCTGTCTGCTCTATTCAGAGGGATATTATGCAGCAATTATAAAAATGCCATGAATCAAAACGATCATTATCAAATATTATTAAATCTTACAGTTGTCTTTTCATTAAAATAAATAAGAGAAACAATACTAAGCCCATAGCATTGCGGCATCGTCCAAATGTTTTATCAATCATTCATTTAACACTTCTTTAAAGTTTATCTCTACAAAGCTTACATATCTGATTTAATTTACTATTTTTGAGTGAACGATTAATAAAACACTATATCGTTAGCATGCGAAGTTTAAAAAACATCAAAAATCCCATAGATGATTTCGATTTATAAAAAACAACAAAGCTATACATGCCCAACACTATTTCGGAAACATGATCAACAATTATATACAGACAAGTAAGTTACCCAACATAATGGAAAAGAAGACCAACACTAAAAAACATAAAAATATGAAAAGCAAAATTTTATCAATTGGCATTTTAATTATCACAATTATTGCAATGATTGTGTATAGTTGCAAAAAGGAAGATGAGAGCAACTCGCCTCCAACCATCCAAAGCATTACAAGTATACCGAACACCTCAAGTAGCAACAGGCTTCCGGCAGGTGACCAGGTTACAATATCTGTTACAGCTACTGATCCGGATCAGGATAACCTTTCATACTCATGGGAAGCTGATGGAGGTAGTTTCATCGGAGAAACAGATAAATCCTCAGTTACCTGGGAATCCCCTATTATTTCAAGTGATGAAACATTTAAAGTATCTGTTATTGTCAGTGATGGTGAAGCAACATCAACAAAAGATATTTCTATTTATGTAGAAGGAGTTACTCTATGTAAATTAAAAGGATACGCATTTTATGCAAGTACAACAATTCCGGTATCTGATGTACAAATTACCGTTAATTCAAAAAGTTCAACTACTGGAGAAGATGGATATTATGAAATAAATGATATCCCTGTAGGTAACCAGCTATTGACTGCATCAAAAGAAGAATATGACAGCCTGACAACGAATATTGAATTAAATTCAGGCACGAATGAATTTAATGTTGAAATGACATCTGCATCTTACACTCACAATCTTTTTGGATATATTACCTCAAAAACCAATGGTTCTGGTATTTCAGATTGTAAGATTTCTGTTCTTAACCCAGATGGCACAGAATCACAATTATTTGCGTATACCTCATCAAGTGGATATTATCAAATACTTACAGTTCCACAAGGTAATCGAACATTGCGTCTAACTGAAAAATGTTATTTCGAAACACAAATATTTATGGCCAACTCAAATTACCAATTTGATGCTGAATTTGAAACTGAACTTACAGATCCAAGAGATGGAAAAATATATGATGTGGTAGAGATTGGCGGAAAAGCATGGATGGCTGAAAACTTAAATTATGGCCAAAGAATTGATGGATTCTTTAATCAGGAAGATAATCAAAACTCAGAAAAATACTGTTATGAAGACATTGAATCAAATTGTAATACCTATGGAGGACTTTATCAATGGAATGAGATGATGCAATATAATACTACTCCGGGTATTCAAGGAATTTGCCCTGAAGGCTGGCACTTGCCAACTGATGATGAATGGACATCATTAGTTGATTATATAGGGGGGGGGGATATAGCAGGGGGAAAATTAAAAGAGAAAGGAACAACTCATTGGGATTCACCGAATACAGGTGCAACCAACGAAAGTGGATTTTTAGCGTTGCCCGGCGGTGAATGCGTTGACTTTGGTAATTTCTACTTTTTGGGTACGCACGCTTACTTTTGGTCTTCAACGGAGTACAATAATCCCGACGCGTGGATATGGACCATGAATTACAATAGTTTAGAGGCCTTCCATGTATACGGCGATGAGGATTCCGGTTTTTCGGTTCGCTGTGTCAGGGATTATTAGGCTACCTGCCAACCGGCAGGCAGTTGATTTTTCAATGGAGTATTTGGAATCCTTTTTTGGATGGACAAATAGGACAATTTGAAATTCAATCGGTATTATTCATTGTTCGATGTTCTTTATTCAATTACAAGTATTTTGTTTAAAACGAATGTTCTTCGTTTAATTTTTACTACCAAATAATAATTTTGAGCAAATTGAAAACGTAAATCAATTTTATTTGTGGAATGGTGAATATGAAATATACGACAACACTGATACCGATTTTAATCATGGTCAATTTTCATTAAGTTGCGCCCAGAACAAAGCTGCATCCACAAAGAATAGAATAACGGTTAGTGACTCTGTAAATTATAGGATTCGTGCCGTAGCAAAAGAGACAGGTGATGATGGTATATACTTTAGTGCACTGATCGGTTTAAAAATATATGATGAATCAGGAGATGAATTAGTTGAGGGAGCAACTGGTCTAACATGGTCATCGTATTTGGATATGTGGTACGTTTATGTCCCAACCCAAAGTTACTGGGAGTCATTTACATTTGATATTAGCCTACCTTCTGGTTCAAGCAGTGCATATGTTTATCTTAAGAATTGGAATTGTGAAAACGATATTCTATGGGATAGTTTTGAATTTCTCATAAATAACGAATATTATGGATCAACTTCGCAATGGAATATGAACACCCCCTTGTATATTATTGATAATAGCGAACCTGCTTTCACAACCGAATTAATTGCTGCTAATGGACCCGAATCGATAGATTTCAGTGTAATGGTTAAAGAAAGTATGAATGATAATGATCTTAGCAGTGCTTTATTTCGAATTGATCCATTTGACGAACAATTTAATTTGATAACACCCAATCAAGGCGAAATTCAAGGAATGGTTTGGTCTTCAGATTATTCATTTTGGTATAAATATATTGACATTGAGGTTATTTTACCTCCAAATTCACCATGGTATGAAAGCAAGTATATTTTATGGAATGGAATTTTTACACTACCTGATAATACTAAATGGTTGAGATGTTATTTATATAGATGGACCCTCGAGCCTGAAAACATAATTTCATTTCATAGGCCTATCCTTGAAATTGGAAACCCAATGTCAGTAGATGAGCATATATCAAGTAAAATGCCAACTATTATTCAAAATTATCCCAACCCATTTTCCAATGAAACAACAATACATTATTATTTACCCAAAAACTCACATGTTTGTATAAAAATCTTTAATGCATTGGGTGAAGAAATTAGAACACTTGTTAATGAAAATCAAAATCATGGAGAAAATAAAATCGTTTGGAACGGCAAAGATAGTTATGGAAATAATGTAAATCCAGGTATTTACATCTCTCAAATAATTACTGGTGGGGTTACTAACAGCTCTAAGATGCTACTTGGACATTGATATTGCTCACAATTGATTATTTTGAAGCTTATAATACAAATAAGCATACCGGGAAAGATATATTACAAGATAGTACGTTGGGTAACAGCGGCTCATAGTGCATACCGCAGGTAGTGCAAATTAAGACAAATAGTTGTAAATTTGAAAATGGTACAAATCAAAAAAGATAGTGCTAATAATGCGGCACGCACCATAGCCGCAAACCGTCAGACTGTCTAAAAACCCACACGCTTTTGTTGATAACTAAAAGGCCCTCATTTATGGTGTACGAAAGCTTTCACTATCTTATTAACTTTACGCCATGATTTCCTTTCCCAATGCAAAGATCAACCTGGGACTTCACGTAAGCCGGAAGCGGGATGATGGTTTTCATGATATTGAAACTGTCTTATATCCCGTCCCGCTCTGCGATGCACTGGAAATTCATCCCTCCGGGGAAAGTAAATCTGCATTATATTTATATGGTACACCAATTCCTGGCGGAGGTGATAACTTGTGCATGAAAGCTTTTGACCTGATGCAACAGGAATACGACCTTCCAACTGTTAACATGCATTTACTGAAGCAGATTCCGACTGGTGCCGGACTGGGAGGAGGATCATCTGATGCAGCGCAAACACTGGTTTTGCTTAACAGGCTTTTTTCTTTGGGAATGAGCGATAACAGCCTGGAGGATGTAGCCCGGCAAGTGGGTAGTGACTGCGCTTTTTTTATCAGGAACAGGCCAGTCATTGCATATGGCCGGGGAGACCGGTTCAACCCGATTGAACTCAGGCTGGGTGGGAAATATCTCCTCATCATTAAACCGGATATTCATATCAGTACAGCTGAAGCATATGCCATGATCAGGCCGGTATCAGGACGGCCTTCACCACAGGAGATCGTGAAACGGCCAATTGAAGAATGGAAGGATTTGCTTGTCAATGATTTTGAAAAACCGCTTTTTGAAAAATATCCGGAAATAGGATCCATCCGGGCTAAAATATATGAAATGGGAGCAATATATGCTTCCATGAGTGGAAGTGGGTCAGCTGTTTATGGAATATTCAATACCCCGCCTTCTATAGAGCAAAAGGACTTTAATGGATGTTTCATCTGGTGGAAGGCTTTTTGAGAAGGATGAGCAGAAATAGAAGTAAATTATTATCTATATTTACAACAACCAAACCATTAAGAAATGAAAACCAATAAAATTTTTTCAGGAATCTTCTTCTTGATTCTGATAGGACTTATCAGTGTTGCATGCAATAAGAAAGACGAACCCAATGTCACACCGGTAGCGACGCTGAATGATATTCTGGCGGCCATGTGCGATTCAGTTGTGAACAATACAAATGTCCCTGGCATGGTGGTAGGCGTATGGGATGCCGCACAGGGAGTGAACATGATCCATGCTGCCGGAATTGCCAATGTAGCAGAAGGGGAAGCGATGAATGAGGCTATGTTGTTTCGAATTGGCAGCAACACCAAAACCTTTACAAATACCGTCATGCTGCAGCTTGTCGATGAAGGATTACTCAGTACTGAGGATACCCTGAGCCAATTTGTCCCTGCTTTTCCACGTTCGGATGAAGTAAGCATGAGAATGCTGGGGGATATGCGCAGTGGTATTCATAGTTACACTGATGCTATAGAATTTTATGATGAATGGCTGAATAATCCTTTGCGTGTATGGACCACCGACGAACTGCTTAACATTTCTGCCGGATACCCATATCTGTTTGATCCCGGGACTTCATTTAATTACTCTAATTCCAACACAGTGATGATCGGCAAGGTGATAGAAATACTTACCGGGAATACTCTCAAGCACGAGATCCACAGCCGCATCATTGATCATCTGGGGCTTCAGAATACCACTTATCATGCATCAGGAAGTGATATGCCGGGATATCATGCGAGAGGCTATTTTACTGATGACTTTGACCCAAACTGGCCTGATGCTACAGAAGCCTGGGATGTTTCTTGGGCACAGGCTGCCGGAGGGATGGTTTCCAACGTCCATGACTTGAAGATCTATATAGAAAGGATGATAAAAGGAGGACTGTTGAGCGATTCTATCCAGCAACTCAGACTGAACAGTTTACTGACTTTGCATGGGGATTCCGCATATGGAATAGGTCTGTTCTCAGTCCATAGTTTTCTGGGACACAATGGTGGCATTGAAGGTTATACTTCTGTAATGCTTCACTCCCTTGAAAAGGATGCTACTATAATCATTCTGTATAATTGTAAGCTTTCTGCACACAGGCCTGATGATCTCTTTGTGAAGTTCCTTCATGTATTATACCCGAATGAATATTAATTAGGGGTATTGATTAACGATTAACGGATTAACGGATTAACAGATTAACAGATTAACAGATTAACAGATTAACAGATTAACAGATTAACAGATTAACAGATTAACAGATTAACAGATATTATGATCCGGATAATAAAACAGGAATCTGGTGTCCGCAATTTTTACATTTTGCATGTTCATCCAATCCTGTGATGGAAACCTGATAAGCTATACGTGTAATTACATTGTTGCCGCATTCCGGACAGATAGTATCCCGGCCTTTGTCAGTTCTTACGTTTCCCAGGTAAACAAAATTCAGATACTCCCTGGCAATCTCATAAAACTTAAACAGCAATGCTTCCTGTGTAGCATGATGCATGAGCTTGTAGGTAGGAAAGAAGCGGGAGATATGCAGTACTGTATCCGGGCCGAGTTCACCCTGTATCCATTTCATCATCTCCCTGAAATTCTTTTCATCATCATTCTCACCCGGGATCAGCAAGTTGGTAACCTCCAGGTGCCTGCCGGATTGCCTTATGATCTTCAAAGATTCCAGTACCGGCTTCAGGCTTGACGAAGTCAGATGCTTATAAAACAATTCTGTAAAAGCCTTGAGGTCAACACTGAAGCCGTGTATCACCAAAAGCAATTCTTTCAAGGGATCCGGGTTGATAAACCCATTGGTTACCATCACATTTTTCATGCCTTTTTCGGCTGACAGCCTGGCAATATCCATCATGAACTCAAACCAGACGGTGGGCTCATTATAGGTGTATGCAATACCTGAGTTTCCTGGTTCGGTGGAAGCAATATCCACGATGGCTTGATGAGAATATTCCTTCAGGTATGGATAATCCTTAACGGAAGTCTGGGAGATCTCCCAGTTCTGGCAAAAACGGCAATGAAGATTACAGCCAACACTTCCCACAGAAAAGATATTTTTGCCGGGATAATAATGATACAGGGGCTTTTTTTCAATAGGATCCAGATGCAGGGAGCACACCTTGCCATAGTTTTCACTGAGGAGCTGCCCGTTCACATTCCGCCTTACCCTGCAAACTCCGGCCTGTCCCGCTTTGAGAACACACTGATGCGGGCATAAGGTGCATTGGACCTTCTGGTTCTGTTCAACAGAAAAATATGAAGCTTTCATTTGCATCCTCCTGATGATTAATACCCTTTTTTCTTTAAGCTATCCACCCATTTTTCAGCCACTAGTTCCGTGTACTCCGACATGTCTTTCACCAAAGCTTCAGGGTCTGTGTTCACCAATATATTGGCACGATGTTCCGGCCTGATAAATTTCATATCAACAGCATGATCGAGCCAGGCAACAAGGGCATCAAAGTAGTGCTCAATATTAAATATCCCAACAGGTTTATGAATCAACCCAAGCTGGTTCCAACTAAGCATCTCGAACAATTCATCCATGGTGCCAAAGCCTCCTGGCATGGTAATAAAGCCATCAGAAAGCTCTTCCATGATCTTCTTACGTTCCTGCATATCCTCCACAAGAATGGTTTCCGTCATTCCTTCATGCAATATTTCCTTTTGCGCAAGGTATCCCGGCATCACACCTGTTACCCTTCCACCCAGAGCAAGTACCCTGTCGGCTATGGACTTCATCAGGCCAATATTGGCTCCGCCGTATACCAGTTCAATTCCATTTTCAACGAGCACCTCAGCCAGCATTTCCGCCTGTTGTGAATATGCTTCCAATATACCTCTGCTTGAGCCACAGAATACGCAAATTTTGTTCATCTAAATTATTATTGGCCTGATTATTGAATTTTTCGTAGGTGGAAAATATTTACCTTTGTTTCGACCAAAGATAGACAAAATAAGCATGAGCGGATTGTATCCATTAAAATTCAAAACTGTTTTCAAGGACAAGATCTGGGGGGGTGATAAGATCAGGACCGTTATGGGCCTGGATTATGCTCCTTTACCCAATTGCGGCGAAGCATGGATGCTTTCAGGCGTGGATGGCTATCCAAGCATCGTGAGCAATGGATTTCTGGCAGGCAATGAACTGAATGAGCTCCTTGAGGTTTACATGTATGACCTGGTAGGTGATGAGGTTTATGAAAAATACGGCAATGAATTCCCGGTGCTGATTAAACTGATCGATGCCAACGACTGGCTCTCCATCCAGGTTCACCCTGATGACGAGCTTGCTGCAAAAAGGAAGATTGGCCGGGGGAAAACAGAAATGTGGTATGTCCTCGGTGCTGAGGAGAACGCACAGCTGATCAGCGGCTTCAACAGGAAACTGAATAAAAACCAATATCTTGAGCACCTTCACAACAAAAGCCTGCCTGAGATCATGAACATGGAGCAGGTAGCTCCCGGGGATGTATATTTCATGCCCGCAGGAAGGATCCATGCACTGGGACCGGGCATATTGCTTGCTGAAATACAGGAAACTTCCGATACCACATACCGCATTTACGACTGGGACCGCACCGACGGTGAAGGAAATAGCAGGGAATTGCATATTGATGAAGCCCTGGATGCCATCGATTTTGAGCTGCATGATAAATACAGAACCGATTATCCGCATGAAGATGACAAAACCGTCAGGCTTGCTACAAGCAAGCATTTCACAACCAACCTGATCTCAATGGAAAAGCATGCAATCGAGAAAGATTACAGTATCATTGATTCTTTTGTGGCATTGCTTTGTACAGAAGGCAAGGGGTTCATTCAGTGTGAAGGAGAACAATACGGGTTCACCAGCGGTGAGCTGATCCTGATCCCTGCCATCATGGAAAAGATCATCCTGAACCCATTGGAAAAAACTAAGTTGCTTGAAGTATTTATGTAGTTATTTCTTTATACATTTGGCTTTTATTTTTTACTTAACAACATAATAACATATATAAACCACTTAATATGAAAATTATCAGCATGATCATTCTGGTACTGCTCATTGGAATGTCAGTGTATTCGCAGAATGAAGAAAAAAAGGGGCGAAAACTACCTTCCATCAACCTCAGAACAGCAGGTGGTGATCCCTTCAACACTGCAGATATCAGCAATGATGGAAAACCCATTATCCTGAGTTTTTGGGCTCTCTGGTGCAAGCCCTGTATCAAGGAGCTGAATACCATTGCCGATGAATACATTGACTGGCAGGAAGAAACCGGTGTGAAGCTGATTGCCGTATCCATTGATGATGCCAGATCCAGCTCCAACGTAAAATCTTTCGCTGATGGCAACGACTGGGATTATGAAATCCTACTTGATGTGAACGGTGATTTTAAACGTGCCATGAACGTGAATATGATCCCGCATACATTCATCCTCGATGGAGATGGCAATATTGTGTGGCAGCATACTTCCTTTTCAGAAGGCGGTGAACTCCAACTGATCGAAAATGTACGTAAAGTCATTGCAGGACAGCAAATAGATGAACATTAAGCCATCCTGATCATCAATCACAAAACCAGAACCAAAAGCAATGAAGAATTTATTAGTTGTATTGATTATAGGCTTCATCCTGTTTTCTACCGCTCTTAACGCACAGAATTTTATTGACAACGGAAGGGTAACGGGAAGCTTCCAGTTCGATGGCCAATACTATGCTGAGGATGATAAGCTGGGTATTAATGATTCAACCCTCGATGGAAAGCTATTCAGAATGAATGGTTTCGGTAACATTATTTATACCAATGGTAATTTCCGTGCCGGCTTTCGCTATGAAGCTTATCTTCCTCCTATTGCAGGATATAATGCAAAATATGAAGGGCATGGTATCCCCTATTATTTCGCAGAATATCAATTCAAAAATATCCAGATCACTGTTGGTAATTTCTATGAACAATTCGGAAACGGACTTGTATTAAGAAGTTACGAGGAATGGACCCTGGGATATGATAACTCTATCAGAGGAGCAAGGGTCAAGTTCCAGCCATACAGGGGTATAATGCTGAAAGGATTAATCGGTACACAACGTTATTACTGGGAGCCTTACGCAAATGGCAACCGGGGAATTGTTCGCGGCCTGGATGCCGAGTTCTACCTGAACGAAATGTTTAGCGGAATGGCCGATTTCAAGACAAAGATCATTATCGGGGGAAGCTTTGTAAGCAATTATGAAAAGGTAAAAGAGAAAACCCTCATTAGTGACACCGTCATATATAAATATAAGCTTCCGGCAAATGTGGCTGCCTGGGCGGGGAGGCTCAGACTTATCCATGGTGGCTTCCAGTTCAATGCTGAGTATGCCTACAAGATCAACAACCCTTCGGCCATGAACAATTACATTTACAAGAATGGGGAGTCGTTGCTCGCAACATTTTCCTATTCACAAAAAGGCCTTGGGATCTCTTTATCGGGGAAACGCATCGATAATATGAGCTATAAATCGCGAAGCAGTGAACTTGGAGAGGCCCTCGATATCAATTACCTGCCTCCGCTTACCCGGCCCCAGACATACAGCCTGGCAACAATTTACCCTTATGCTACGCAACCGAACGGTGAAATGGGCATACAGGCACAGATCAATTACACCATTCCGAAAAGATCAAAGCTTGGTGGAAAATACGGCACAAAAATCGAATTGAATTATTCAAATATTTTTAATATCAATAAGCAGCCTGTTGCAGATGACATCCCTGTGGATTCTACCGGAACACTGGGTTATAAGTCAGATTTCTTTAGCGTTGGACAACCCAAATATTTTGAGACCTTTAATTTTATCATTTCCAGGAAATTCAACAGTAAGTTTAAAATGCTCCTGTCATATGTTTACCAAGTATATAATCAAGCTGTACTCGAAGAAGGACTTTCTGTTAGCACTCCTGATTATCCCACCATATATGCCCATATAGGTATTGCTGACTTAACTTATAAGTTGACGCCAACCAAATCTTTAAGAATGGAAATTCAGCACTTGTATACTGATCAGGATAAAGGTAGTACTAAAATAAAAGGGAACTGGATTCTAGGGTTGTTAGAATTCAATATTGCGCCCAAATGGTTTTTTACTGTTTTTGATGAATTTAATTACGGCAACCCGGATAAGGATATGCGGCTGCACTATTACTCTGCAGCCATGGCTTATGTGCAGGGCACATCACGAATTGCCCTTTCCTATGGCCGGCAGCGTGAAGGCCTCCTGTGCGTTGGAGGTGTTTGTCGCGTTGTTCCTGCAGCAAACGGGGTTACCCTTACCATTTCAAGCAGCTTTTAATAAATCTATATCATGAAGAAAATGAAAAAAGCAATATATATTCTGGCGGTCATCGGGCTTATTTTAGGTGCCTGTGACAAGATTGAAGAACCATACCTTGAAAAAATAAGTGGTGGTGGTCAATACAAAGTAAGCCTCCAGGTTGAGTTTTTATCAAATCTTGAAGGAAAATATAATTTGAACGTATTCATCACCGAAAGTGGAATAATATCCCCTCAGAAAAATGATAAAGCGAGCATTGGCCCTGTACCTGATTGGTTGGATTATGAGCATGATCATTTGCTTAGAGGCTCCCTGACCGGAAGTTGGGGCTTTGAGTTAACAGAAAACCCAACCACTGATTCTGTATTTTCAATGGAGCTCCTATTCGGAATCGAGGAAAGTTGGGTATATGAAAATATTTCTATCGTTGCATTTTTAAGCAATGATGACACACGTGAAATCATTCAGGTATCTGAGCAAGATATCCATAATAGCATTACAAATGAGAATGTCACAAAAGCATTACTGGAAGAATTTACAGGACACACATGCGTTAATTGTCCTGAAGCTACTTTGCAAGCTCATTTTTTGCAACATAGTCATGGAGGTCAACTAATACTGGTTTCTATACATGCAGGTGATCTCGCAAAACCGCTCAGTGCCCCATATGATACAGATTTCAGATCCAACCCAGGAACTGAAATATATAACTACTACCAACCCTTGGGGGTTCCAACGGGAATGGTGAACCGTACAAATTATCAGGGAAACACTGTCCTCTTCAAAGACAGTTGGGAACCAGCTGTTCAAGAATTATTAGATATCCCCCAGCAAGCTTCAATCGACATTGAAATAGGGATTAATGAATAGATCATAATGAACCTCCCCACCGTGCTCCGTCGCTGAGGCCTCCGCCAAAGGCTATGGTCGCCGGTGCCCTTCCTGAGGGTCAGCGTCCAATATGCATCCTGAACTCTTCATCATCTTCAAACTTCCATGGATCATCCATGGAATCGATCAGTCGGCGGTATTTTTTGAATACTGAGCGTGGCTGCTTCTCCCCATTGATCAGCATTTGTTTCTTGTCGATAAGCAGCATGTATTCACGGCCGTATTCAATGAGATCATCTTCGTGCAGTTCATCCGTAACGATTCTCCTGGCCCGGTCAGATACACCAAAACCAGGTTGGTGAAGCATATGTACAGGCTCAAATGCTAAAAATTGAGGTTCTGTTGGCATCTTCTCATACAATACTTCAAGCTCTATGAGTTTTTCTTCCATCAGCATCAGCTCATTTTCCCTGTCGAATAATACATCAAGTTCCTTCATGTCAGGGAATTGCTCTTCCCAGTTATGGTAATAAAACTCGTATAGACTATCACCAAGCAGGTAAATACTATCCGGATATTCAAACCTCCTCCAAACCGATGAATCTCCACTGTAGAAAATGTTGCTGTCTGCATTGAAATATAATTGTGGCAAACTCCAGTTCGAGGAACTTTCCAGGTTCAGCTGAGTCTCCTTCATAGCCCGCTGATAAGCTTCCATGGCCTTTGCCATTTCAACTGCATAGCGCTCCCGGTCGTATTGAACATCTTTCAGTACATCTTGGTATATTTCCATTGCCTTTAAATGCTTCAGTTCTACTTCAAGTTCTGCTTCAACAACTTCAAGTTCTGCTTCGATAGCTTCAAGCTCTGCTTCAACAATAGCCTCTATCTCCCTGATATCTTCAAGTTCCTCTTCTGAAAGCTCGCTTGTATCCGGGTAATAAATGATCAATCTCTCAGGCTTCGCTTCCTTAACTTCTTGCTCTTTTTTATCAGTAGTATCAGGAATGGAATTTTTATTGGTAAAATAGCTGAACCCTGGCAATGCATCGCTGGTTTCTTCAAAGCTGAGGGTCATTTCCGCTGGTTTATCCACAGGGTATGTGATCATGGCTGCTGCTGACAGGCCAATGAGGCTGATCAAAAGAATTATTGACGCGATAAAACCTTCGGCAAAGTTTGAATGAAGCCTGGGTTTCCCCGCAATTCGTCTGATGCGGTTCAGCAACCTGTTCTTATTTTTTCCACTTAAGCCGGTTGCCAGGCTGGGAGCTCTCAGGTTGATCTCCTGAATGTTTGTAAGTGCTTTTGCGAATTCCATAGTGTTTCCGGTTAAAGTTATTGCAATATCATCACATATATTTTCTCTTTCTACCCTAATATTTTTTGAAAGCCACCATACCACGGGGTGATAAAAAAAGATGACCTCTAATAATGATTGAATAAGGTTCACCAGGTAATCCCTGCGCCGGATATGGGCCAATTCATGAGCAAGTATGGCTTCCATCTGTTCCGCAGGAACGCCGCTAATGGCACCCAGAGGGAGCAACACTACCGGCTTCAGATAGCCTATTACCATAGGTAGCTTAATGAGGGCGGATTCAAGCAATCGTACTTTTTGCGTAATCCCGCTGCGTTGAGCGAGCTTGGCAAACTTTTGTTCCCATTCACCCCTGACAGGTTTCGTCCGATGATGTTTGTAACGCCTGACCAGTGCATATCCCCCGAGAAACCTGAGCATGAATGCCAGCATACCCAGCAGCCAAATGGTGACAAAGAGAGGAATATGAGTACGGCAGTAGGTTGCAGTACTTATTAAAAAGGTCTTCATTCTACCAGGCTCTTTGGCTGGTCCTGAGAATGACATGGTAGTTTCTCCGGAGTTAAAAAATACTCCGGATGTGCTAGCCGGGAGATTGCTTTTGACATCTGATGATTGAAAAGTAGCATATGAACTGATAAAAGTGACTACAGCCAGCCCTGCTACCACAAGCAATGATATACTATAAATAAAATAACGAAGCTTTGCCGAATACTTGTGCAACAACACCATTGCCACAGCAATGAGCAGTCCGATAAGGGCTCCCTGCCATAGTGAGTGTATCAGCGTCCAGCCCAGGGCATAGATAAATTGCTCGGAAAAAACGTTTTCAATGATGTTCATAATTTTTCCTCCTCCAGTTTTTTAATGAGCGCCTTTATCTCATTCAGTTCCCTGGAACTTGATGTATGGCTTCCCAGTACCTGCATCACCAGTTTTGAAGCTGATCCACCAAAAGCTGAATCAAGAAGGCGGTCGAGCAGTTGTTTCTGGGTCTTTTCTTTTCCTTCCTCGGCAGAATAAATATGTGTGCGACCATCACTGGTCCTCGACACCAGCCCTTTCTCATGCATGATCTGAAGTTGTTTGAGGGTAGTGGTATATCCAACCCTTTTCGCCATGTTGAGCTTATCATTCACATACCTGACCGAGCTTGGGCCCTGCTCCCATAAAATGGAAAGGATATCCAATTCTGCTTCGGTGGGTTTCATTTTTACTTTTGACATAATTAAAATTATCTACGAAAAGTTTCGTACAAATATATACGACAAACGTCGTAGAAGCAAATTTTATTACGATTATTTTCGTAGAATAATGTTAAAAATTGTTAAGTGAAGTGTAAGTTACTGATAAAGAAGTCTTTTTGGTTTGACTTTTTTATTTGCAATTATGCAGGAATATCGTAGCAAGCTACGGAGAACCGAGTTTACGAGCTTCGCAACCGCTAAAGCTTTATGCGAACGCGGTCGGCGAAGCCAATATGACACGGAGAAAATTTATCCTTTTCAAAACCAAAGGATAATTATCTTTACAAGGCCAATAAATCCAATTACGAATGAAATTGAAAACATTGTTCAGTTCAAATTATAAATGGATACTGTTTCTGTTACTGATCAGCATGGGAAGCCTGGCCGCTGAACTTATCAATGATAATTTCCTGATGCGGGATTTTGAAGTATATCAGAAAACCGCTTTACGTATGGTGAACGGTGAAGATCTTTACAGGGCGGTGGAGGATGATCCCTACGAACATTATGTGTATAAGTACTCTCCCCCTGCCGCTATGTTTTTCATTCCCCTTACCCTGCCCGGATTCACTGTTTCTAAATTTCTGTACTGGGTTTTCCTCACTTTTATTTTCGGATTCATCCTATATAATATGAAGGTGATCTTCGCCGGGAAAGAAGAGATGAATTCCCGGATCACAGGAAGCCTGATACTTGCTACAATCATTGTAGGGACGCATTTTTTCAGGGAATTACACCTGGGACAGGTAAATTTATTACTGCTGGGAGCCTATATGTATGCATTCAGGTGTTTTCTTGCCAGACAAGCAGCCGGGTTTGGAGTTTTAATGGCTGCCAGCATCTTTATCAAACCTTTTGCATTGATCTTTATCCCTTTCTTGCTGGTGTTGCGAAAGTTTAAAGAAAGCATGTATTTTGCAGGTTTCACGATCCTTCTGTTTATTCTTCCCATTGTCTTTTATCCTGATATCACCGGGTTTATTGAGCTGTATGCTTCCTGGATCAGGGAACTGGGCATAGAGATGGCAGACAAGCAGGGCCTACTGGAAGAAGGCAATCATACCCTCTTTTCAGTTATTGCCAGATTTACGCCTGTCAGGTTTCTGGAGATGAATGAAACGGGAAGGTATATCTATCAGTTTCTTGTTCTTGGCCTGCTTGGCACATTGATCCTTTGGTTTTTATTTAAAAAGAAAGCAGCAGATGCCCCTGCTCGCATATTTATCATCCTGATATCTTTCATTCCCCTCCTTGCCTTCACCAGCAATAATGCCTTCATCTTTACTTTGCCCCTGATCACTTACCTGCTCTTTAAATACAGGGAACTTAATGTATACTATAAAATACTATTTATTCTGAGCTGCATATTGATAGGCGGGAACATTTACGACCTCCTTGGCAGGGAGCTGTTCAATCTATTCTGGGGGATGTCGGTATATACCTGTGGAACAGCCGGATTGCTGCTAACTGTATTTGCAAATTGGTGGGTGTTTTCCACTTCCCCGGCAACCAAAACTTCTAATTTCTAATTTCTGATGTCTGATTTCTGATATCAAAAAAGGGAACCCTTTTTTGAAAGGTTCCCTTATCATCAAAGTTCATTATATATTAGTGCATCAGGATCACTTTTCTTGTGATCACCTCATTTTCGGTAAGCATCCTGAAGAAATATATCCCTTCGGGAACTCCATCGGCCCCGGCATTCCATTTCAGAATATGCGTACCGGCAGTATAGGTGCTATTTCCAAGAGTCGTGACTTTTTGTCCGCTCATATTGTAGACATCAATACTGATATTCATTTCTTCACTCAGCGAAAAGCTTATATTGGTTTCACCGGTGAAGGGGTTGGGATATGCCTGCCCGAATTCTACCACAGCTGCAGTTGTTTCCGGTACACTAACCCAAATACTCTCAATACCGAAGAAATCGAGATACTGGTACATCAGGAAATCTTTTGAGGCATCACCATCGATCAAGCCGCCGAACTCAAAGGAAGAACCAATGGTACGATAAGTCCCCTCATCATAGGCAATGGCATTGTTATACGAGGGTATCTGATTCTTGAAAATCGTAAAAGCATCACCGGTCGGAGCAATATGATCAATATAGTTATTATCCCCGTTATAATTATAGCTCAGGCCATCGGTAAAGGTACCTGGCTGTCCCTGGATAGTACCCAGGTCAGCACCACCATCTGCAACACCACTGATGTTAAACATGCTGTGAACAGGGGTTTCCTGGTCGTAGAACCAGGTGTCGCCACCTTCCATATATACATTTCCGCCCTCGTTCAGGTAGTCAGCAAGTTCCTGTCCTTCGGCCGCATCAAGTACATGATTATCAGGATAAGTGCCTAAGCAGACAAATATGGATGAATATAAAGTCATTTCATCCGGCCAACTATCAACCAGATCAGCGCCCACGCTAAGGTTATCCAGGCAGGTCATCATTTTATTTGCGGAATTATTGTTAGCATCCACATCAATCACCAGAACCGGTATTTGTCCTACTATGATAAAGAATTCTCCCGAACCACTCACACCAAGGTTGGCGGTGATATCCATGCTAAACGGAGCTGAGTGGCCAGCAGGTGTTTCTGATCCGGCAGTCACCGTATATGTTTGTTCGGATGATCCACCGGCAGTGATCGGACCATATGTCATGGATGAAGTTGTAATCTCAATAAATTCACTTGTGGATGACAAAAGACCCACAACGCCAGCGGCATCAGAAGATCCGTCATTGTTCACGGTAATGGTCAGGTCCACGGTTTCACCCGGATCAAGTTTGCCATTGCCGTTGCCACCGGGATCAGAAATAGTATATCCACCGAACATCAACACCGGTGCATGACCCATATCCGAGAATGAGCTGTTCCAGGTATCCTCTCCGGTTGATTCGAGATTGAATATAATATTATGTTCGTCCGGGATATTTGCTGCAACATCGAGGGCAAATCCATTTTCGATCTCAATGGTTGCCCCTGCCGGGATGGTTCCGTAGTTTTCGGTTCCGTCAGTGATGGTGATATAATCATCTTCCGTAGACAGAACCACCTCAACATTATTCGCATCCTCAGAACCAACATTTGTCATTGATATACTGAACATCACTGATTCGCCGTAGTCAAGCAAACCATTCGCATTGCCTGCATCATCATTTATTGTATGGCTGGTATAAATCACATATGCACCACTGGCAGGTATTACCGTAACAATTTCATAAATGGTTTCAGTATTGAAGGCCGTCACCACCAGGAGTGCATCTCCCGGTATAAGAGTGTGTATAATGGAAACGTTCCCCGATGCATCAGTAATTCCGGTAAAATAGTTTCCATCCTGACTCAGTGTAACCATAGCGCTTTCAACAGGGGCTCCTCCGGCAGTAACCATAGTAGCGTATGGTATGCCTACCATTACAACATTGGTTGACAAGGTCAAATCTTCCGGGGTATCAGACCTGGCCTGCATGGAAGCATCTCCGAAAAGGTTCCAGGTTTTGGCTGTTTCCCAGTCGGACGAACCGCCGGATTCTGTTGTCATCAAGACAAGTCCGTTGAATATAATTGCACCCAGAGTTGTTCTGCCTTCGGTAGTGCTAATCCCATTTTGTCCGGCATGGGCTGAATAATCATAGCCTCCGGTAAACATATCGGCAAAATAGTCCTGTCCGCGCATTGGCGGATCCCATGGCTGGCTGATAGATGCTCCGAGGAACATCACTGAACCGCCGCCATCCTTGCGTTGCCATGCTTCGGCAAAACAGGTTCCTGTATGGAAGTCACCATTGTTACAGGCAACAGAAACGATCCATGGGGTCATGTCGCCATTTGTTAGCGAGGCTACGTTGCTATTGCTAAAACCGGTTGATCCCCAAGAAGTGGGAGAGCCATGGCCGCAATAATTGATCACAGAGGTTCCGCCATTCACGGCAGCATTTACATCGCCGATACTGCCGGTAGGATCATAAATAGGGTTAAAAGTCTCATAGGTGAATGGATCCAGTTTATCATTGAAGATCACATCCAGGTGCTCATAATCCAATTCACCATCATCGCCCGGTCCCTGATTGGAACCGATACCTGTGGCAGTTTTGTACCAGTCAGCGCCCATATCAGGAAGTTTCTCAAAGTTGATCACTTTGTCAACCTGTGTGGTCACATGCGCAGGATTCTCTGCGGAAAAACGTCCTACACAGATATCGGGTACTTCATCTCCTCCGGCTACACACCCTACCTGGGGATCCATAGGTGACCCTGAAGAAAGTGTATTACATTTGATATCTGCCCAATCGCCCACAAGCTGCACATATAACAGATCATTGTTGGCATTGTAGGCATCCTGCACAAGGCTGTTCACATTTGTTCCGCTTGTAACCACTTCTTTGGTCACATTGTACCCTTTTTCCTTTTTCCATTGGATATACGGATCCATGGCAATTTCATCACGGTCGGTGCAGATCACAAGAATGTCGCCCATTTCACCAATGGTCAGGTCATCCCTATTCTCTTGATAGTTAATGAAAACAGAAGCATAGATGGCATCCATCTCATAAACAATTGTGGAATGCTCTTCCAATGGATTGACCGTTGCAGTATTATTATTCACAAGTGAGACATTCACGGTTTTGTACACCCTCAGAATATTTTTCTGTGCATTATACTGAAACGGATACACATAAACATTTGTCCCTCTTACATCACGAAGGATGTATGGTTGTGTCTGTGTTGCCAGATTTCCGGGATACCATGAGTTTGTCAATGATTTCGGATCGATCACATAAGGGATGGTGGATGGATCCTGGTCACGGTAGATCACCCCGCGGGAAGGAAGCAAAGGAAAAGCCAGTTGAAAATCTTCATAATCACCACCGGTGACCTGCAGATCAACATTATTATCCGCTTCCAGCATGACCGCTGAATGAATGAATGGCAGTTCGGCAAAGCCTGCTCTTTTTGTTAGGATGCTCCCTTCGAACATAATAACAGAATAGGTTTGCCCGTCGATAGTTAGTTCAGAAACAGATACATCTCCAGGAGTAAATTCAAGCTGGTATGAATCTGACTGTTGGCTGAACGAAACCTCATAGCCATCATAAGCGAAGGCATTCCAGGTACCAAACAGCGTGATAAACAAAACAAATAATGATTTTCTCATGATATTGATTTTCTAAGTTATGTGTAGTGCGTTTTTACTTAATCACAACAAGTTTCCTGCTTACTTTCTGTTCTCCGGAGCTGAGCACGCAGTAATAAATGCCACCGGGGACGGAGGAAGCATCAAATACAAATATCTGCTCACCATGATCTACAAACAGATTGTCGGCCAGTCTTGCAATTTCCTGACCTGTGCCATTATACACTGTAAGGCTCAGGGTTCCTGCTTTAGCTACCTCAACACGGATATTCGAAGTATTGTTCATCGGGTTAGGATAAATGCTGATTGCATCGTGGGATAACTCAATTTCATCAAGTCCAACCCATGTGGCATCAATACCAAAAAACTCAAGGTATTTATACATCAGGTAGTCTTTGGTAAATGTTCCGTCATCCAGTCCACCGAATTCATGTGAACATCCGATGGTCCTGTAAGTACTTCCAATATTTGCAACACCGGTACCATAGGATGGCATCAGGTTGTTGAATATCAGGAATCCTGTGCCATTGGGTGCAAGATGATCGATATAGTTATTTTCTCCACTGTATGCATAGGTCATGTCTTCAGTAAAGGTTCCAGCCTGACCGAGGATGGTTCCCAGATCAGCGCCGCCGTCTTCCAGCCCGCTGATACCAAACATTGGGTGAACAGCAGTTTGCGCGTCATAATACCAGGTATCGCCTCCTTCCATATAAAGGTTTCCTCCTGTATTGAGGTAATCAGCAAGGGCCTGTCCTTCAGCAGTTGAAAGGACGTGGTTAGTACTGTAAATTCCAAGGCAAACAAATATGGATGAATATATCTGAAGTTCTTCCGGAATGGTTGTGGCATAATCAGACCCAACGCTCAGGTTTGTCAGACAGTTATTCATTTCTCCTGATGAACTGTTATTCGGATCGAAATCAAGTATCAGGACAGGAATCTGACCTGCCACGAGGAAGAAGTCAAGCTCACAAGTATAGCCTTCTGCATCAAGGTCAAATTCAAATGGAACAGAAGTTCCGGGATTGATATCATCATCAACCGTAATATTGAAGATGGCATCCTGCGAAGCGCCATAAGCAATGGTATCTATATTCTGGCTGCCGGTGTTGATCACGATGTCATTACTGGTACTGCTCAGTGTGGCCAGAGCATTTACAGCATCGCAGTGACCATTGTTCGAGACAGGAACAATGATATCAGCCGTTTCGCCCGGATCTAATCGTCCATTTCCATTCCCGCTCTGGGAGTCATCAACAACGACAATTCCTGTTTCGAGTACAGGTGCATTCAGAACAATGTTAAAAGAGGAATACCAGTTATCTTTTCCGGTACCAGTGATATCAAGTCCGAAGTCGGCTACATGCTGATCAGGAATGATAGCATCAACGTCGAAGGCATATGCATCCATTTGCATAGACGTAGCACCTGCGGCAATGGTTCCCCATTGGGCAAAATCATCCGTGATGGTAATATATTCATCGGTGGATGTCAGGGTAGCTTCAACATCATTGGCATCGGCAGCACCCAGGTTTTCCAGTTCAACATCGAGGTGGATGTTTTCCCCGTAATCGACCAATCCGTTATTGTTTCCTGAAGCATCATTAATTTGATAATCGGAAAGCGTAACAAAAGGCCCTGCAGGGTTATTCACCAGGACAGTTCCGATATAAGGCTGTGCATTCTGCTTGGTCACAACAACATCGGCTTCACCGGGAACCGATATCGGGTCAAGTGCTACAACAGCAACACCGGTACCATCAGCCAGGGCTGCACCATGAAGGACTCCATCTTTTGAAATACCAACATAGGCATAAGGTTCTGTTGTGACGGTAAATGATGTGGATCCAAGTGGCATCAGGGGATCATAGGAAACGCTCAGTGGATCGGGAACACCAAAATAGCACATTACAGAAGGATCGCCCATTACACTATAAATTTCCCAGTAATATTCTGCCGAGCCGGGTGAACCTTCGGTTACAGCGAGGTTTCCGGCAAAAATTATCTCGTATGTAGTGGCATACCAATCTTCCCATGGTTCGCCATGATCATGGAAGGCACGGTCATAATTGCCAAGAGTGGTTTCTTCATAAGCAGGAGGATCTTCGGTTATTGCGCCAACTCCAACCCCAAAGTAATAATCCTCATCCCAGTATGTACTGTTGGTTCCCCCGATATAACCAACTGCGCCTTTGTTTTCTGCGCGGAGGAGGGCTTCGCCAAAACAGTAATTATCGAATTCATTGGATGAACAGCAGTTTCCGATCAGGATACAATATTCATCCTGGTTTTGCAGGCCGGCCACATCCGAAATAGTGAAGGAAGGATTGGCCCAGCCACTGGCAGAACAGTGAGCGGTATAGTTCCCAAAAGAAACACCATCACTGACATTTTGAATGATATCGGCTGAATGGCTGCCGGATTCAGGATAGAGGTAAGTGTGAGATGTAAGTCCGTGGGCCAGATTGAAATAGTTTTCGGTTCCGTAATTGATCTGGCCATTGCCCCAGTCGTTGCCATGGCCGGCGTCCATACCTGCTACCATGACCACCTCATCAAGATAGGCAGGATCCGGCATGGTATATTGTTCATACTGCAAAGTTTTGTCAATTTGCGGCTGTAGTTCAGCAGCATTGGTAGCCGACCATCTTCCGTAATACACTTCCGGGAAATAATCGCCGGTGTATTCAACATATAGCAGATCGGTGACATGCCATCCGGCATTTCCGCTCCAGGCAGGCACCTGGGCAACATCACCCACAAAAAGCACAAAAGAAGGTGCAGGATCTGATGTTGTGCCCGCAGTATAAAGCCCTTCGAGGTATGTTTTAATGGATGTGGTAGTATTTCCTACTGCCGCTTCATCGGTGTACGCCTCTACAATGGTGAAACCTTTCTTTGTTTTCCATTCTATGTAAGGCTGTAATTGTGTTTCAAACATACGATCGGCAACAATTACAAATTTTACAGGATATTTGGTGATGGTATCCCTGTTCGCTGACTGCTCCCGTTTGTAATTTATCAGGCTGGCACCCACAGAACGGAAATACGGAACTTCATTTTTCTTTTTATTCTCAAGGGTTGCAATCACATCTGCTCCCTGGAAGATCACTTCCACTTCAATATCGGTATAAACGCGGATCTTCCCACTTACCGGGTTGTACTGCACCGGGGAGATGTTGAGCCTGGCAATGCGGAGGCCGCGCATGATGCCCAGGACTTCTACGTTCACAAGATCATCATCGGTAAACGCATCAATCGCATATGCTGATGCATCGTATTCAAAAGGCACATAAGAACCGTCCTTGGGGGCAGGAGGTTGAGCCGGCATAAGCAGATTTTGAATGCCCAGGTCGGCAAGGTCAAACTCCCTGACCTGATAATTCAGTATGTTGATCTTCGGAGTAGCTCCGAAAGGAAATTCAATGAGTTCCCTGTTCACAGGCAACTTGGGTGCGCCAGGAACGAATGTTGAAGAATATCCGGGAACGACCAATTCGGTGAACATCCCTGCTTCAGTGCTGATCTTGTAGCTATGTATCAGATCAAGTGAGGCAGTAAAACGTAGATTTTCATAGGTATTGACCTTTATGTCAATGCCGGTGCTGCCATTTTCCCTGACAACAATATCCCTGGCGCTTACACTAAGGACAAACATTACAGAAAGAACAGACAAAACAAGCTTGCTGATCACATTAGACGTAATAGTTGTTTTCATAATATGTACTTATGTATATTGTTAATATTACTTATGGAATCGCAAAGGTATATAAATTCCCATTTATACAATTAAGATTCAATACTTATATAAATTGAAATATGAAGGTTTCGTTTTTCAGACAAGCGGAGATATGGAATGGTTGTCTGGGAGTTTGAAAAACCGGTTAACGGTTAACGGTCACCGGCTACCGGAAATATTGTTAAATTGATAAATTGTTATATGCTCGTTGCTCGGTGTTCGGTGTTCGTTGCTCGGTGCTCGGTGTTCGTTGCTCGTTGCTCAATCAGGCCAGTTTCTGCTCAAAATATTTTCCGGAGATCCTTCTGACCGGGAACCATGCAGCAGCAAAGCCAATCACGAATACTGTCAGAAATACGTACAGGAAGTCGATGCCCCTGACGAGCACAGGATAGGCGTCAATGATAAAGGATCCATCTCCCTGTCCCAGCCTGATGATTCCGAACTCTTGCTGAACCCAGCTTATCAGGCCGCCCAAAATGAGGCCGATAAACGCACCTGAAAAAGAGATCAGCAATCCCTCAAGCAAGAATATCCTCCGGATCAATTTATAATCAGCTCCCAGGCTGTGAAGCACAGCAATGTCTTTTTGTTTATCGATGATCAGCATGGACAATGAACCTATGACGTTGAAGGTTGCGATCATCAGGATGAATGCCATGATCAGGAATACGACCCACTTCTCGGAATTCATGATCTTATAAAGCATTTCTTCCTGCTCAAAACGGTCTTTCACACTGAAACCTTCTCCTACTATTTCCTTAATGGAGGATTTTACGGCATCCACATCTGCGTCTTTCGCAAGCCCAATTTCAAGCGTAGTGATCTCATTGGTATATTCCAGCATGTTCCTTGCAAACCAAAGAGGTACGAGAACAATGCTTAGGTCAAAATCCTGCTGGATTGAGAACACGCCTTTGGGAATGACATTGGCTTGATTAAAAGGTTGTTCAAGGCCGGGTTTAAAATCCGCTGTACGGCTGGGCACGTATATTTCGACGGGATCTGCAAAATCATCCGGAATCACCCCCAGGTGATAGGATACACCTGCCCCGAAAACAGCACAGGCCCTTTGCCCCTGCTGCAGCCTGTACTCTCCGTCGATGATGGCGGAATCCACTTCAGTCATCAGTTGAAAATCTTCACTTACCCCTTTCATCCTGGCTATGAACTGCCTTGAACCGTTTTTGAGAAGCGCATTTTCCTCCACAACCTCCACCAGGTAAAGAATCCCCGGAATATTTTTTATCTCAGTAGCATTTACCTGCTCCAGGCTAAAAGTCTTTCCCTTATCTACAGTGATCTCAAGATCGGGATTGAAGGAGTTGAACAGAGAGGAGATCAGCGATTCAAAGCCATTAAAAACTGATAGCACAACAATCAGAGCCATTGTTCCGACAGTAATTCCCATTACTGATATTCCGGATATCACATTGATAATATTGTGTGATTTTTTCGATACCAGGTAACGGCGGGCAATATGAAGGGGCAGATTCACGATTTCAAGCTTTAAACAGCTATTCCAACAAGTTTTCTAAATTTTCGATATAATCCAGTGAATCATCCTCATAGAACTCAAGTTCAGGCACTGTCCTGAGCTGGTTGCGTACCCGAGAGGCAAGTTTATACCGGATCTCTCCTTTATGCTTGCGGATATTATCAAGAAGCCCGGATTTATCTTTGGTTGCAAAAAGGCTGAGATAGACCTTCGCACCGGAAAGGTCGCGGGTCACATTCACCTTGGTCACTGTGATCATTGCCCCGCTATAATGATCCCTTGCCTCCTGCTGAAAGATCTCCCCGAGGTCTTTTTGAAAAAGCTTTGATATCCGGTGCTGACGTTTGGATTCCATGGTGCAAAGATAGTAATATATAGTTTTGAGTTTTGAGTTTTGAGTTTTAAGTTGGGTGTTGAGGGTTGGGTGTTGAGGGTTGGAAGTAAAAGTTGTTATCCTAACACCGTGGAGCGCAACGACACGGTGGAAGGACCCTATGCGGTTGGCTCCAGGAAATGTTAACTGCACCTTCCGGCAGTTTGCACAACATCTTGCTATCGTTCGGCGGAGTTTATACTGAGCAAAGCGAAGTGCTCACGATGACAAGGGGGTATTTCATAGAAAGATCATCGTTCGGCTTCGCTCACGATGACAACGTATGTTTTGTCAGCCTATAAGGTCTCGTCTTCGCTCGACCTTAATTTATGCGAAGTGACATTCATACTCAAAACTATAAAATGTCACACACTTGTTCGAGCGGAGTCGAGAACAATATTGAACAAAAAAATTGAATTGTCATCGTGAGCGAAGTCGAACGATCACCAATACAGGAAAAAACTGCCTCAAATCCTATGCAAAAGTGTTTGATGAGGTGTTTCAGGGCTACCTTCAGGAGATCGATTAGCAATACATCCTAATTAATATTGCAGATCGCTGAATGTTTTCGTATATTAGCTGAGCAGATTACGATACACCAAAAAACCACATTATGAATACCACATTGCACTGCCATAGGCAGTATCCAAAGGCGTTGTATAGGACTTTGATCATTCTTATAATGGTATTCTTGATACCAAGCACCCTCAATGCCCAATCCTGCCTTCCTGATGGAATTGAATTCACCACCCAATCACAAATTGATAACTTTCCCATAAATTACCCTGGGTGTACAGAGATTGAAGGAGATGTTTATATTAGTGGTAATGATATCTCTAACTTGTTAGGGTTAAGTTCTATAACCCAAGTACAAGGTGAGTTAGAGATTCGTTTATGTCCAATTCTCACAGAACTTACGGGATTAAATAATTTAGACACTATAGGCGAAAGTATAAGCATGGCATGGAGCGAAAACATCTCAAGTTTAACGGGACTTGAGAGTTTAACATATATCGGCAAAGGTTTGGGTATTATGAATACGAGTTTGTTAGACTTAAATGGACTCAACAATTTAAGTATAATAGGTGATGACATAGACATTGTAAGCAATAATTCTCTTACCAGTATCAGTGCTATTGTAAATCTTGATTCATTAGGCAGAAATATTAGTATTCATTCCAATAATTCTCTTAGTAACTTAATTGGACTCGATAGTATTACAGCTATTTACGGAAACTTGTTTATTACTCACAACAATTCATTAACGGACTTAACTGGATTGAATAATGTTACTATAATCTATGGTGATGTCAGAATCAGTTCAAATAATAGCTTAATAAATTTGCAAGGTTTGAATAGCGTAGGAAAAATTGAGGGATTATTGGATATTGATTATAACTTAGAACTAACCCATATTTTAGGGTTGACTATGTTGGATTCAATTGTTGGAGAACTTTCACTTTATCACAACCCTTGGTTAGTGGACTTCTCTGGTTTCGATAACCTTACTTATATTGGAGATGGTGTAGATATAATCAATAATGAGTCATTAACAACATTTACTGGATTAAATAACCTAACAATGATTGAAGCATCTTTGAGCATTACGAGTAACAGCAACCTAAGTGAGATTCAAGGAATTAGTCAAGTACAGCTTATTGATGGCAATCTTATAATAACAGATAATGGTAGTCTTTCTGTTTGTAATGTGCAAAGTGTCTGTGACTATCTTGCTTCTCCAAACGGAACAGTAGAGATATATGACAATGCTCCTGGATGCAACAGCCAAGCCGAGGTTGAGGAAGCTTGTATGATTGGAGTTTCAGAAACATCACTTGACGGAGAGGTTTCAGTCTACCCCAACCCCTTCACCACCACCACCACCATCAAATACGAACTGACTGAACCCTCCCATATTCAGCTTGCCATTTGTAACACCCTTGGAGTGGTAGTAAAAGAGGCTATGAGTGCATTTTTGACTCCCGGGATTCATGCCTACACATGGACTCCTGAAGGGCTGTCTGAGGGCTTGTATTATGGTGTGTTGAGGACTGAGGAAGGGGTGTCGGTGGTAAAAATGATAAAGCAATAAATATATTATGAAAAGATCTGTTTTACTTTGTCTGCTCCTAATGGTTGGAGTCGCTTTCTTATCATGTAAGAGTGATCTTAGCAAAGGTGTTGACTCATATAATGAAGGCGATTATGATAAAGCTATAGAACACCTGCGGAAGGTAAGATATGATGAGGATGACTATGAGAAAGCAAATAAACTGATTTTGGTGATTATCTCCATTCCTAAGGTGTCTACTGAAAAGGCTACGAAGCGGACATTCCCAATAAATGTATGGGCGAATGGAGAATTAAATTGCTCCAATGACTATAATTTTGAAGGTTATATTAGCAGTAAGGATTGTGCTAATATTTCTGTTGGGGATACATGTGTAATTGATGTTTCTGCATTTCCCAAAGAGGAATTTGTTGGTATAGTTACTGATATCTTCGATAAGAGATACTCGACATACCTTAAGGACTCCATTTGGGATATTACTGTTTATATTTCCCCTGATTCATATAAGCATATGATTCCTGAGGACCAACCATCTTATAAGCCATTGAAATCATACATGTCGGCACATGCTGAATTTATTACAGGTTATTTGCAGGATATATTGTGTGTGCCTTGGCATGCTGTGGTACACAGTAGGTATAGCGATGAGATAAAATACGTTTTCATATATAGGAATGAAATGGTATTCCAAAGAAGCGTTGTGCTTGGTGATTTGCTAACGAATGGTGGTGTTTATATCCAAATTGTTGACGGCTTGATTGAAGGGGAAGAGATTGTTGATCGATCATACTTATCTCGTCCAAGTGATCTTTCAAGTGGGCAAATAGTAATAAAGGTCGATAAGGAAGATTTATATGAGCAATAAACATTTAAATATGCATTATGAGTTACGATATACTATTATGTATCATTAACACAGACACGCGATCAATCATCATTTCCCTCGTTTCAGCTTCTGCGTTCGCTGTTATAATGTGGGGTTTAAAATTGGCTTTTGATTTTTATAGGCAATATAATAATCAAGGCAAGTATATCAGGCGATATGATATGGAAAATGAGTCCTTAAAAGGTGAAATATTAGCTTTAGCGATAGTGAAATATAGGTGGAAGAAAGAAATGAGTGTACAAGTTACCACTTTTATAAATGTAGATTCAAACTTACCTGATAATGAACATTATAAGTTCCCTGACGATAAGATTGAAAAATGGGAGGGCAGGATTACAATGGAAAACAAGGAAGCAGGGAAAGTATATTGGTATTACATAGCCCCACCTGAGAAGAAAAGTAAAGATGAGTCAGGTTTTAAACGCGTTTTGTTTATGGACAAAGCGAAAACTTTGAAGCTATTCGGAGAGGGGATTTATGAAGAAAGGCGTGTTTATGGGGACGAGATTTTTAAAAGGGAGAAAAATGGATTAGTAGTTTTGGGGTTGTAATGCAGATCGAGATCGAGATTTAATAGCTTTTAGACAGGGTGCTTAAAAAAAGGAAAAACGCTTTTTGCGGAATACCCCCCTTACTTTTCTGAAGGAAATTCTCCTATTGGAATGATACCTGTTTCTTATCGATGAATTCCCTCCTCTCAGAGTAGTTGGATTCCTCTCTTGCATCTCTTTCCTTTGCCCCGCCTGCCTTTTGTTGGATTTACGCTGTAGCGGTCAGCAGTCCCCTTTCCTCCATATGTACCTTCAAACCGTGGAGTTTACGCATTCCATCAATGAAATCGTTCGAAAAGATTCCTTCCAAGGCTACAAAATAAATGCCGCTTGATGCGGCATTTATTTTGAATAGAGAATCAAGAACAAGGAATAAGAATAAGAACCCTCCAGAGGCGGGCAAGCAGGGAAGTAAAAGTTGTTATCCTAACACCGTG
>JAIOSQ010000318.1 GCA_021107535.1 Bacteroidales bacterium | reverse complement strand
TTTACCGGAATTACCAAAAATAAATTCTGACAGGGAAAAGTTCTTTATAACAGGGAGGAACCTCTACACCCAGTATTACAATGTAAAGACCCTTGATATTCGATTAAGTAAATATACAATTAGAGCTCCGTTTGATGGTGTGCTAACTGAAGCATTGGTAACACCAGGGACTTTAATCCGCCAGGGACAAAAATTAGGCGAATTTATAAATGCGCATACATATGAATTGGAATTAGCCGTAAACAATAGTTTTATCGATTTTATCAAGATCGGGAATCCTGTTGAGCTGAATAATATTGAACGAACAAAAAGTTGGCAGGGAAAAGTAATACGTATCAATGGGAAAATAGATCAGGCTTCACAAACCATACGGGTTTTTGTTGAAGTGACTGCCAAAGATTTGCGGGAAGGAATGTATGTAGAAGCTGATTTGCTTGCCAAATCTGAAACAAATGCTTTTGAAATTGACAGGAAGTTACTGTTTGAAAACGACAAGCTGTTTGCAGTAAAAGATAGCAGTTTATATTTGGTGTCGATTATTCCAGTTTATTTTAATGATGAAACAGTTGTGGTTAAAGGTTTGCTTGATGGCACCGAAATAATTTCGAAGCCATTGCCTGGTGCTTATGAAGGCATGAAAGTGAATAAGGTTAACGAAGCGAAATAAGGCTCATGAGAAGTATTCTTAAATATTTTATAAAATATAATGTTGCTGTAAATATCATAGTACTTGTATTTATTTCATTTGGAATAATTGGCGCATTATCAATGAGTTCATCTTACCACCCGCTTAATGATGCAAAAAATATAAGCATAAGTGTTCTTTATCCGGGCGCATCGCCACATGAGATGGAAGAAGGCGTAGTGCTTAAAATTGAAAATAATTTAAAAGGAATTGTTGGTATTGATCGGATTACCTCGGTTTCAAAAGAGAACTCGGCAATTATAAACGTTGAAATAATAAGAGGTAAAAATATTGATGTAGTATTGGCAGATGTAAAGAATGCCGTTGACAAAGTACCATCTTTCCCAATTGGAATGGAACCACCCATAATCTCGAAAATTGAAAATATTCGGGAAACCATTAGTTTTACTATAAGCGGGGAAAATATTCCACTAACTACTTTAAAGCAATTTGCACAAGATATAGAAATGGATTTGCGAAACTTAAAAGGTATTTCTCAAATTACCTTAAGCGGTTTTCCTGAGCAGGAAATTGAAATTGCTTTGCGCGAAAAAGATTTAAGAGCTTACAATCTTTCTTTTGAAACTGTTGCCAATGCCATACGACAAACAAATATTCTCATTACAGGTGGAAGCGTTAAAACCAATACCGAAGAGTATTTAATAAGAGCGAATAATAGAAAATATTATGGCGATGATCTTCACAACTTAATAATTAGAGCCGATAAATCGGGGAATATTATTCGCCTTGGTGATGTTGCTGATGTAAGAGATAAATGGTCAGAAATACCTGACCGGATTTTTTATAACGGTAAAATTGCGGTAAGTGTTTCGGTGAGAAATACCAATAATGAAGATATGCTGGCTGCTGCCGAAGAGGTTAGAGCTTATATCACGAATTTTAATGATCAGCATAATAATTTAAGAATAAATATTTCCAGTGATTTATCGATAACCCTGAAGCAACGTACAGTCTTGCTCCTGGAGAATATTTTTTACGGTGTTCTTTTAGTATTGTTATTTCTTGCTATATTTTTAAATGTACGTTTGGCTTTTTGGGTAGCTGCCGGCTTGCCCATTGCTTTTTTGGGCATGTTTATGTTTACTGCTCAACTGGGTGTAACCATTAATGTTTTTTCTTTATTTGGGATGATTATCGTTATTGGTATTTTAGTTGATGACGGGATTGTGATTGGCGAAAATATTTACGAGCACTACAAAAGAGGGAAATCACCTGTTCAAGCTGCACTGGATGGTACCATAGAAGTAATTCCACCTATATTGGCAGCTATTTCAACAACTGTTATTGCTTTTTCTACCTTTTACTTTTTAGACGGGCGAATGGGAGATATGTTTAGCGAAGTTTCTACGGTTGTAATACTTACACTTCTCGTTTCTTTAATTGAGGCATTAATTATTTTGCCTGCTCATATTGCACATTCCAAAGCATTAGCCGATAAAAAAAGCAATGCAAAAGAAAGCAGGTTCGATTATGTTTTTAAGAAAATAAATGGATACGCGGATAACTTTTTAATGTTTATCAGAGATCGCTTGTATGCACCTTATTTAAAATTCATATTGAAAAATAAATTTATTGGATTTGCAATACCCGTTTCATTATTAATTATATCCTTAGGCGTATTGGGTGGTGGCATTGTCAAAACTTCCTTCTTTCCATCCATTGCAAGCGATAGAGTGGTCATTAACCTCAATATGCCTCAAGGGACAAATGAGCTGATCACCGACTCTATTGCAGTAATTATTGAGGAAGCTGTTTGGTTGGTAAATGATGATTTCACTAAGAAACAAACGGGAAAGCATCAAGTGGTTGAAAATATCATCAAAAGAATAGGTCCCGGCACTTCAAAAGCAACGCTTACTGTTAATTTGTTACCCGGTGAAACCAGAGATTTCTCCTCCCAGGAAATAACCAATTCTATCCGCGAGCAGGTTGGCAAAGTAAATGGTGTTGAGAGTTTAACTTTTGGTTCGGGTGGTAATTTTGCCGGTAGCCCTGTTTCAATTTCCTTACTTGGAAACAACATACAGGAATTGAAAGCAGCTAAGAAGGAGTTGAAAAGCCAAATGACGGCTAACCCATTGCTTAAAGATGTAGCCGATACTGATCCAGCCGGGATAAAAGAGGTAAACATAAAACTGAAAGAAAACGGATTAATATTGGGGCTTAGTTTACAGTCGGTAATGAGCCAGGTGCGCTCAGGTTTTTTTGGCGCTCAGGTACAACGCTTTCAGCGTGGACAAGATGAAATAAAGATATGGGTTCGCTATGCTAAAGAAGATCGTTCATCCATTAAAAACCTTGACGACATGTGGATTATTACTCCTTCGGGCAGTCGGGTTCCATTTTCAGAAATTGCATCATACCAAATAGTGCGGGGCCAGGTTGCTATCAATCATTTAAATGGCAGCCGGGAAATTCAGGTCTTTGCCGATCTAAAATCAACCAAAGACAGCCCTACAGATATTTTAGCCGGTATACAAAGCGAGATTGTTCCGGCAATCATCTCGAAATATCCTTCGGTTTCCGTATCCTACGAAGGTCAGAACAGAGAAGCTCAAAAAACCAAAGATTCGCTTGTTAAGGTTGGATTTATAATTCTTATGCTTATCTATGTGGTTATCGCTTTTACATTCAGGTCATACAGTCAGCCATTGTTGTTAATATTTATGATTCCTTTTAGCTTGATTGGAATTGTGTTAGGGCACTTCTTGCATGGTTTGCCTATAAATATTCTTTCGTGGTTAGGTATCATAGCATTAATCGGGATTATGGTAAACGATGGTTTGGTTTTGGTGGGTAAGTTTAACGGATTTTTAAAAGAAGGTGTTAAATACAATGAGGCTCTTCTCAAAGCTGGAATTTCACGTTTTCGGGCGATCTTTTTAACTTCCCTGACAACAGTGGCAGGTCTTTCACCTCTACTTTTAGAGCAAAGCCGACAAGCGCAATTTCTTAAGCCTATGGCTATTTCTATTTCTTATGGAATTGTGGTGGCTACCTTTTTAACCTTACTTATGTTGCCTTTGTTGCTATCATTAAGTAATTCATTTAAAGTGTTTTTTAAATGGCTACGTACCGGTAAAAAAGTAAGCAAAGAAGAAGTTGAACGCGCATTAATAGAAATGAGGTAAAAAAAGATATCGATTTTTGATTACAAAATTGTTCTAACATTAACACACGCTCATAGCTATTTGCTGGTTCTGCTGTGAAATCAGATATCAGAGATCAGATAGCAGAAATCAGAGATCAGAAATTGCGAAATGCCAACTTCTTCACTTTAAATCTTCACCCCTTCTCTTTTTCTACAAACAAAATTACAATAGGTTTTTTTATGCTCATCACAAAAGAC
>JAIOSQ010000026.1 GCA_021107535.1 Bacteroidales bacterium | reverse complement strand
TCTCACAGTCCTTCAGTCTCTAAAACCTATTTACCTAAACAAATACTTAAAGCCTCTGGCCAGGAAAAACAACACTACCAGGAAGAAAATGATGGCTGCGCCGGAAGGAATATCGAAGAGATAGGAAAGGATCAATCCTGAAATGGTACCAAGAAGGGCGATCAATACCGAAAGGGCCATAATGTTGAAAAACCTGTTGGTAAACATGTTCGCAATGGTTTGCGGTATGGTAAGAAGCGAAATTACGAGTATGATACCAACCACCCTGATATTAAATACGATGGTGAGTGCGATCAGGATGATCATCACATATTTGATCATATTTACGGGTAGCCGCATGGCCCTTGCAAATTCCTCGTCAAAAGCAATGTAGAGGATATTTTTATACTCCAGAATATAGAAGATCAGTATAATAAACGTCAATCCCAGAAGCATAAACAGGTCCGTTGCTGTGACTGTCAGTATGTTCCCGAAAAGGTATGACATCAGGTTTGGGGCATAACCGGGTGTCATAAACACAAAGATGACTCCTATGGCCATTCCAAGCGCCCAGATGATGGCAATAGCAGAATCCTCGCGGATCTCAGTCTTCCGTGAAGAATATTCAATCCCCAGGGCTGAAAGTACAGCAAAAACGGCCGCACCTACAATGGGATTGATCCCCAGGAAATATCCTATTCCGATACCGCCGAAAGATGCATGAGTGATCCCACCGCTAATAAATACAATTCGTCGTGAAACAATATAGGTTCCGATAATCCCACAGCTAATGGCTGCCAGCACAGCCGCAGCCAGGGCATTCCTGAAGAATTCATATGCCAGCAGTTCAAACATCAGTGCTCATGATCATGTTTTCCCAGTACAGTATGCGGTACATCCCCGTGTGTGATGATCTGTATGGGACAGTTATAAGATGCCAGTTGTTTCTCGGTAATAATATTTGATGGGTGATGGTGAAAGTGCCTGTTCACACAGGCAATGCTTTTAATATAAGATGTGATGGTTCCCACGTCGTGAGAAACGAGGAGAATTGCCATTCTTTCATTAAGCTTTCTCAACACTTCATACAACTCACGTTCGAAGAGGTTATCAACGTAAGTATTCGGTTCATCCAGGATGAGCATTTCAGGTTCTGATATCAGGGAACGACAAAGGAAAACCCGCTGCATCTCCCCTCCCGATAAAGCACCAATTGCTTTATTTTGCAAACTGCTGATCCCGAGTTTTTCCATCCACTCCCTGGCTTTTTTAATATCTTTTTTTGTATGTCTGGAAATTAGTTTTCGCTCCTCAGGCAAGCCCGACAGGATGACATCCTGAACGCTGACAGGGAATTTTTTATCGAAACTGTGGACCTGGGGTAGATATCCGATCTTGCTGTGGCCTGTATTATGCGGGATGAAATAGCGTATCCTCCCTTTCTCCGGCCTGATCAAACCCAATATGACCTTCACCAATGTTGTCTTTCCTCCGCCATTGGGCCCTATGATACCAATGAAATCATTCCGCTTAATTTCCATTTTCACATCTTCCAGAACCGGAACTCCGTCATAAATCACCGAAACGTTTTCTATTGAAATCAGGATGTTATTCATTTCTGAAAGGCATTTTTTAATTTAATTGTGATATTCCTGAGCTCATCAGGCCAGTCAAATGCCAGGGGATTGATCTGTACCACTTCTCCTTTTATCTCCTTTGCTATGATCTGTGCATTTCTTATATCAAACTCCTGCTGGACAAAGATAATCTTAATATCCTTTTCTCTGGCAAGGACGATCATCTCCTTCATATGTGCCGGCGATGGTTCTTTGCCCTCATATTCGATAGATTCCTGGATCAGTCCGTAATCATCTGCAAAGTATGCCAGGGATGGATGGAAGATCAGAAAAGTCCTTCCTTTGTATACGGAAAGCTCTTCTGTAATAAAATTATCAAGTGATACGATCTCTTCCATCAACTTATCATAGTTGACACGAAGAGCTTCATGATTTTCCGGAAGAATGATCTTCAGGACTTCATAAGTTTTCTCAGCCATGAGTGCAAGCCGCTCAGGCGATAGCCAGATATGTGGATCAATGCCAATATGTGAATGCTCCCCATGCCTGTGTTCTATGCCAAGCAAATTTATGCCCTCCGACAGGTCAAGCACCTTCATCTCCTCATTCAGCTTCTTTATATTTGGCATCCATGCATTTTCAAAACCGATATGCCCTATCATAAGATACACTGAAGCATCTCCCAGGGCTGTCATTTGCCTGGGTGTTGCCTCCCATGTTGCCGGGCTGGCACCCGGAGGAACCATTACAACTACATTTACGAGGGTATCTGCAATCGCTTCGACAAAATACTTTTGAGGCAAGATACTAACGGCTACAATAGGCTTGGTAGTCTCCGATTCCCGAAAACATGCAGACAATAAAAGCGATATAATTAAATAGCTTATTTTTTTCATAAAATGACTGCGCAAAATTAATGCTTTTCGGGATTAAGAGTTCATTTCACTATTTAGTGCTTAGGAATTTGTTCCTGGATTTTCTTAAAAGAATACTTAATCACGCAAACATCGGACTGAAAATGCTGACTCATCCCAGGAATAGGATCGTGAGACCTGATCATTATCATATTTCAGAGTTCTTTCCCTTCCATTATGACCACTGTCATGGGTGGAGCTCCAGAAATGTGCTTCTTCTCCTGCTCTGACAAATGAAAAACTTATTTCCCAGTACCCTCCCGGCAGGGCTTTGAAATCGAATATATTGTCACCATTACCGCCGGATATCCATCCAAGTAAGGCTTTCAGGTGTTTCCCGGCATCAAAACCCCTGTAATAAATTTCATCCCATACAGGATCACCGACACCATACTGGCTGTCAACAAATCCTTCCAGCTCTTTCCATTCATCATCCGATGGGATATGCCAGCCATTGGGACAAATACCCTGTGAACCCTGTAGGGGAAAATGGTTCATCATTTCTTTCCACATATATAAGCCGCCATATTTATTACAGTTCGCAGTATCATCATCAAAGCAATACTTTTCAATGGTATCGTTGTTGCTTGGTACCTCTCCCCCTTTCGTCATTACACCAATGTTCAAATTCTCCCTGAGCCAACATTGATCCCCGATGGCGACCGTATGATAAACCTGGCCACCATGCGGAACAGTCACATATCCTTCACAGGCATCCGGATTTCCTGAATGCCCAACCATCAGGCTTTTCACTGTATCGGATATCATGCCGTCTGTATCCATTACCTCAAGCCTGACCTGGTAATTATTTGGGTGGGTATATTTATGTTCAAATTCACTTTCAAGTGTGAATTCAGTATCCCAGTAGCCGTCCCCCTCAAAATCCCAGCGAAATAGCAAGGCTTCTGCAGGGTCCTCATTGTCGTAGCTACCGTAAGCATCAAAACTGAAGATAGTGTCTGTATTGCCTTCTTCAGGCGCGATATTGATCACAGGCACCGGTGGCATTAATGGCAGGATGGTATCGATCAGAAAAACAATAATTTCATCAGTTATCAAATTGTTCTCATCATAAGCATCAGCCCTTACAATATGAGATCCCAACTCCCATCCCTCTGTATCCCACTGGAAATTATACGGATCCACAGATGTTTCGGATACCGTGCTGGTGTCGATAGAGAAAGCAACCTTTGCATCAGAACTGAATCCTATGATGGAGGCTTCTACACTTACAATGTTACCTATTTGTACCATGCTGCTGTCATCTGGTATGATGATCTTACACTCCGGTAGTATTGGAGGAGTAGGATTGTCATTGTTGTCATTGTTCTCTTTCTTGCAGGAAATCGCCAGTAAGAGTACTGCAAGGATAATAATCAGTGGGGCGAGAGTAAAGTGGATGTACTTAGTTTTCATGGCATCATTCTATGTTGACCAATTTATATTTAAAGTGCAGAGGTAAATCAGCTAAATAAATATAAAATTACAAAATATCCTGTTTAATTTTAACAAACAGATCATTTGTCCTGTTCATTTTCGTATCTTGGATAAAATTTTAACGCCATGAAAAAATTGTTTTTTCTTCCTTTTATCCTGTGTCCCGTGATCCTCTTCAGCCAGATCCCTTTTGAACAAATGCCATCTTTCGAGACAAGCCCCGAAGGGCATTACGCTACCGGCCTCGGCATTGCCGACATCAATAATGACGGCTGGAAAGATATTATTGTCGCCAATGGGAATGACATGCAAAGACAAAGATTGGTCGTGTATTATAATCAGGGCGACGGTACTTTTCCTTCCCTCCCGGACTGGCAATCCAATGATATTGACTATCATGGGCATCTTTCTGCAGGAGACATCGACAATGATGGTGATATTGATATTGCTGTCTCAGTTTACCTTGGCCCTAACGGTTTTGGCTACCCTGGAAAAGTTAAGATATACTATAATAACGGAGAGGAACTGGAGGGGACTCCTTCCTTTCAAAGCCAGTATTTTTATACTTTTAGTTGTGCCCTGGGTGATGCGGATGCCGATGGTGACCTTGATCTTGCAGTCGCCTGCGGTGAACCGTATAGCCAGGAAAATGATTACGGCAGGATATTTTACAATGACAACGGCACTTTCAACCCCGTCGCCGACTGGCAATCCAATATACAAATGGGGGCATTGGATGTTGAGTTCGGAGATGTCGACAATAATGGATACCTTGACCTGATCTTTGTGTGCGAATACACTGATAATTACGTGTTTTTTGCAGATAACCAGGGGCATATTGATGAAGACTGGGACTGGTATTCTGAGAATTCCCTTAACTTCATGAATTCAGTTGATTTTGGCAGGGTAAGCCCTTCCGCCTCACCCTGCATTGTGATGACCGGGAATGACCAGCTTGGGGGTGATGGAAAAATCAAACAATTTAACTTCATACACCCCATTCCTCAACACTCACCTCCTTCATGGGAGTCCAATCATGTAGGATACGGTTCCGGCATTCTCATGGCAGAGATCAACAACGACGGGATCAATGACCTCTTGTTCGGAAGTTGGTGGGGGCCGCTGACAATTCTGGAGGGTTGTTGTGATTTTTGGGAACCCATTCCTGTTTATACAGCCTCTGAGACATCTGTTGTTGAAGCCATCTTAATGTCAGACCTGGGAAAATTTAATTACCAGAGCAATACTGAAAACATAGTTCCTGTTGCCGAACGAGGCGTATTCTACCTCAATCATCAAATCATTGAACGAATCAATAGTGTATTCATTAACAACAATTATCTGGACAGGTCTGAATATTGTTTCACAGAACTCAAAAACTGGATCAGCTTTAAAAACCATATTATGCCTAATGACCTTGTAACCATTAATTATGAATTCATGCAAAACGGCGACATTGTGATCAGCAACTGGGATCCGGGAAAAGGAAACTTTATTTATTATAACACCTGCAACCCGGTAAGTATTTCTGAAAGAACATCCCCGGAATATGCTTTTGAGATCAAAGGCATTTATCCACAGCCTGCTTATGACTATATAGATATAACAATTCAAAACCGTGATGGTCGCTATCTCGAATTGCAGATCCATGATTTGACAGGTAAGAAGCAGGGTACCTGGGTAACATCAGGTAATGAAGATCAGAGGATCAACGTCAGTCATTTAGCTTGCGGGATGTATACATTGAGCATTACTGACGGTGTTTTTTTAAGCAGGAAAAAAGTGATCATTGCCCGATAAGATAATTTCACAGTGTTCTTTTATAGATTTGCTTCTATTCTGAAGCTGATTTTTACGATATTTGCTGCCTTGATTAGAATATTGTGAAGAGAGAAAAACTTATAGGAGCATTTGCCATCAGCATTGCCGCTGCATTGTGGGGAGTGGACGGTATTGTTCTGACCCCGAACCTGTATAACCTGAATGTAGCATTTGTTGTCTTTATATTGCACATACTGGCTTTCCTGATCATGAACACATTCCTGTTCAGGGAATACCGTGAACTAAAGAGATTCGACCAATCAGATGTCATTACTTTTTTCCTGATCGCATTGTTAGGCGGAGCGCTAGGGACCATGAGTATGGTGCATGCCCTTTTTCTTGTAAATTTTGAAAAACTCACTATTGTCATTCTGCTACAGAAGCTGCAACCCATTTTTGCCATTGCACTTGCTGTTATTTTCCTGAAAGAACGAATGAAAAGGTATTACTTTTTCTGGGCATCCATTGCCATTATCGCAGGCTATTTTCTTACTTTCGGCTCTTCTGTCCCTAATTTTGATACCGGGGACAATACATTGAAGGCAGCTCTTTTTTCCCTCCTGGCAGCCTTTGCCTTTGGCAGTTCCACGGTGCTCAGCAAAAAAATCCTTGGAAAATACAGCTTTCAAACAGCCACATTCTTCAGGTATGGGTTCACTTCACTCATTATGCTCATCATTGTCCTGTCAGCAGGCTCGTATGTTCAATTCGAAAACATCACAAATGAAAACTGGCTGATCTTCCTGATCATTGCAGTAACAACAGGCTCAGGTGCCATATTCCTTTATTATTATGGGCTGAAAAAAGTCCGTGCTGTCATTGCAACGATCTGTGAGTTGTTCTTTCCCGTAACAGCCATCATTCTGGATTACCTCATCAATGATCAGAAACTGTCGTGGGTACAATGGGTTGGTGCCGTTATTCTATTGCTTGCCATTATTAACTTGAATCTGGCAAATTCCCGCCGGGCTGCAAAAAAAATAATTTAATTATTTATAATAATATTTCTGATGAAGATAAAGGTATCTGATGAAATAACGCTTCACGAGCTCAGTCTCAAAAGTGCCGAGGAAATTTTCAGATCAATAGATGATTCCAGGGAAATATTAAGAAAATGGTTGTTCTGGGTAGATGAAAGCAAATCTGTAAAAGACACAGAAGATTATATTAAATCGGTGCATCGTGCCCGTAGTGCCAGGAAAGAATTGGTTCTTGAAATCAGGGTCAAAGGAGAATTTGCCGGCTTGATTTCCATGAATCAGATTGACCTTGTACACAATAAAGCCGAGATCGGATACTGGCTCGCACAGAATGTTGTTGGTAAAGGTATCATGACGCGTTCCTGCATGGCTCTTATTGACTATGCTTTTGATGAACTAAAACTCAATAAGATCCAGATCAGGTGTGCACTTGATAATATCCGATCCTGGAAAATAGCCGAAAATCTCGGATTTAGCTTAGAAGGCATCGAACGGCAGGGAGAGCGTGTGCGTGGAATTTATATGAATTTGAAGGTTTACAGCCTGCTTAAGTCAGAATGGGAAGGAAATCAGAAATTTGAATGAAGTTCGGAGTTTGGAGTTTGGAGTTAGTAAAAGTTTGATTTGCTTAGAATTATAAAATACCCAAAACTATTTCTTTGGCAGAATTAGATCAGCTTAGAGGTTTCATTTCACTGCGTTTAGAAAACCTGAGCCTCACTAATTTAAAATTCAAAACTTAAAACTTATATGCTTGAACCAACAAGGGAGTACTTCATAAAGAACGCTGTGCTAATGGAAAGCTGGCAGTTCGATCCTGATTGGATAAAAAGAAGGAAAACTGTTTATGAGGTATTGCGGGTGATAAATGGGATTCCCTTATTTGCTGAAGAACACATCGCCCGTATCTTTCAATCTTCTATTTACACAGGAATAAAAGATGTTCCCGATCCCGTAATGATCATGCAAAGTATTACTAAACTCATCCGTGCCTGCAATTCTGATGATGGCAATATACTTTTCTGCATTGTCCGGAATAATGCTCACGTACATACATTGGCATGCTATGTCGTGCACCGTTACCCTACGCAGGAAGAATATACTGATGGTGTAAAAATCAGGACTATGAAGGCAATTCGCAAACTGCCGAACGCCAAAATATGGAATACTGCAATACGGAAACAGGCCGAATATCTGATGTCATCCTCAGATGCTTATGAAGTCTTGCTTATCGACAAAAAAAGGAATATCACTGAAGGTAGTAAATCCAACATCTTTTTTATCCGCGGGAATTCAATCTTCACCACACCTGAAAGCAAGGTTCTTATGGGAATTACCCGGCAGAAAGTGAAGGAATTGTGTGACAAAAAGCTTATAGGAGTTGGCGAAAAGGAGATCAGCATAAATGAATTGCAATTTTATGAATCCGCATTTCTTAGTGGAACTTCCTCCGGAATCTTGCCTGTAAAAATGATTGATAAGGTGCGTTTCAATGTTTCCAATAGATTAATGCGCAAACTCATGGCATCATACGATAATATGGTAGAGACTTCCATTCATGGAATACCTGAATAAGTGGGAGCAGGAGGATGGCTGCCACTACGATCAGGAGTATATGTAATTGTTTATTCATTCAAAGAAAATAATTTAGTTTTAAGTTTAAGTTTTAAATTAGCAATATCAAATCCATACATCATGAGAAATATCCTGCTATTCGTATTGGTCCTTTTCTATAGTCTTCAATCAAATATTATTAAATCACAGGAACTGGATATAAGCGATCCATGGCTGTTGATCAAGGCAGAGGGCAATGATCCTTTATATACCACTTATACGGCGGCAATGGAACGCTCACGGCTTTATGGGGACAAAGGCTATAAGATGGATTATTGGTCGGGAGATAAACCCATAAGCTATACCTCCGACAAGTCGGGCAGTATGTATTGCATCTGGAAAGTGAACGAGGTGGTTGTTAACAGCATATCGGAATATTATAGTACACCGCAGGTTAAGGCATCCTTTTCGGATATGGCTCTTATTGAATATAAACCCTGGCCGGGAGTTGAGGTACAGGAGTGCTTTTTCGTTTACAGCTCAAAAGTTGCAATGGTAAATATGCGTATATCCAATTATTCAGACCAAAGCCTGGATATTGAAATCTACCCGATTATTGAATTTGATAAGGATTCTTTATGTGTTGATGCGTTCAGGGAGAAAGACAATGCATTGATTGCCACGCATTATGAAACACGGAAACGGCTGATCAGCAATCTGTATGCTGCAGGCGGCTATCCTGCACATTGGAGGGATTTCTTTGCAGCCGGGTTTGAGATCTATTCCTATGGGGCCTACACAGGAGCCCCTGGAGAGTTTTATAATATCATAAAAACTGATTTCTATTCAGATGATCGCGATGACCGGCTGAACATGGAAAGCAATAGCTGTGCAAGATATATTGCCCTGCATGCTAAGTTCAGTCTTGCTCCCGGTGAATCGGTGAATTTAAGGTATATGCGTGGGATGCAATCGAAAGATGAGCCGGAAGCTGATATGATGAGTGAGATCAATGAAGCCAAATCCCTGAATTTGCAAGACTACCTCGATCAAAATATAGCCCTGTATGAGAGTGTACCACGCTTTTCTGCCATGACGGCAGATGAAAAGATCATGTACCTGGGTGCCTTCAACCTTGCCAGGGGATGCATGCTCCCTCCCGCCGGCGAAACTTCACATAACTTTTATGTCTTTTCCCGTGAACCGCTGTGGGGATGGGGACACGGACACCAGGTACTGCATGAATCACTAAGCATGCTGGCATATGTATACCTGGATGCTGAGTCTGCACAGGGATCGCAACGCGTATACATGGAACAGCAAAGGGAGGATGGACTGATCGCATACCGTCACGGGCCTCGTGGAAGAGGAGAATATCCACATTACAGTACACTTTATGGGGATACCATGGCTACTACATCCGCACCATTTTACAGCTGGATCAATTATGAAATATACCAGGTGAGTGGAGACAGGCTTTTTCTTGAAGAAGCATACTATTCCGGCAAGAGATATCTTGAATGGCTGATAAAAAATCGCGATGCGGATGGCGATGGGCTCCTGGAATGGGGTCCCTATGGTATTATCGAGAATGTACGCGATTGGTATAATGCCGTCTTCCAGGTTTCTGCGGAAAGGTACCTTGATGTAGATAAGGAGGATATTTCCGACGAGCTTGAATGCCTTGACCTGAACCTGATGGCGATCAATGAGATGAACTACCTTGCAAAGATGGCACATGAACTCGGCCTTGAAGAGGAAGCCGTCGCCTGGGAGGAAAAAAGCTTAAAACTAACCTATTGGCTGAATATCCGGATGTGGGATCAGGAAAGCGGCTTCTATTATCACATCAACCGGGTAGATGATTCATGGTTTTTTATGGACAGAGACCTTCGGCGGCAGGAGATCATTGGCTTCCTTCCTCTCTGGGCAGGTGCAGCAGATGAAGATCGGGGTGAACAGCTTGTAAAAATCCTGACAGATACCACTAAATTCTGGCGCCGGTATGGTGTTCCAACCCTCTCTGCTGATGACCCCTGGTTCAGTCCGTATGTTGATTATTGCTGCAAATGGAACGGGCCTGTCTGGTTGTTGTGGGATTACATGGTGTTTCGGGGACTGATCGATTATGGCTATGATGATCTCGCCATTGAGCTGGCAGATAAAATGCTTCTGGCTGCAAGCACGCAATTATCTAAAAATCACAATTACTGGGAATCATTCAGTCC
>JAIOSQ010000296.1 GCA_021107535.1 Bacteroidales bacterium | reverse complement strand
TATTAATTACTGAATGATAAGTTTTTCAACTTTTATATCATTTCCATATTTTATTCTCATAAAATACATTCCTCCTGCATAATTTGATAAATCAAATGATAATCTGGAAGGCCCCTGCTTGTCTTTCTTGATAAGAGGAAAAATATGTCCGTGAACATCTATTAACTCTACAAGCAATTCATTTGTCCCCAAACTTTTAATCGGTAAATAAATAATCTCATTGCATGGATTGGGATAGATTTGCCCAATACCAGAAGTTTTTTTCTGATCGCCATCAATATTAAAAGGATTTGAGCCATATTCATGAGCACCTATATCAAAAAGATCCGATCCATTATTGTCACCATCATAGGGTCGTATTAAATAATCAAAATCAAAATCCGGTGCATTCAGGGAATTACCTGCATCAATACATGGCGAATTGACTTGCAAATGAAAATCTTTACTTGCAGCATTTACGAATAAGGGGTCTGTTTCTATATAATTTGTACCTTTTACTTCTAATTCACCCGGATCATTCCACCCCATAAACTGATCAATCAGGTTATAATCAACTGTAATATTATTCATGGTATTCACAGCTATCTGCCATTCGGCATTATCACTGCATATATTATTTCTAATAGCAATGTTTTGTACATTGGTAGTTTCAATAAAGATCCCGCCACCCCAGGAACCCGGCTCCCCGTTCTGATATATTGTATTATTGATAATATTGATATATTTTCTCAATCCGTTTTGAGCCCAATTAGAGATTACAATTCCATTTTCCCGGTTATTATATACCAGGTTATTAAAAACATCAATATTTTGTAAAACTCCTCCCGATTCAGAAGAAAGCGCTATGCCTATCGTTGTGTTATAAACAGTATTGTTATATATCACAATATTTTGACAGATTGATGACCATGCATCAACATATATTCCTAAATCATACGAAAGATTATACACTTCATTGTTATAAACTTTACCATTTTCACAGGCCTCTTTAATGTCTATTCCTTCTCCACCAAGCAAATCGACAGTATTATCATGTACCATATTATTTCTTACTTCAAAATATTTTGTTCCTGAAATGGTTAAACATTCCTGAATATCCATGGCCCCGCCCTGGTTACCCATACATGCATGGTCAATATCATTGTTCTCTACAATAATATTGGAACAGTCCCACACTCCAATTCCGGATGAATGGGTATTATGTATGTAACAATTATTTATTGAAATATGAGTGGAAAAATCGATCATAATTCCTGCTTCCTTTGAATTCAGGATATTTAAACCTGAAACGTTTATATAATCGACATCATCTATATAAAACAAGCCGGTATAATCCGGCACCATAATACCTGTACCATCGATTATTACATTTCCTTCATCACCGGGAAAAACAGAAAAGATGATGTGATTTGCATTGGTTCCGGAATTTATGCTCAAATGAACCATTTCATTATAGGTACCGGCCTTAATATATACCATATCGCCTGCAGTCATCACATTTGCAGCATGTTGAATGGTCAGCCACGGCTGGGATTCTGAGCCCGGATATGAATCATTGCCATCCGGAGCAACATAATAAGTACCTGCAAATACCGAATGAATGATAAATGCCAGGACAACTGTAAAACATAATTTTGTTTTCATTTTTTTAATGTTTTTTGGTGGTGATTGATTATAATAATGGCTAATAAAATAGCTTGATATTACCGGAACAAGAGGTCGTTTGTTTCGCTAATATACGATTTGAAAGATTGAATTGCAAGTAATTGAACAATACATCTAAAACCTGGAATATGATTCTATCCGCAGAAACACCTGAAATCCATTTTGAACAAGGAATCCTCCTGAGGCATACAGGGAATTGTAAATTCACTGGACTTTGTTCACCATGAATCTTCTTCTCTGAGTCACTCAATCCCTGATTCTCTCAAACCTCAACCCCCACCCTGACCTCACAGGCCCGGGAATCTAAGATGACTTGATTAACTCACCTAAAATCGTTAATTTTAGCATATCATGCATAAGGTATTCGAAGGATGAAGCTTTTTTCTGTCATTATAGTGTTTTTTCTTAGCTGCAATATTATGCAGGCCTCCGGTGATAGTTCTTCATTCAAGTCGTATAAGATAGTAGGGCTAAAGATCCACAAAGGATTTATCATCATCCACAGCAAAGCCATCAGGCAAGTCAAAGATTCCTATCCATTTGGTATTGAACTCGATTTGATATGGCAATATACCTCCGAAAAATCCTGGGAAACCTGTAATTGTTATCCCAGGCTGGGTGTTTCACTAACATTCTGGAATTTTGACAACAAAGACATCCTCGGGAATGGAATTACATCTCTGTTTTTTATCGAGCCTGTATTTGGAGCTCAGAATAATATAAGTTTTTCATTTAGAGCCGGGCTCGGTTTGACTTATCATAATAAGCCATATGATGAATTGTCCAATCCGAACAATATGAGCTACAGCACTTACCTGTTTTTCCCTCTTCAACTCGGTGCAGCCCTCAATATTCGTTTATCTCCCTTATGGCGATTGAATCTATCTGCAAATTATAATCATATCTCAAATGGAGGTATCAAAGAGCCTAACAAAGGGATCAACTATCCGACGGCTGCTGTTGGTGTTAATTATTTCCTGAGAGAGCCTGAATTCAAAATCAGGACAAAAAGAAACTGGAAGATGACAGCCACGCCTGAGTCACGATTCGATATTACAATCTTTTCTGCATTCAAACAGCATGAATATAAACGTTATTATCCTATTCCGGGAATAGAATTAAAAGGCAGCAGACAAGTTTCAAAAATTAACGCTCTCACCGTAGGTCTTGAATGGCTTTATGATAATGCTGCCAGGTATTATCTTAATCAATCCGGCAAAGATATCAGCTGTCAGAAGACTTCTGTCGCCCTGGGCAACGAATTCCTGCTGGGCAGATTTCTTTTCAGCCAGCAGATAGGGGTATACTTCTTCAAGCCATATAAGAAAGGTGACTATATATATCAGAGATATGGATTGGTTTTCCGTGCAACAGAATGGTTCTCACTGGGCATTAACTTAAAAGCTCACAGGCATGTGGCCGATTTCCTTGATTTCAGGCTGGGATACTCATTTTAGTCCCCCGACCTGTGAGGTCTCCTCGATACTTATTACCTCAACATTTCGTTATTTACCTGTATCTTGTTGCTTCTATTACCTTTGTAAAAACCAAAAACACCAATAACCCTGGGAAAGACAAGACATATAAACGCAGGCGGGCTTGACAGGAAAACCTTTGAGGATCATTTCAGAAAAAATTTTAAGGGGCTCTGCTTTTTTGCATTGCAATACCTGAAGGATTACGACCTGGCCAGGGATATCGTACAGGAATCATTTGTCAACCTCTGGGAAAAAAGGGACACGATCGACCCCTCCGGATCCCTGAAATCATATCTCAGTACCACGGTAAAAAACCGCTGCATCAACACCCTCAGGGATAATAAAAAATTTGACCGGAGCCTGATCGAATTTGAAGGCCTTGATCCACATGACGGCTACATGGGGCAAGATCATCTCATCGCGGAAGAATTAAAAACAAAGATAGAAGAAGCCACCAACGAGCTACCGGAGAAGTGCAGGGAGATCTTTCTGAAAAACAGGCATGAGCATATGAAATACCAGGAAATTGCCGACGAACTGAAGATCTCCATTAAAACTGTGGAGGCCCAGATGTCAAAAGCCCTGAAACATATGCGTGAAAAACTGGCAGAATATATCACTGTGTTATTAATTATGATGGAATTTTTCAAAAACCCATAAGGGTATAGCGGCATTTATGTGTATATTAGATAGCAGAAATGAACAAAACGCACACATACTACGAAACACTTATCACCAGGTACTTTTCAGGAGAGGCTGGTGCCGATGAGGTCGTGGAGTTATCCGCATGGCTAAAATCAGATCCTGTCCATCAGCAGCTTTTTAAGGAATATCAAAAAAGCTGGGCAATGTTGGAGGCTTCACATATGGAGGCTTCTGCCGACCTTGATACGGCATGGGCTGAAATCGCACAAAAAACGGGTATAAATGAACCTCCGGCACCACAGATTATGAGGAATATCGGGTACCGCCGTTTTGCACGTGTTGCTGCTATACTGCTTATCCTTATCCTTCCCGCATTATTTTATTTCTGGAACTATATGAGGCCGGGTTCTGATGTCCTTTATGCAGAAAATCAAATTGTAGAATCAACATTGCCCGATGGCACCATGGTGGCCCTGAACACTGGTTCTACTTTAGAGTACCCCGAAAGATTTAAAGGAAAAGAAAGAGCCGTGACCCTTGAAGGAGAAGCTTTCTTCGATGTAAGCCACGTGTGTGATAAAGCCTTTGTTATTAATGCAGATGATCTGAAGATAAGGGTGTTGGGAACGACTTTTAATGTGAACACAAATGCCGGAAACAATACCATTGAAGTGGTTCTCGTGTCAGGAGAGATTCAGTTGGTTTATAATGAAAAGCAGATGTTGTTGCATCCCGGAGAAAAAGCAGTCGTTTTGAAACAGTTTGGTGAAATTGTAAAGAAAGAAAACGACGATCCGAATTTTATGGCGTGGAAAACGAAAAGGCTCGAATTCACTGATACACCGCTCAGTGAAATTATTGATGTGCTCAGGAAGGTATATCATAAAGATATTAGCGTACTGAACCCGGAAATACTTAATTGCCGCATTACAGTTACCTTTGAACAGCAATCCTTGGAAACTATATTGAAAGTATTGCAGTCGACGATTGATATTGAGGTGAAACCAAATGGTTCTGGAATAGAGATCTCCGGTAATGGATGTCAATAAGATTCAATTTGTTCATAGCAGCTAAAATATTCATAAAAAGTATTGGGCCCCTGATCTTTACGATGCTTGTATGTATTGCCCCACTTTCATTTTCACAGGACCTTTCACGCAAGATCACCATCGTAGCGCATGATATCCCCCTGGAAGAGATCATCAGGGAAATAGAAGAAAAAGGAGAAATATATTTCTCGTACAGTCCACAATCCATCCCTGCACAAAAGCTGATCAGCATCGAGGCATATAATAAATCCATTAAATACATATTGAGAAAAGTGCTTGGCAAAAACGGGATCAAATATGATCTTGTGGAAAACCATATCGTGCTGAATCCTTCCTGGGAACAACCCGGAGAAGATGTTGCACATGACCCCGACGCCCATTATACTATTTCAGGATACCTGAAAGATCAAAATACAGGTGAAGTGCTGATCGGTGCCCATATTTATGAAGACAGCACCTATACGGGAACATCAACAAATGCATATGGGTTTTATTCCCTGACCCTGCCGTCGGGGCCTCACCGGGTCATTTTTTCCTTTCTGGGGTACGAAAGTGCTGTCCTGAAGATCAATCTTGATAGTGATAAACAACTGAACCAGGAGATGCGGGAGGCTTTTTTAAAAATGAAAGAAGTGGAGATCATTGCAAAAGCAGATAAACCCTTTTTCCTGGATAACCAGATCAGTGAATTCCGCTTCAACCATAAAACACTTTCGAAACTTCCCGGCATTACAGGAGACCTGGATATTATTAAATCCTTACAGGTAATCCCGGGAATAGAGTCCTTCGGAGACGGATCTTCACTGTTCTTTGTCAGGGGAGGGGACTGTGATCAAAACCTCATCCTGGTAGATGAAGCACCCGTGTACAATCCTTCTCACCTCTTCGGTTTCCTCTCAGTTATCTCTCCCGATGCTATCAGCGATATGCAGGTGTATAAAGGTGATTTCCCTGTTAAGTACGGTGGCAGGCTTTCATCGGTAGTGGATATAAAAACCAGGGACGGCAACATGAGGCATTTTGGTTTTGGGGGCAATATCGGCCCTTATGCCTCATCCCTCACAGTGGAAGGGCCACTAATAAAAAATAAAAGTTCATTCATTGTTACCGGCAGGGTGTCAACATTGCAATGGCTGACCCCATTGTACTATCTCGACCAGGAAATAAAGGTGGGCTTTCTTGACCTCAATGCAAAGATCAACTTTAAGATCAATGATAAAAACAGGCTGTTCGCAACATTTTATATCGGAAACGACTTCCTGGAAAGAAGCACCAATTCAGGCATACAAACTTATGGCATCAGCTGGTACAATACGCTTGGTACACTACGGTGGAACCATGTTTTTAACCGGAAACTGTTTTCAAATACCACTGTTTATTTCAGCCGTTACCAGTATTTTTTATACCTGTCGGAAGATAAAAAGGAATACTGGAATTCTTCCATTTCCAACCTGGCCCTGAAACATGACCTCAGCTGGTATCTAAACCCCGGCAATACCATCGATGCAGGGTTTTCCCTTACCATAAACGGCACCGATCCGGGCAATATCATTTTAAATGGTGAGGCAAACAGTAATCGCACCAATGAGGTTCCCCAGTACAACTGCATAGAATATGTTTTTTATGCAGGAAACAAGCAAAAGATCGGTAATAAGTTTACGCTCCGTTATGGCCTCCGGCTTCCCATCTGGCAGGATCTGGGCGCCACCACTGTTTATTTTTTCGATGGGAATCATAATGTGATTGACACCTTTGATGTTGAGAAGGATGCCGTTTATTACACCCATGTCAGCCTGGAGCCCAGATTCAATATTGAATACACCATATCAAAGAATTCATCAGTGAAAGCGGGTTACAGCCGGACCACCCAATTTCTGAATGAGCTCACTAACAATATAAGCCCTTTCACTTCCCTGGCTGTGTGGGTGCCTGCAGGGCCGAATATAGAACCTCAAAAAGCTGATCAATATTCCCTGGGGTATTTCAGAAACCTTTTCGATACAAGAATTAAGTTTTCAGCCGAAGCCTATTACAAAAATTTCCACAACTACATTGATTATGCACCCCAGGCAAATATGCTGTACAACCCACTTATAGAAGGAGAACTAAGAATCGGGAAAGCATGGTCGTACGGGCTTGAACTGATGTTTCAAAAACCTTATGGCAGGCTGACAGGATGGATCGGATATACTTATTCCAGGGTTTTTGTTAAAACACCGGAGGTGAACAATGGAGATGTTTACCGGGCATTTCAGGACAGGCCCCATAACATTACCCTGTTTGTTTCTTATGACACCAGGAGGAGATGGAGCATGTCGGCCAACTGGATCTTCCTCAGCGGGGCGGCTATCTCAACACCTGTGAGTTTCTATGAATATAATGGATATACAGTTCCCATATACGGAGAAAAAAATAATGACAGGTTACCCGATTATCATAGGCTGGACCTGTCGGTAAGTTTCAGGATCAACAAGATCGAAAGCCGCTATAAGCACTCCCTGATATTGAACCTGTATAATGCTTATGGCCGCACAAACCCGTTTTCTATCAGCTTTAACAGAATAGAAGATAAAAATGGTAACTATGTTGTTCCGGCCGATCATAATGCACAGAATGAATTGGTACCAACCACACTTTCAGTATCACAGATCATCCCATCACTAAACTATCAATTCAAGTTCTGATGAAAAGGATATGGATATATATAGGTTTAATAATACTCACTTCCTGTGCGAAGGAGGCGGATTGGACGATACCCGAAAACGGCACACGGTATATTGTTGTTGATGGTATCATCACCAATGAGGCGATCGTACAAACCATCGACATTCATTACAGTGTGTCGGGCCTGAACGATGTGCCGCTTCCTCTCAGCGGTGCCAACGTTATTATTAACAATGAAGACTCTACTTATCAGTTAAGCGAAGACCCCCAACAAGCCGGAACCTATAAAACCGACAGTATTGTGGTAGGGCTGTTAAACAAAAACTATTCTTTGCTGATCCTCCATCAGGAAAAAATATTCTCTGCACAAGCATACATGGTCGCTGGAAAATCATTCCCTGAATTGCAATACAGCAAGAATGATGATGATGAATTTTATCATATAGATTATGTAGCCAGCGCATTTGAGGCAGAGGATCCGGCTATGTGGGAAATCCTTCTCGACTGGTCGGCGGTAGCCGGATATGAAAATAATGATCCCGAAACATGCAGAAGACGCTTGTTGTTTTATACCCTGCCGACACTTGATGTAAGCCAGGTCTTTGCGCCCATCGTTGAACAGATCTCTTTTCCTGCCGGTACAGTGATCGATGAGAGAAGATATTCCCTGAGTCCGGATCATGCAGGGTTTGTCAGATCCTTATTACTCGAAACCGACTGGCAGGGAGGTGTATATCCAACTGATCCGGCCAATGTAAATACAAATTTAAGTGAAGGAGCGCTTGGGTTTTTTGGTGTGTGTGCCTTGAATTCCCTGTCTCTCACTGTTACACCATAAAAAAAACAATTTTAAAATAAGGGTAAATGAGAAAGTTAGTGTACTATTTAAAACAAGGTTCTATGAGACCACAAAAATTGATCAGGCTTCTCTTCATTGTTCTTCTTGCAGCTGTTGTAATGACAGCATGTGAAAAGGCTGAACCGGAAGACATTCCGCCTGATTCATCTTCAGTGCAACAATTATCAAAAGATGACAATTCCGTAGAAGACAATACGGATGAGGTCATGATAGATGCTGCCAATGTACTTGCAGGCTCCGGTCTTAACAAAGATTTGGGCCTGCCCTGCAATGTCACCCTGGATTCTGTCATTATCGTGAACGACACCATTATTTATCATCTGACCTATGACGGCCTCAACTGCATCAAGACCAAGATCAGAAAAGGGGTGATCATCATAAAGATCAAACAGAACACGCAATGGCATATGCCGGGGGCTTTTTTGACTGTCGAATTTCACAATTATGAAGTTACCAATGTGTTTGACGGAAAGAAGATGATGATCAATGGGATGTCACGCCTGGAAAATGTTAGCGGAGGTGTGATTGAACTCGTGGGCAACGGTGTGGTGAGTATGGTCATTCATAAAAACACTTCCCATGTGTTTATATCATTCAACGGGCATCCTCCCAGGGACTGGCATCTCACCAGGCTCATGATATACACAGGTACACAGGGAAACCTTGTACTTGCGGTAAATGGGTTTGGATATTCCCAGGGATATGATAATTTGCTTTCCTGGGGTACCGACCGCGAAGGGGAAAAATTCTATACCCAGATCTCAGAATCAGTTGTTTTCAGGCAAGTCTGTCTCTGGCTTCCCTGTTCAGGTCAGCAGGTGTACAGCATTCCTGCCAATGATATCAAAGCCACAGCAACTTTTGGATACAACAATAACAATGAACCGATCTCAGAAGGGGAATGTCCAAGCAGGTACCGTCTTGACTGGCATCAGAACGGGCATTCCGGAACATTATATTTACCCTTGAATTAAACAATTTTAAAACCACTAACTTAAAATTTGACCTATGAAAACTCACAAATTAATTTTAGCCATGTTTATGCTGGTAGCCGTATCTGTTCTTTATACTGGATGTGAAAAGGATGAAGACCCGGAACCGCAAAACAACGAAAATCAGAATGTCAATGCAGCAAAAGATGATGCCATTGCCGACAAGCTCTTCAGCGAATTGACAGATATCACCGATGAAGCCATGCGCGGCCAGGACAAATCATACAAAGATTTTGTACTTGACACCATTTTTATGGGCCCCTGCGTCATTGTAACCATCGACACACTTGCCTTTCCGTTCACTATCACGATTGATTTCGGTACTGAGAACTGCCTTTGCAACGACAACAAATGGCGCAGAGGAAAGATACTCGTTGAGCATAACGGACCATACTGGGCTGTTGGTACGGTGATCACTACCACCACAGATAATTATTTCGTGAACAATCACCAGGTACTGGGAACAAAGATCGTTACCAACCAGGGATTGAACACTTCCGGCAACCCAACCTGGACAGTGCATGTCGACGGACAGATTATCAAACCCGATGGTGGGATCATCACCTGGATTGCCGACCGTATGCGTGAATGGGCCGAGGGCCACAATACTCTCTTTATCTGGTGGGATGATGTATACATGATAAGCGGAACACACAATGTAATTGCCGCCAATGGCAGTACGCTTTCTGCAACCGTCACCCAAGCACTTGAATTTGCTCTTAACTGTTACTGGATCAAGAGTGGCGTGGTTGAATTTCAGCATTCAGAACTTCCCTTGATCATCCTCGACTACGGCGACGGAACCTGCGACGATGACGCAACAGTTACCATCAACGGAACAACTTATAACATAAAGCTATAGCCAATCCACCAGGCCAGGGCTTGGTTCCATATATATTCAAGCAGGCATCTGATAAGGATGCCTGCTTTTTTTTATACAAATTCCCTACCCTTGACCATTCCAAAAAACTCCCTATCTTTAACATCCTGTAAGATCTTTTGATATACCAATTCTGTCCTTTGCCAGCATTACTCATACTTTAACTGATAAATAGCAAGACTATGATCAATATTTTAATTGCCGATGACCACCAGCTCATCATTGATGGGATTAAAACAAGCCTTAGCGACATCGTAGATTTTGCATTTGTTGACGAAGCCAATAATGGTTACCAGGTATTGGAAAAACTGGAGTCAGGAATTCACGTGGATGTTATCCTCATGGATATTAACATGCCCAAACTTGATGGACTGAAATGCACCAAAATGGTCAAAAAGAAATTTCCCGATGTGAAAATTATTGCGCTTTCTCAGTATGATGAAAAAAGATTTGTGAAATTGATGGTAAAAAATGGGGCATCGGGCTATCTTTTGAAAGATACCAGGAAGGATATATTGGAAAAGGCCATTCGAACAGTTCATGCCGGGGAGAAATATTTTTGTGAAGGGCTTTCCCTGAGATTGGTTGAGCAGGAACTGAAGGTGGAAAATACCGGTTCTCTATTCCCAAAACTTACCGAAAGGGAACTTGAGATTTTGAACCTCATCTGTACAGAATGTTCCAGTCAGGAAATATCGGATAAACTATTTATCAGTTTTCATACGGTTGAAAGCCATCGGGCAAACCTGATGCATAAAGCCGGTGTAAAAAATACTGCCGGTCTGGTTCGATGGGCTGTTGAAAATGATTTTATCGATTAATCTTATCATACGTCCTTATCCCAATACACCAACCTATGCCGGTTTATTAACAAAAAACCTGACCCATTCATTACGCGTTCCTTCGATCTTATAAACAATGCCAGTGTGTTTTACTGTTGCGGAATAGAATCCCGGTTGTTCTAACCTCAGAAAACTAATGTTCAGCTGCGCATACATGGCTTTTGCCAATTTGGGCTCTGTCAGTGCCTGAGTAAGTGTGATGCGTAAGATTTTTTTTACTCGTGGCAACTGTTTGTTTCCTGCATAACTGATCATTGCATAAGAAAGAATTGTTTCGATCCATGCAAATTTTAAAGTTCTCATAATACCTTCCATTTTTTAATTATTTATTTGTTTGTTTTATAGAAGATCGAAATTTGTTTTCTCTTAATCTTTACCTCCAAAAGTTCTTTGGCTTACCATCTGATTCATAAAGGAATATTTTCCGCATTTTTTTGTGAATTTCAGAGCTATCGGTGAATCCCACAAAAAGTCCAAAAAAACACCCCGTGACGGGGTGTTTTTTGCTTTACATTTTCAACATTCCCTATCAAATGCTGAGATGTTAAACAACTGCTATTATTATTATCACTATAACGCAAAGTGGATAAGTTAAGAACAAGGTTATTTTGAATGTTTCGGATAAAGCTTTCATGAAACCTCCTGTTTTATAATAAATATTCCTGATTGCTTATGAGATCCGAAATCTCTTTTGCCATCTATCACAACAAAAGTACTTGCCAATAAAACCAAAACTATGGCAGAATATAACCTGAAAAAATATTAGTGGTTTTCTGCTATGGATTTCATCTGTTGTGGATGTATTATTGCAAATTATGAGTGATAAGATCAGATATGTCCGAGACATACAAATTGTTAAAAATGATGCCGAGCCGGATCTGATGGCCATAAAAGCTAAAGGAGTGGCAGAAATCAGAAAACTGATCGCACCGGTACTTGTCCCCAGGGAATATCAGGAAATTCCGGATGACGGCATTTATGAGCTTGATTTCCGGCTGGATACAACAGACAAGGAATATACCGATGTTGAACTTGAAGTGGACGTGGTGTTCAGAATCAAAAACCTGCCCGCCTGGGTCAAAGGAGTGAAGATAAATGCTTCGGAAAACTCAGATATTGAACTGATTTAATGAACGTTTTAAACAAGAATGATATAATAAATACACATGAATTTGTATTCATTTGTATATTGTAGTATTTTAGACTAATTAAATCAGAATTAATTAATTATTAATCCAAAATAATTGAATTATGGCTTTATACGAACCAACCCAACGTCTTGATTTTCTGTATATCAGTGATCATAACGCAATCTATGTTAGAGCAACTGTTACAGTTCTGTTAAATATTAATGAAAATATCCCAACTCCGCCCCCGGATGATATAGATAAGGATAATAATGAAATTTCCATTACGTTAAGGGCAATGAATCCCCCGGGTGAGGATGGCAGGTATTCTCAAACAATACCAGTACTGGTGAAAGTTATCGATACTGATTTTGATGGTATCCCAAGCGAGGATGAGGTTGCAGCTGAAATTGGAGAAAACGAATACACTGTGACTACTACCGTATTCAAAGATGGCACTCCAAAAGGCAAGGTTACAACCATTTCAAAAGATGCAGACATAGAGATTTTATAAGCACAAAGATGTTGAAATATTTTATACTCATTCTGGCATATATTATTCCGGCTGTGGGCTTCCAGACAGCATGCTATGCATCGCACTCATATGATGATGTGGACAGCCTTTTCCAGCTTATTGCAAGCCAGGATGATAATACGGCAAAAGTGGACAGGCTTATCCTGCTTTCCCAGGATTATCGCTCAATAGATCAGGACTCTGCACTCATGCTCTGCGATCAGGCACTTAAGCTATCAAGGGCATTGGCCTACCGGGAAGGCCGTGCCGATGCTCTTTACAAAAAAAGTCTTATCTATTACAGCATTGGTGAGCTGAATACTTCACTGATTTTTGCCAACAAGTTTCAGCAATTATGTGATTCGCTGCAGGACAGCATACGCCTGGCCAAAGCTTATTATCATATTGGGAACATAACACGAAACCATAGCAATAATAAGCCTGCTCTGGACAATTATAAAAAGAGCCTTCGCATATACCTTGACAAAAAGGATACTGCAGCGATGATAGCCATTTATAACAGTATGGGAAACTACTTTCGGGAAATAACAACATATGATTCAGCAGTTATATATTTCCACGATGCTATTAATTTGTGTGAGTTAAGCGGACGTGGAATGCGCTTGGGGAAAATACTATGCAACCTGGCAGAAGTATATCTAAGGCTGGAAGAATTTGAAAATGCAGGGAAATATCTGAATATGAGTCTTGAATTTTATGAAAAACATGGAAAAATTGCCAATATGGCCATACTCTACACAAAGTTGGGCAATCTGGCAAATGAAGAGGGGGATTATGTTCGGGCAATGGAATACTATCATCAGGCTGATATATTTTACAGAGAAGTAAATGATGCAAGAGGTATTCACGATATTTATATTAATTATGGAATTATTTTCCAGAAACAGGGGAAATACAATTTGGCTTTAAAGAATTATAACCTCGCACTGGTTTATTACCGTAAACAGAATATTGCCGAGGGAACAATTACCTCATGGCAGGGTAAAGCATCGGTTTACTACAAGCAGGGGAAATTTGAGCAGGCACTGATCCTGTATGATTCCTGCCTTCAATTGGCCATAGAAAGCACTGACTTATACAGGCAAAAAGAGATACTTGGGAATATGTCAGAAATGTATTTTGATGCAGGGGATTTTAAGAAAGCCTTTATATTCCATGTTCGTTTCGACAAAATTAATGACAGTATTTTCAATCTTGAAAAGGCTGAAATTGTCAGTGATCTCATGTTTAAATACGAGAAAGAAAGAGACCAGGCACATATACTGTCACTGGAAAATGAAAATCTCTTTAAAGACCTGCGCATACGCACAAGAACAAATCAACGCAATGTGTATTTTTTCACAGGGCTTGGCATCATTATAATTGCTCTCTTTTTGTTCATTTTTTTCCGTTATAAAGCGAAGAAAGAAAAGATCATCACTTCACAAAAGATCAGGCAACTGGAAGAAGAAAAGAAACTCCTGGCAGCCCGTTTCCTTGTAGAAGGGCAGGAAGAAGAGCGCAAACGGATCGCCCGGGAGCTACACGACGGCCTTGGGGTATTGCTCTCTGCAACAAAAATGCAATTTTCTGCGATCAGTGACAAAAGCCCTGAAAACAAAGCATTGATTGAAAAAGCATCAAAATTCCTGGATCAGGCAAGCGGCGACGTTCGAAAAATATCACACAACATGATGCCGGGCCTGCTCACAAAGCTCGGATTGTATGAAGCTTTGGAAGACCTCTTTGATAATTTGGCTGATACCAGGGGGCTCAATGCGCAAATCAAATTAAGTGGTATAAAAGAGCGCCTGCCCGAAAACCAGGAGATCATGCTTTACAGGATCATCCAGGAAATGGTGAACAATACGTTAAAACACGCCGATGCTAAGCAAATAGAACTGCAAATCAATGTTCGTCAGGAATGGCTTGACATCCGCTATTCTGATGATGGAAAAGGTTTTGATGTTGAGGAAAAACAAGAACAAAAAACATTGGGCCTGCAAAATATCCTGTCGCGCGTAAAATTCCTTAATGGAAGTGTTTCTATCGAATCCGCTCCCGCAAAAGGATGTGTTTTCATCATGCAAATCCCTGTTTCCTGAATCAAACATTAGCTTATCACCCACATGTCTTAATACGCAATACTAATATCTCAATACTCCTTGCTATCTTTGCAGCATAAGCTTTCCCTATGCGAAAACTCATTATTATAAGCATTTTTCTGTTTATTGCGTTCCAATCGGTTGCTCAATTCATCCGCGCTGATCATAAAAAGGCAAGGCTGCTAAAAAGCCGGCCCCTGATCGTAGCTTTGTTTGATGCCGAAGAAGAAGCAGGCATCCTTTGCGATTCCCTGCATATGGTATGGTACAACGAAGCCATCCGTAAGATCTTTACGCAATACTGGACCCTCAGCGACAGCATCATCTTTATGGGCAGCCAAAGAGTGGCCTCGGTCATCGCATCAAAAAGTCATGATTATGTGATCTTCTCGGCTGGCCCCTCCCGGGAAGGGCAGCAAAGTTCAGGCGATATTTTCTGGTTCCCGTCTTTTACTTTTATGCTGTACCTTTCGGAAGATGGAAGGCGCTTCGATTCAAAGATGGTAGATCGCAGTTTGTACAGTTCTCCGCTTATGCCTGACATGGAGATGACCGGGCAGCTTTTCAGGGGAAAGTATATTTTTAAATTATCATTTTCCGGCCTGGCCTTATCAGAAAATGACCTGATCTTCACCATTAAAACTTTCGTCAGTAAGATAGAAAAAGCGCTTGCTGATAAAAGTCCGAAGGGCGGGATCTATGCGAAAAAGATCCCAAAAGAGATATCCGCCACGCTGAAAGACAAAATACTTTTCATTCCCGATGACCTTGTTCCTGAAGGGATGGACAGGGAGTTGGCAGGCAGGTATTACAAACACCCTTTCCATATAGCCACACAGGAAGAAATTGAGGCAGCCATTTCGTTGAATACCGAAAACACCGCCTACCTTCACTATCTCTGGTCAGACCGTGAACGTATGTACCTGGGAACAGTCATCGATGCCCATAGTGGAGAATTGCTGGGAACCCTGGGCCCTGGCGCTGCCCGGATCGGAAAGACAGATTGCCTCCCCCCCGGAACATCAAGCAGGACTTTGCTTCGCATGAAGGCGAAGAAGCTGAAAGATATCAGATAGTAGAAATCAGAAATCAGAAGTCAGAAGTCAGAAGTCAGAAGTCACTTTAATCCTGTTTTTCTGCGATGGTGTATATTGTTTGGGTTGGGAAAGCCATGTCGATCCCCAATGTTTCGAAGCGTTTCTTGATCTCCATGTTCACGACGGTCTGGTTACCCATGATATCATCATCTTTCTTAATGTAATAAATGAAGAGGATGCCCAGGGCAAAGTCGCCAAACTCGGTAAAGCTGATCACACTATT
>JAIOSQ010000128.1 GCA_021107535.1 Bacteroidales bacterium | reverse complement strand
CGGGTATCGCCGGTTACTTCTTCGCCTAACCATTCAGGTTTTTCAAAGGGGTGATCTTCAGCAGGCAGTTCAATCTCAGCTACTGTCAATCCTTCGTTATCACCATAAAATTCATCTACTTCGAATTTAAGTCCGCCTGCTTCAGGGACGGTAAAACGCGTTTTATCGATTATACCCGGTTCACAAAGTTCAAGTAAAGATCTTGCATCTTCTTCTGAAATCTCTTTTTCCCACTCAAAACGACTGACTCCAGAAGCATTGCCAATGCCTTTGATGGTTAGAAACCCTTTGTCACCTGTTATGCGAACACGAACTGTGCGCTCGGGAACCGATGAAAGGAAACCTTGAATGATCTTTGCTTCTTTTATGACATATGGCTTATAGTCGCCTTTAACTAAAAATTTTCTTTCTATTTCTTGTGCCATTGTTTTTCCTGATTAGCTAATTTTTTATCAATCATTCATAGGGTCTATTGTTTAATAATCTTCCTCATCTCCACCTGCTCCCCGACCATCAGCTTATAAAAATAAACTCCCGCCGGCAGGCCTTCAGTGTCAAATGTTACGGTGTAAGTTCCCGGCTCCTGGATTTTTTCAACCAGGGTTTCAATCTTTCTGCCAAAGCTATCATACACAACCAAATTTGTATATTGTATACTGTATATTGTATACTGTATATCAGCCGTGCTGATAACCGGATTAGGATAGACCGTGATATCAGTATTTTCAATATTGGCTTCTTCACCAAGTCCTGTGGTTTCATCTTCAACAATCGTCAGAAACTGATTTGCATTAATCCCAAATAGCTTTTGAACGATTCCCGAAGGCCAGTAAATGATGATACTGTCTGCCGAATATGCTCCATCAAGCCCGAAATGAAGTTTGAGGTCTGAATTGTCATGAAAGCCTCCGTCGGGCAGTACATTCCTGGATATTCGCTGACCGGAAACCCATACATCAACCTGGGCTCCGATACCATTAGTGTTGGATTCGATACCAATCAGCTGTATATTTAAGAAGGAGCCCGGGCAATTGGTGTTTTTGAACAGACGATATTTGTCGATGTGTCCGGCGGCGAAAAGGTCGATAGCCCCGTCAAGGTTGTAGTCTGCCCATCCCTGTCCGAAATAATCACCTATCCACTCACCGGAGAGGCCGAGTTGAACAGCAACCCCGGTAAATGTGTAATCACCGTTATTGCGCAGCATCGTATTGGAGTATGAATAAAAATCATGATGAGATGAGAAAATATCGAGCCATCCGTCGTTATTATAATCAATGAATGCAACGGTCCTGGTATCATGATGTCCACTCGTGCCTGTTGTTCCGGCGACATCAGTAAATGTACCGTCCCCGTTGTTTTTAAAAAGTGAACAGTTCAGGCTGGAGTAGCTGCCAAGGTATATGTCGATCCATCCATCATTATTGAAATCGCCTACATCTATAGCATGCGCACCATCGGAATATTGCACACCCGCCTGTAAGGTGGTATTTGTGAATGTTCCATCCCCATTATTATGCAGGAGCATGTTCGGCTGATTACTGTACGTGGTATGGTAGATATCCATGAATCCGTCACGGTCATAATCCAGTACGGCAACTCCCCAGAAACTTTCGTAAGGACTGATAATCTGGGCAGGCTGAAAAGTAGCATCTCCGTTGTTGTATAAAATCGAGAAGTTATCATTGGATACGGATAGCAGATCAGTGTAACCATCATTGTCGAAATCAGCAATATTATAGACTGAGGCGCTTGTAATTCCTGCACTGGTAGTGATATTATTGAAAGTGCCGTTACCATTGCTTTCAAATAAATACTGGGTTCCGCTCCTTGTTCTTAAGATCAGGTCATTGTAATCATCACCTGTAACCTCCGCGATAATAATTTTATTACCCCCCAGGCCGCTTAATCCGCCGGAAGCCGTAATGTTGGTAAAGTGATTTTCTTCATTCAGGTAGAACCAGAACCCATCACCTTCCTGGTTTGAAAGCCCAAGGTCGGGATCACCGTCATCGTCGATATCTCCCCAGCCTACGGCATGCCCCAGGCCTGTCTGTCCCGAGATCCCCATGGAAACTGTAACATTTTGAAAGTTTTGTTGAGCATACAGCATTGCGTGGCCACAGAACAGGCCAAGGCATAAGATTAAAATACGTTTGTTCATGGGAGTGCTTTTTTAGACAAAAACAAAATTAAAGAATATATACTGCCTGAGCAAGTTTAAAACGGTCACGGGCTAATGGCTAACGGTTAACGGTCATGGGATCAGGGAGTCAGAGACTATGGGAATCAGGGAATCAGAGATTCAGGGGATCAGAGACTCAGAGACTGTGAGACTATGAGACTATGGGACTATGGGACTGTGAATTCAGCAAACCAGCAACCAGCAACCAGCATCCAGTATCCAGCATCCAGCATCCAGCAAGATTTATTTCAAAAAAAATTCATTTTTTCTTGCATTATGCACATATGTGCATTATCTTTGTGGCGTAAATTAATATTAAATATCATATGCCCCGTCCGAAAAGCAATAGGATCGTTCGTGAACCGCCTATATTTACCGAGTTTAAACCCGTAGGGGTGCCGGGAGCAGAACTGGGTCAGATATTGCTCAGCCTCGATGAGTATGAAGCGGTTCGATTGGCGGACTATGTTGGCATGTCGCATGAAGAAGCTGCTGATGAAATGGAAATATCACGTTCTACATTCAGCAGATTGGTTGAGCAGGCCAGAAAGAAGATGGCAGCATTTCTTTTCCAAGGTAAACGGCTTACCATCAATGGGGGGAATGTACATTTTCGCTTTAATATTATTCGCTGCATGGATTGCGGGTATATGTTCAAAATAAATATTAATTCACCAATGAATGAATGTCCTGAATGCCATTCAAAAAACCTGCTGAACCATGCAGGAGGCTTTGGACATGGAAAATGTTGTAAAGGTAATTTTAATAAAAAAGGAGGTAATTATGCCAAGAGGTGACAGAACAGGACCAAATGCAAATGGCCCGATGACAGGAAGACGCTTAGGTTTTTGTGCAGGTAATAATCGTCCGGGTTTTGAAATGACACCCGGTGGATTTGCCCATGGTTATGGCCGTGGTTATGGCCGTGCTTATGGTAGAGGATTTGGATACGGAAGAGGTATGGGATATCGGTACGGACAAGAGTACGGCCGTTTTTCTGATGAAGTTGTTCCGGAAGTCTCTCAGGAAACCCTGCTTGAAAATGAAGTCAGGATACTGAAAGAACAATTAACGTCTCTTGAGAAACAACTTACTGAGTTGAAAAAAGGAGACTGACTTGGGATAAAGAATATCTTATACCCATTTTAAAAGAATCATTAGTAGCGGAAGCGAGAACGTTTTACCAGGCTCTCCTTTTAGCTGAAGTGACTGAAATATGTATAATTAAAAATCGTAATAAAATGAATAATTCAGGTAAAGGATTGAACAGGGGACAAGGCCGGGGATTGGGCCGGGGTGGTGGACAAGGCCGCAATAAAGGTGGTGCTTTTGGTACCGGTGGCTTTTGTGTTTGTGCCAAATGTGGCAAGAAAATACCCCACCAACAAGGTGAAAAATGCACGACGATCAAATGTCCGGATTGTGGGCATACCATGATTAGAGAGGAACTCTTGAATAAATAAGTCACTGAGCATGATAAAATTATGAACTCAGGCTTAGTTCCGGGAAGATGCTATTAAAATAATGTTTAATCATAAAAACTGTAAGCATGAAAAAGCTAAT
>JAIOSQ010000298.1 GCA_021107535.1 Bacteroidales bacterium | reverse complement strand
TTATTTTTTTCATTAAAACTGTTTTTTGCTTTTTGTATAAGTCAATTACTCAAGTCTTTATAAGTCTCCAAAATTACATCTATTCTCAACAATATCAGTTGTTCTCTGTAAATAATATGCTCCCGCCGTCGAAGAGTGGGCCATTGTATAATTCAATGATCTCAATCTGCAGGCCGGAGAGATACTGCTTCACCCTATTTCCTTCCGGGTAATGATCCAGTGTGCCCAGCAGAAACATCTTCCCCTGATGGAGGCCACAGCAACCTCCAAAAAAACCATGCTGAAATCCTTCAAGGATTATCCCTTTGGGGTCGACATAAAGGCAATCCTTTTCAAATCTCTCAAGCACCCTTTGAATGCCATGATCAGAGGTGATGAAATGATGGTCATCAAGGGGGATCAGATTGCAACGGATATACCCCTGATCCACATGTATGAGGCCGGCATTTTCCCCCATGGCGGTAATCACAGCATCGGTATGGCGGAAATTATGAATAAGGTGGCTGCCGGTGGAAACAGCATTATATGTGGAGGAAGCAGGGTACTTCTTTCCAACCGCTTGTTCTCCAACAACAAATCCAAGTCCGTTTCTGCTAAGTATTTGCTTGTATTCTTCCGGAAGATTAGGAGCAATAATCAGTTTAGCGTTTATCTGGTGAAAAAAAATATCGGGGTGGCCGGAGATGGCTTCATAGGTAATTCCCGAAGTTTGCAGTTCAAGGAGTTCCCCGTAATGGGAAAGGGCCCTTTTAGCATCCTGTGGTATTTTTTTGTCAACGATAATCAACATAATATTCTCTTGCTTTTAAATTTTCATTCTGGCGAAAGACCACGGTACTATAAAACTTTAAAAGTGATTTTTTATTTTTTGCCCCGTAGCCTATTGCAAAATTAAATTGTGCGGGAGATACAAAGACCTCTACCGTTTCATAGTCAGAATCCTTCATAAGAGGAGCAAGATGTTCCGACCATATCTCTGTCATAACCAGCTCCCTGAAAGCTTCATGAAAAGGGCCTGCTACCAGGTCATCACCACTGAGCAAACCTTCTGAGGGATGCAGTCCCATGCGGATTACCCTGAGCCTTGCTGTTTCAAAAACCTTAAATACTTCAGCGGAGCGATGCACTGCTTCTTTCATCTCCAGTGGGATGTATTTTCCTTCTTCATAAAGTTTTGCCAGGGCCGTCCCCCTGATGACCAGGGTGGGATATATCCGGATATCCTCTGCTTCCAGTTTTATAAACTCATGTGCGGTATGCAAATCATGCGCAGGCTTGTCGCCCGGAAGGCCAATCATCATCTGCAGGCCCAGGCGGATGCCGGCATTTTTTATCAGCCCTGCTGCCTTTTCAGTATCTTCAACAGTATGGCCTCTTCCACTTTTTAGCAATACCTCATCCACCATGGACTGGGCTCCAAGTTCAACGGTGCTTACCTTATATTTTTTCAGCAGTTTAATGATCTGTTCATTGATATAATCAGGGCGGGTTGACAGGCGGATACCCTGTATTTCACCTGACGCCAGGTATTCGCCGGCAGCATCAAGATATTTTTCCTGTTCTTCCACGGCTATGCCCGTGAAGTTCCCTCCGAAGAAGCCAATCTCTACAATTTTTCTTCTTTTCGGAAATGTGGCCAGGTGTTTTTTGATGATCTCTTTCACCTCTTCAGCCTCCGGCATTGTACTTTGCCCCGTAATCTTATGCTGATCGCAGTAAATGCAGCGGAACGGACAGGCCAGTTCCGGGATGAAGATGGGTATGGTATAGTGTTTTGTTTTCAAATCAATGTTTCTTCCTGCGAAGTTAAGATCAAACTGTGAATTTTAGGCACTTTTTGTAATAGATACTGGATGCTGGATACTGGATACTGGATGCTGTACCCCGAACCCCGTACCCCGTACCTTTTTTGAATTTATAATAATAAAGAAATGAAGTTCGGACTTAAAATCCTTTACAATGCCTTTGATTTTGTGTATCTTACGGTACTATAATCAGAATTATGGTAAAAAATAACTCCTTTCACTGCCCTGACATCCGCTGCACGATACGCATGGAGTCTTCAATGTCTTGATACTTTTTACAAATCTCAATACAATAAAAAATGGCCTCTTCAGAAAAACGATTTTACGACATCCACATGCATGTGTTCAACCTGAGCCATGCAGGCCTGATGGCTTTCATCAACAGGTTTTTTCTCAACAATGCCTTGAATTTTAATGACCTGCTCGATGGTAAATATTTTAAAATACTACGGTATTACTTTTTTAAAAAGGGGCATTCAGAAGCTGAATCCATAGCAATAATGCGCAAGAGACTGATCAAGGTAAGTTTTCGGATCATTATTATTCTTGCACTGGCATTTTTATGGTTCTGCTATATACGGCAGCATCTGAATTTTAACTTTAGCGGCATCTGGAACAATATTTTATCATGGTTCATTTATGTGACAGGCTTTCTTTTTTCGGTAATCCTTGCATATCTATTGATTTTTCTTATCAAAAAGTATTTTAAAAAGCTTTTCTGCAAGAAGGAAAAATCAAAAAAAATTCCACATACCATCAATGTACTTTCTATTTTTGAAAACGATTTAGCCCATCAGCTCCGCTACCTGGAGATGGATTATTTATCTATGCACCAGGATATCCGAGACTATATTTTTACCGCAGGCAATCCGGATCCCCGTGAGTTTTACGACGAACTGAAAAAGATGTGGGAAGCCCATGACAGTAAACTTGAGATCAACGGGCAGGAAATCAATACGGTGATCCTGACCCCTTTAATGATGAACTTTAATTCAAAAGGCTTTGAAAAACTTGACAAGAACAAGGTGCATTACAATCTTCCGCCGGCCAAGCTGATCATTGAACAACTTATTGACCTGTTTAATGGTATACAGAGTTATTACAAGACCAGTTTGAAGGTTTTAGAGATCTATCCGTTTATGGGGGTGAACCCCGGAACATACCGCCATGGAGTTTCTATGGAAACTGACATGAAGATTAAAATCCCGGAAAAACTGGAGGGAAAAGTAGTGTTCCTTCCGATAATCAAAATGCTGGTATTCGTAATGGAAATGACTGATGAAGAACAGGTCTTTCTTCTGGATAGCATCAAAGATGATAATCTTAGAAAAAAAGTAAGAGAAAAAATGAATACATTCCATTTGTCTGACTTTGAAGACGGCTACCCCAAAGACAATACTTTTCCGAAGATGCTTGACAAGTATTTCGGGGAATACAAGGGGGATGCTAAAGATTTCAGCGATACCTTTAAAGAAACATTCAGCGCCAAAGAGCCCAAAACCTGGCGTGATATCAAAAGTAATTTCTTCAGTGGTATTAAGGTTTATCCACCACTGGGATTTGACCCTTACCCGAAAGAAGACACTAATATGAATATTTATATAAATACCCATTACCTGTATCAATACTGTGTAGAGAAAAATATCCCGCTGACCACCCATTGCAGCGACGGTGGTTTTGTGATCATGGAGGAAAAGTGGAGCCGGAAGCGTGCCAATCCTGATTGTTGGAAAAGTGTCCTTGGAGATTATCCTGAATTGAAGTTGAACTTTGGGCATTTCGGGATACAGCTGAAGTCGACAAAACACGGTTGGGGTGAATGGAATAAGACCATTATCGACCTGATCCTGGACGTTGATTACCCAAATGTATACGCCGACATTTCGGACCTGGGCGAATCAAAAAAGAAATACAAAAAGTTAGGCGAGGCAATTTATGCAGCTATCCGTGAGAAGGCGACAGATGAGGCAGGGAGGAAAGATTTATGGCAGAAACTTTGCAAGAACCTGTTGTTTGGCACCGACTTCATGGTGAACCTTTTCCATACCGATTCATACCTGTCGTATATCGAAATATGGGAGGATACTAATATTTTTTCAAATAGTGAAAAAGTGAGCCTAACCTCGGAGAACCCGCATCGTTTTCTTTTTGAAGGCAAGCAGTCTTAAGACCTTGTGAATTTTTAAATTAGTTGTATCTTTGCCACCCTTTCGGGGCATTAGCTCAGTTGGCTAGAGCGTTTGACTGGCAGTCAAGAGGTCATCGGTTCGACTCCGATATGCTCCACCTTCGCCCTTCGAAGCTTTAGCGTAGAAGGGCTTTTTTTATTTATTCTGCAAGGCTTCTCAGGGCTTCGGCGGACGCAGTCCACCACAATTATTTCTATTAAACTGCGACAATTTTACTTTTTTGGTATTAATAAATATAAGCCCCAAAGGGGCATAAATCATTAGCCCCGGGCGCAGCC
>JAIOSQ010000236.1 GCA_021107535.1 Bacteroidales bacterium | reverse complement strand
TGTATTATTATTACTTTTACCCGCCGAAAAGAAACGAAATTATCATGGCCAACTGGAAGTTAAAATTCAAGATAAAGATCAATCGCAGCTCCCTTTTTATTTGATCACCGGCTACCGGTCTTATCCGATTTTTCATATCAATTCAATCAAATAATATTTTATAAAAAGGAGATTCTCATAATGACATTAGTAATAAAAGGTGCGGGGCTCACCATCGAAGACGTTGTAAATGTAGCCCGCCACAATGAAAAAGTAGAACTTCATCCCGAAGCACTTACAAGGATCAAAGTCTGTCGTGCCATGCTGGAGAGAAAGATCGATGCAGGAGAGATCATGTATGGCGTAAATACGGGTATTGGTGAGTTTTCAGAGGTCGTCCTGAATGATGAGCAGGTGGAAGACTTTCAAAAATATCTCATCTATAATCATGCTGCAGGCATTGGCGATCCAATGCCTCTTGAATATGTCAGGGGCGCCATGCTTGGCAGGATCAATGTTCATGCCCATGGAAATTCAGGGTGCCGGCCCGAGATCACACAAACCCTTCTCGATATGCTGAATAAAGGCGTCACACCCTGGGTATGTCAGAAAGGATCCGTAGGCGCATCCGGCGACCTCGCACCCATGTCGCAAATCGCCCTTCTGATGATGGGCGAAGGCCAGGCTTACTACGAAGGAAAACTATACAGCGGAAAAGAAGCTCTTGAGCGTGCAGGGATCCCGGCACCGGGACTGAAAGCCCGCGACGGACTGGCCACCATCAACGGATCAAATGTTTTAACCGCCATGAGCGCCTTATTCCTGTATGATGCCAACAACTGGCTCAAACAGGCTGAGATCGGTGCATCCATGTCGCTGGAAGCACTGAAAGCAAACATGAAACCTTATACCTCCAGGTTACACGAAGTAAGGGGTTTTAAAGGAGCCATAAGAAGTGCCAATGCCATCAATAAAATGGTAAAAGGAGGTGACCTGAAAGAAGAAAGGGTCGCATGTAAAGTTCAGGATGCCTATTCGATGCGCTCAACACCTCAGGTGATCGGAACAGCGCATGATGCCCTGGCTTATGCCCGTTCACAAGTTGAAATCGAGCTAAATGGTGTGGGCGATAACCCTATATTTTTCCCGGAAGAAAACATGCAGCTGTCAGGAGCTAATTTCCAGGGTTCTCCGGTTTCCCTGCCCATGGACATGGCAGGTGCCGCCATCACCATGATCAGTATTTTGTCGGAACGAAGGATGAACAGGCTGAATAATCCTGCCCTCAGCGTTGGCTTGCCGGCATTCCTTACCAAAGGAGCCGGGATGTTCTCCGGTCTGATGCTCAGCCAATATACCGCAGATATGCAAATTGTTGAACAAAGGATCCTTTCAGCTCCGGCATCTATACAATCCATTCCGGCCGCTGCCGACCAGGAAGACTTCGTATCCATGGGGATGAATACAGCCATTAAGAATTTCCAGATCCTTGACAATGCATACGGCATCCTGGGAATCGAGATCATGGCTGCCGCACAGGCCCTTGACTTCAGGGAATATAAATTTGGCAAGGGAGTTAACAAAGCCAAAGAAGTTGTTAGAAAACATGTGGAGTTTCTTGATATCGATAGACCATTGTACAATGACCACAATGCTATGAAGGCGCTGGTCAAATCATGTGAAATCCTGCACGAAGTTGAAAAAGTTGTTGGAAGCTTAGAATAAAATAAGACCTCACAGGTTCCCGGACCTGTGAGGTCAACAACATAACACGTGGAAGAAAACCAACATAGTCCGGATACCCAGCCAAAAAGGCCACAACTTCTTAGCATACTCTGCATCTTCACATTTATCGGGAGTGGAATGGGTGTTCTGGGATTCTTTATGGTATCCGTCAACTATGAAGCAACAATGGAGGCCATGCGCATTGTTTATGCCGACATGCCGGAGGTTTCCTTTCTGCTGGCGGCACCGAGGGAATTCTTCTTTATTTCATTTCTGTTATCCGGATTTTCTGTAGCCGGCGCCCTGCTCATGTGGAAGCTTCGAAAAGCAGGGTTTCACTTTTATACGGCTGCACAACTGGTATTCCTGGTTCTGCCAATGATATACTTTGGCAAAGAAACCAACCCTATATTTAATATCCTTACGACAGCAATATTTGTATATTTATACGCCAGGAACCTGAAATATATGCATTAGTTTAAACACTTATTATGAATGCCAAAATAAGCAAAGAAGCAGTAACAGTCAGAAGGCCTTTCTTCCTGACATTGTTATGCCTGATAGGATTCACCTATACCAGCCTGTTTTCATTGCTGTTTTTGCTTGGAATGCTCTATTCTACCGGCATCAGTGGTATCCTTAATAAATACCTGCAACTGTATGACCTGTCCCGCCTGAACTTTCTTTTATTCTCACTTGGAGGTTTTATCGTCTTTTTTTCCTCTTTTATGGGAATTCTGCTTATGTGGCGGCTTCAGCGACTGGGACTATATATCTATGCATTTTCTGTAGCTGTTTTTATCATTACAGAGGTGATCCTTACAGGTGCTTTCCTCCCCGATATCATTCTACATTCACTCCTGATCATTCTCTTCATTATAGCCTTTCCACACCGGCAAAGGAAAAGAAGGCATGCTTAAAATAGCCTCAGATAAACATTACAAAAATCTAATAAAAGGGGAATCATTTACTTTTTTTTTTACAATTAACAATGAATTGTTATTAATTTAGATGAAGAAATTTTGTATGGGTTCTTAATAAATCCGTATTTTTGAATAATTAGAATGTAATTTGAACCAATCATTCATTATTAACTAAAATTCATCCTTATGAAAAAAGTAATTTTTACACTAATGATTGCCTTGTTTGCAGTGGCGGCTGTCACAGCACAAGAACCTACCGATCTCACCTCAAAGAAAGGGGTTCCAATCCTCCCTGAAAAAGGTGACTATGCTATTGGAGTTGATGCTATCCCATTCTTCCAGTATGTTGGAAACATGTTCAATGCCAATGGATTTAACCCGGGTCCTGCATTTAACTTTACAGCTCCTACGCCCTTTACAATTTATGGCAAGTATTTTAAAGATGCAAATACAGCTTATCGTGCCTTTGTGAGGGTCGGGTACAACTCAGAAACATTTAAACACCTTACTAATCAGGACGGGTCAACAGCCATTCCTCCTGCAACAGTTGAGGACAAGATGACCAGGTCGAATATGGCCATTAATCTTGGCGTGGGCCTTGAAAAAAGAAGAGGTGCAGGCCGTGTACAGGGATTTTATGGAGCAGAAGCCGGCTTAATGATTAACAATCCCTATACAGCAAAATATACCTATGGTAATGCGCTGTCAGCTACTACCGGTACATGGTGGAATTTCGACCCAGAATTCCCGCAAGAAATGCCGAATACCATTGCCCGTCCGCTGAAAGAAACAGCCGGCATGGAGTTCGGACTTGGTGTTCGTGCCTTTGTAGGTGTTGAATATTTCTTCGCTCCAAAAATTTCACTCGGTGGTGAATTTGGCTGGGGTATCGGATTTCTTTCACAGGGAAAAGGCAGTGTAGAAACAGAAGTATGGGATGTCGCAACAACAGCAGTGCGGACTATTACTACCGATATAGCAGGCGGAAGCAAGTTCCGTGTTGACACTGACAACCTGGGTGGTTCGATCAACCTGTTGTTTTACTTCTAAATAAAATTCAATTGATTAATTATAAGAGGCTGTCTCAAAACAAATCGAGACAGCCTTTTTTTTGTCAAAGATTTTAGATTAGAGATAAGTTCCCCCATTTTCTTTACTATCTGATTGTATTTGGGCAATTTAAAAAGAAAAAGGGCTGTTAAGCTCTTTTAGTTGACCATTTTTCTGATATTGTGTGCCAGGGAGAGCAATCCAGCCTCGATTTCCACTTTTTCCATACCCCTGAGCATAAATCTTCTAAAGTTGTGGT
>JAIOSQ010000099.1 GCA_021107535.1 Bacteroidales bacterium | reverse complement strand
TGCCGATGTATTGGTCTAAAGAAAATTTTTCAACAAAATCACCTCCATTCACTACAGCATCAGCTTCGAACAAAGGTGCTTTTTTTCCTACTAAAACTCCCATTTTTACGATTTTTATTTATAAGCCGTAGCCATTAGCAAAGGCTTATCAAGTTAATACTAAATTGATTTAGAAACGGTTTGCAAAAATAGTAAAATTGTATTTGTCAGGTTTTATATTGGTTAAATTATTTATTGGTTTTGTTACAAAGTAAAGTTTTGTTGGTAAAAGGGGGTTTTTGCACAGACTGACGTTTTAGCTGTTGCCATTTATTATTTATAGTTCTGCTCTTTTAAAAACTCGCTCTCTTTTCTTATTTTTTCAGCTTTAATTATGCTTATAAGTCCATATATCAATCCTGAAACAAATATAACTTTCCATATAATTCCCTGTATTAAACTTATTGGTTCAGCAATTGCTCCAATAATATAAAAAAGTAGTAACAAAATTAATGGTATCAAAATAGAAATTAATGGTTTTTTATAAGTGAAAAATCCAAAACCTATAAATATCAATCCTATTATTATCCCAGTAATAATATAAATACCTTGTAATGGATTATTATTATAAATTAAGAAAGGAGATAAAATATTTAATCCACCAATTATCCAGAGAATTATCCTTGCTCTTTTTATTCTATCTTTTGTATCTGAGACATTTCCTTTTTTCAATATTTGTTGTCCAATAAAAATAGATTTTTCCTTTTCAGTCCCTGTAAATGGAAATCCACATTTTGTACAAGTCTCAGGCTGTATTTCATAATTTGTTTTGCAAGTCGGGCAAATAATCATTTTATTCATATTTGTTAATTTAATTTTTTAAATATTGTAATAATATGCTGTGTGTCATCATGGTTGCAGCTAACGTCAGTCTGTCTAATAACCCCGAATATTGTTATTTATTCTAAATCCTTAATTTTATGTACATATTCGGCTACCGCCGAAAACGATACTTAATTGTTGTAGCCAGTGTTTATTTATTTATCAATTCTTCCTTGTCAATCAATATTTGCGGAAAATCAAGAATTTTAATTCCTGACGTCAGTTCAACTATCTCCAAATTATCGTTAAACTTCACTTTAAATTTAGCATTTTCAGTATCAACTTTTAAATATTCGCATAATTCATTAGCACAATCATCAATCTGCTCATTAATTTTATAAATCCACCTAAATATACTAATCTCTGTTGAAACTACCGTCGAACTATGTCCACTTGTAGCTCTTCCAATGCCAGGATTATGATAAACAACGTCTCTTACTTTAGTCATTCCAAGTGTATATCCCTTATTCCATAGCATTTGTCTTTCCTCTGAATTTATTTTTGGACTTATTTCTTTAATAGTGTCATCTTTATATTCCTCAATTACTTTTGGAAAATGGTCATGTAAAACTTCAATCCATTTTGTATCAGCAAAGATTCCTTCCGTGTGATTATCAGTTCCAAGAAATATAATTTGCTTATCATCAATATAAGCAAATAGAAGAGTGTCAACCTGTTTCACAAACTTTGATTTTTTGTCAATTTTCAAAGACAAATGAAAATGATAAATATTCCATTCACTTATTAAATGGTCATGGAATCCGGTCTGCAAAAGTCTTTTACTTTGAAATACATTTAAATTTCCACCTTTCTTTGCTATTTGGCTAATGAATTCAATTTCCTTCTTTTGGGGATGATTATTCAAATCACTTAAAAAATCAGGGTTGAATTTTATGTTTCTGTATTTTAAGTCAATAAGTTTAAATCGGACAGTTAAGTAATCGAGCAGAATTTTATCAAGTCGGTCAGTCAATTTGACTTTTATCCCAATATCATCAGAGATTCTCTTTATCTCTTGTTTTATATCATTTTCAAAGTTTTTTTCTAGCACGACAGTCTCTTTTAACATTCCAACTAACGTCAAATTTTTGTTTCAGATTATCAGACAGTTATGTGTTTATTGTTTTATTCAATTTTTCTTCATTTTTTACCGAACGTTAGCCTAAAAACTCAACGGGTTTTTCTCCGTAGGGGGATTGGCTACAACGTATTAGTCTTTTAAGCGACAATTCAAAAATAGGTAAAAAAGTTAACATGTAAGGTAGAATCTGAAATTAATATTGCAGAGGGGTATTACACACGCCTGCCACCAATAAGCTAATACAAAGGCGGGCAGGAATCCTTGTGTTATTTTCATCGGGATTATCCTTCCCGCTTACCTGCCGCACAAATCCCGATGAGCAAGGGTTAATAACCAATTAGCTGTGTTATTTTATTCCGGTTCCCATTAAAAAAAGCGAGTAGGTGCTTTTTTCTTACTCGCTTTTTTGGGGTCCAAACGGTCATTAAATCCTATAATGTTACCGTGCGTTATATTTTATTCTATTCTTTTATATTTTATTTCTGAATTTTTCGGGTCTGAATTTGATTTAGCAATTCCTATTGTGTTTTTATCAATAAATTCAACTTTAAATTCTTCGTTCGTTCCAAGTCCGTATAATGCAAAAAGGTCTTTTCCTATTTTTTTCTCTTTTAATTTGAATTGATAATTTGAGGATCTTGTTATTTCTGAAATCCAAATATCATTTGTGTCGGTAAAAAATTGAACATATTTATTATTATTCAATTTTATTATTCTTCCTACAAGTTTTCCATTTTCTTCTTGAATTGAAATTTGAATTCCATTAAACATTTCTCTGCCGGATAATTCCCAGGTTCCGACAAATTCATTATCAGAAATCTTCTCAAACTCTTGCGAGCAAGAACTAAAAAACAGAATTGTAATAATCGAATAAATTAATTGTTTCATATAATCTTTATCTTTTTTTCAAATGCACGTTAACATAATAGTCCCACACATGCGGGAAACGAAATTCAAAAATAGGTAAAAAAGTTAGAATATTGGAAAAACCTGAAATTAATGTTGCAGAGGGGGGATTACACCCGCCTGCCACCAATAAGCTAATACAAAGGCAGGTAGAAATCCTTGTGTTATTTTCATCGGGATTATCCTTCCCGCTTACCTGCCGCACAAATCCCGATGAGCAAGGTAAACTTATACCTAATTATTTCTTTTTAAAGATCATTAATTTATCTGAAAATATATATTCTTTATGCTTAATAACATAAATAAACAAGCCATCCTTTAATCCATAATTGTTCAAGTTAATCCGAACCTTACCGGATAATGGTACGCAGAGTATTTTTTCCCCTAACAGATTATACAATTCAAATTCAAAGAATTGATTTGCCGGAAGATTTCCAACTTCAATGCAATTGGCTTCATAGTTATAATACACTTTAAAACTTCTAATTTCATTATCCTCTATCGACACATAGGGATAATAACAGGCAGTATAATCAGGGTGCATATAATATACGGTGTCATTTTGGTTATAACATAGTAAGGTGTACCAGGGGCTGGTGTTATAAAAGCCGCTGTAAATGATTCCTTGTCCCATGCTTCCAATCCCTTCGACCCAAGTATCCCAGTATGGCCAGTTTACAGGTTCGAAATGAAATTGTTTTCGATAAGTTTCATCAATCAAAATCGAATCAATATCAATAACTTCCATTGAAATATACGTATTAGAAATAACATTATGAATTGAAACTGTATCGCTTATCCCAACAGAAAAATCATAAATCATCCCTTCCTCGCCTAATGTATTTCTGAGGAAAACCTGTCTGGTGGCAGTATCTTCCCGAATAAATAAATCCATGAATGACCAGTTCAGTTCGTCAGGATCATAAGTGTTATATACTTTTCTGTAAAGTAAATCTTCTATTAAAGTATCCTCACTTCCAAACCTGATGAAATGGGTATCATAATATCCTCCATAATCGGTTACGACACTCCATTTGGATGTATTATCAATAATATTCCATTGATTTTGCCCATTGGCTATTATTACCGTAGATAATAATATGATTAAATTTAAAACTCTTACTTTCATTCTTTAAGGATTTTAAGTAACTTTAATGGTTTTTAAACACTATGCATTCTCTATCTTATTATCAATTTCTCTCTGATTTTCGATTCGTTTGTAACCAGTTCAATAATATACATTCCTTGCCGGAGCATTGAAATATCAATCGTATTCATTTGAGCTTTCTTTTGTAAAATGATTTGCCCGGTTTGGCTGTAAATATTTACTTCTTTAATTTTAGCTTCAGAAGAATTTAATATAGTAATTGTTTTTTTTGCAGGATTGGGAAAAATTTGTATGTCATTTCTATTATCCACAAATTCATCAGTTTTTGTCAGGCAGGCCTCCTCCACTTCTTCGGGGCTGTTGCAGCCTGTTGTATTGTCATGGATTTCAATATTTGCATACGGGATGGCAAGGTAATTACAAATGCTTTCAACATTACAGGTTGATAAGGATGAATTATATATGATTTTCAAACTATCAATGGAGACTGGCTCAATACTTTCTAATCCCTCTAAACTTGTGAGTAAATTGTTATCAATAATAATAATTCCACCATCAATAGTACTTACAGTGTTAATTCCTTGTAAGCTGGTCAGGGAATCATTGTTGAAAATTTTAAGATGCCCTCCGATAGTTGTCAAATTGTTCAGTCCCATTAAGGAAGTTAGAGATGAGTTACCACCCAACCATGTTGTATCTCCAATCATCAGATTTCCGTCAACAGTAGTTAAATTTTTCATTCCTGCCATATTGGGCAGTGCATCGTTGTAAATTATTTCAAGGTTGCCCCCAACATGAAACAGACTGTCCAAACCAGATAAACTCGTTAAGGTATGATTACACTTAATAATAATGTCTCCTCCAACCGATGATAAATTATCTATACCCGTTAAGTTGGGTAATGATACTTCTCCACGAATATCAAGGTCTCCATCAATGTTGGTCACATTGTTTAAACCGTTTAAACTTTTTAATGAGATATTGTGTAAAATGGAAAGGTTTCCTTCTACAGAAGTGATATGGTTCAATCCGTTTAAGCTTGTTAGTCCGTTATTCGAATTAATGAATAGATCCCCGCCAATAAAAGTTACATTATCAAGTCCTGATAAATTCAAGAGAGCATCGTTACAATGTATGGAAATTTCTCCAAAGATTGAATCGATATTGTTAAGCTGTATTAAACTTGTAAGGGCATCGTTGTACCATATATCAATATTTCCACCGATGAAAGTCACATTGTCCAATCCAAATAAACTATTTAGGGAAGTCAGGTCGTCAATAAGTAGGTTTCTACCAATGGAAGTCAGATTATGGAGACTTGATATACTTGTCAGGTTATGGTTATACCAAATCAATAGGTCTCTGTTGATATTAGTAATATTTTCCAAACCAGTTAAATTTGCAAGGGAAGAATTAATATAAATCTTAATGTCCTCTCCGATTGATGTCACATTTCCTAGACCTGATAAATTTGATAGAGTATTGCATTCAAAAGTATAAAGAGAACCCCCAATTGCTGTCAAAACACTTAATCCGTTCAAATTGATGATATCATTCCCATTAATCATAACATCCCCCTCAATCTCCGTACACCCCGGATAATTAGTTTGAAAATTATCAATTTGTTCCTGGGTTGTAAACGTGATGCCTTCTGGCAGACATGATTGTGATGATACAGTAGCTTGGATGAGCAAGGCTGAAACAATCAATAAAGTTAATTTTTTCATGACAGTTTATTTTTAGTTTGCAATTAACTTTTGCATTGTG
>JAIOSQ010000011.1 GCA_021107535.1 Bacteroidales bacterium | reverse complement strand
TGATTAGTGATTAGTGATTAGTGATTAGTGTTGAGTGCTGAGTGAAGAATGACAGGTCATGAGTGATGAAAGATGAAAGATGAGTGATGAATGATTTCTCAGTTAAAATTGAAGATTTATCAAAGTCCTATAAGGGTGTTGAGGCGCTCCGGGATATCAACCTTGATGTTGCCAGGGGTGAGATATTCGGATTTATCGGTCCTGACGGGGCCGGAAAAACAAGCCTGTTCAGGATCCTTGTTAGCCTGTTGCTGCCGGATGCCGGGCATGCAACAGTTGAGGGCCTGGATGTTGTAAGGGATTACAGAAAGATTAGAAAGATCGTTGGCTATATGCCGGGGCGCTTCTCACTTTACCAGGATCTTTCAGTAGAAGAAAACCTGAAGTTTTTTGCCAGCATTTTTAATGCCAACATTCAGGAGAACTACTACCTTATTGAAGATATCTACAAGCAGATAGAACCCTTCAGAAAACGCCTTGCCGGAAAGTTAAGTGGTGGAATGAAACAGAAACTTGCCTTGTCATGCGCCCTGATTCACAAGCCTGAAGTTCTGTTTCTGGATGAGCCTACTACGGGTGTTGATGCCGTGTCAAGAAAGGAATTCTGGGAGATGCTGAAACGCCTGAAGAGTTGGGGGATTACCATTCTTGTCTCCACACCATATATGGATGAAGCCGGCATGTGTGATCGTGTGGCCCTGATGCAGGAAGGGACTGTTATGAGCATCAACACACCCGAAGGTGTGATCAATGATCATCACCGGCCACTGGCAGAAGTGCGTACAGATAACATGTTTCAGCTTGTGAATGACCTTGTTGTCTTCAAAGGATGTCACTCGGCATACAGGTTCGGAGCCTTTGTCCATTTCAGCCCAAAAGAAACCCAAATGAGTGTACAGGATTTGCAAGAATACCTCAAGTTGAAAGGGCATTCATCAATTAAGATCAAGATGATCAGGCCCGGGATAGAGGATTGTTTTATGGAACTTATGGGAGTGGAGGATAATGCATAGCGAGGAGCATATTATCAGGGTAGAGAATCTCACCAGGAAGTTCGGGAGTTTTACGGCCGTCGATAAACTCAACTTTTATGTGAATAAAGGTGAGATTTTTGGATTTCTCGGGGCAAACGGGGCAGGTAAAACAACTGCCATCCGAATTCTTTGCGGACTGCTTCTCCCCACTTCAGGTAAGATTGAAGTTGCTGGCTTCGATATATACAGGCAAACTAATAAAGTGAAACAAAATATTGGTTATATGAGCCAGAAGTTTTCTCTGTATGAGGATATGACCGTAGCAGAGAATTTCCGTTTTTATGGTGGGATTTATGGCCTTTCCCGTAAGGATATCAGGGAGAAGATAAGCTATTACCTGCATAAGCTCAGACTCGAAAAGAAAAAAAATGCAATTATAAAATCACTCCCTCTGGGATGGAAACAAAAACTTGCTTTTTCTGTAGCTATGATGCATGACCCAAAGGTCATTTTTCTGGATGAGCCAACCGGTGGTGTCGACCCGGTTACCCGAAGGCAGTTCTGGGAAATGATCTATGAAGCCGCATCTGCCGGGACCACCATATTCGTCACCACCCATTATATGGATGAAGCAGAATACTGCCAGCGGGTTTCTATCATGGTCGATGGCAGGATCGAAGCTTTGGATACTCCCGAAAGGCTGAAGAAACAGTTCGAAGCTGATTCAATGGAGGGGGTGTTCCTGCAACTGGCAAGGGGACATTCTTAGATTGTAATACGTAATACCTTGTACCTAATACGACACAAATGAAGGGTTTCATAATAAAAGAATTCTTCCACATCTTCCGGGATGTTCGCTCAATGGTGATACTGTTTGGTATGCCACTGGTGCAGGTGCTTGTCTTTGGGTTTGCCATTACCACGGAGATCAAAGATGTTGAAATAGCAATTCTTGATTATTCCAGGGACCACCTGAGCCAGGAACTGAGCAATAAGATCCTTTCATCAGAGTATTTTATTTTGGCTGAAAACCTTGAGGATGAAGGCCAGATTGAAAGTGTTTTCAAGGCAGGAAAGGTAAAAGAGGTGATTATCTTCCGTGATAATTTTGCGCGTAATCTGGAAAAAGAACAGCATGCTGCCATTCACATTATTGCTGATGCTTCCGATCCGAATTCTGCCAATATCATTGTGAACTATACGACAGGGATCATCCGTAGCTTCATGTTGGAAAAGATAGGTGAAAAGGCATTACCCATTGAGATCAATACAGAGTATAAGATGCTTTTCAATCCTGAACTGAAAAGTGTTTTTATGTTTATTCCCGGTATCATTACGGTATTGCTGATGCTGGTATCTGCTATGATGACATCTATTTCTATCGCAAGGGAAAAGGAACTGGGAACCATGGAAGTATTGTTGGTATCCCCCTTAAACCCGGTACAAATTGTTGCTGGGAAGGTAATCCCTTATGTTTTTCTTTCTTTTGTAAATGCTATCACCATTCTGTTGCTGGCCTTTTTTGTTTTCGGGATGCCTGTTCAGGGAAGCATTATTCTATTGCTTGCAGAGAGTCTGTTATTTATCATAATGGCTCTTGCCCTGGGTATTTTTATATCTACCGTTTCCGGTAGCCAGCAAACGGCTATGATGATCTCCATGTTTGCTTTGATGTTGCCAACAATACTGCTTTCAGGTTTTATTTTTCCGATAGAAAATATGCCGGAAGTCTTACAGTGGCTTTGTAATCTGATGCCCACGAAGTGGTTTATCATTATCGTCAAGGATATTATGTTGAAGGGTGTTGGGCTTACCTATATCTGGAAAGAAACGCTGATCATCCTCGGAATGACCATCTTTTTTATTGTTTTAAGTGTAAAGAAATTCAAAATCAGATTGGAATAAGGATGAGAATCATATTGTTTATATTGCAAAAGGAATTCCTGCAGATATTCAGGAACCGGGCCATGCTGCCGATCATCTTTTTTGTGCCCATAGTGCAGTTGTTGGTATTGGCCTATGCAGCAACCTTCGAGATTAAAAATGTAAACCTTTTCGTGATTGATCAGGATTACAGCCCTTCTTCCCGCGACCTGATTTTGAAATTTAAAGGCTCACAGTTTTATACTATTGTGGGGTATTCGGAGGCATTTACTGCGGGTGACCAAGCCCTGATCAATAATGAGGCAGACCAGATACTGCAAATACCGGCAGATTTTGAAAAAAAACTGGAAACTGAGAAAGCATCAAGTTTGCAGGTAACTACCAATGCCATCAACGGAAGTGCTGCAAGCCTGATGAATGCTTATGCCTTATCCATCATTATGGATTACAATACAAATGTCATCCTTGAAACCCTTGGCCTGAGGCATCCCCCGGATCCAATCAGTATCAGTAGTGCTTTCTGGTATAATCCCGAACTGGACTATATTACTTTTATGGTTCCGGGTATCCTGGTTCTGTTGGTATTTATTATCGGAAGTTTCCTCTCAGGGATGAATGTGGTCAGGGAGAAAGAGATTGGGACCATTGAGCAGGTCAATGTTACACCGATAAAGAAATATCAGTTTATTATTGGCAAGCTTATCCCTTTCTGGTTTATTGGCATGTTTGAATTGGCCTTCGGATTAGCTGTAGCCAGGCTCGTATTCGATATTCCCATACTGGGCAGCCTGGGACTGATATTTTTTATGGCGGGTGTCTTTCTTCTCGTGGCACTGGGGATGGGCCTGTTTATATCCACTATTACCAGCACACAGCAGCAGGCCATGTTCATTACCTGGTTTTTCATGGTGGTCTTTATCCTGATGAGCGGTTTGTTTACACCGGTTCAAAGCATGCCCGAATGGGCCCAATGGCTGAATAAGATCAACCCCATTGCATATTTTATTGAAGTGATGCGTATGGTGATGCTGAAAGGCTCAACCTTCAGTGATATCCTAACACAGTTTTTCTCCCTGCTGATCCTTGGTGTACTCATGAATATCCTGGCGATCTGGAGGTACAGGAAAGTAGTGTGATGCCTTCTCCTCTTAATACTTAATACCTGATACTTTGTACGAACTCAGAATTTTAGCCTTACTGGTTAATAAAATTAATTTCAAATTACTACATATTTCTTACATTGGTATTCGATTTGGACAATAATCCGATGAAAAAAGGTAAATTCATACTATTTATCTTCTTCATAATCATAGGTTTAATGCCCACGCTATGGTCATGCCTTAATGATAATGAAGAAAAACTCAGCGAAATCGCCATCAGGCCTGTGCAGACTGATTTCAGCTTACAAAATGTCCTTGAACGGGATACGCTGATCGCCCTGACGGATTATAATTCCACAAATTATTTTATTTACCGGGGCGAACCCATGGGCTACCAGTTTGAAATGCTGAAGCAATTTGCAGATCATCTTGGAGTTAACCTGAAACTGGTCATAACAAATGATATGCATCAGGCTTTTGAGATGTTGAATAATGATGAGGTGAATTTGATAGCCATGGGGCTTACCGTAACCCGCGACCGGCAGAAAATTGTTGATTTTACACTTCCCCAAATACAGACAAAGCAAGTGCTGGTTCAGCGAAAACCTAAAAACTGGAGGAAAATGCGGACCTGGGATGAAATAGAAGAGCAATTGATAAGAAACCCGCTGAATCTGGCTGGCAAGACCGTTTATGTGCAGCAAGGAACCGTTTTTGCCAACCGCCTTGCAATACTTGCAAATGAGATCGGAGATACCATAAAAATCATCGAAGACCCCGAAAGGGAAGTTGAACAACTCATCACGGCCGTAGCCAATGGGGAAATAGAATACACCATATCGGATGAACACATTGCCAAGGTCAATGAAAAGTATTATCCGAACATTGATGTCAGCACTGCAGTGAGTTTTCCCCAGCATGTGGCATGGGCCGTAAAACCGGGGGAAGACAGCCTGAAATTTGCAGTAGATAAATGGATCTTGTCTTATAACAAAAGTGTAGCATCCCGTTACATTTATGATAAATACTTTAATAATCCGCGCTCTGTGAATATTACCCGGAGCGAATATTATTCTATCGGGGGTGGTAAGATCTCCCAATATGATGATATTATCCGTGAACTGAGCGCAGACCATGGCCTTGATTGGAGGCTTGTGGCTTCGCTGATCTATCAGGAATCACGTTTTCATCCTGAAGTGAAATCATGGGTGGGGGCTTTCGGATTGATGCAGCTTATGCCTGCCACGGCAGAGATCTATGGCGTTGATTCCACCTCTTCAGCTGCTGATCAGATCTGGGCGGGAATAAAGTTTATACGCTGGATTGACAAGCAGCTTCCGCCTGAAATTGATGATCCCGAAGAAAGGATCAGGTTTATGTTTGCTGCCTATAATGTAGGGATAGCACACATTTATGATGCGCGAAGATTGGCAGAAAAACATGGCAAAGACCCCAATATATGGACAGACAACGTGGATTTTTTCATACTCCATAAATCTGATCCAACGTATTACCGCGATCCAGTCGTTAAATACGGTTACGCCCGTGGCGAAGAAACCTACAAATTTGTTGTGGAGATCTTTGAACGCTATGAACACTATAAAAAGGTCATAGAAGACTGAAAATTTACAATTCTGTATGTACAATTCTGTATGTATAATTTAATTTTTCGATATTCAGTAATCGTTAATCGTTAATCATTATTCATCCTTGATCTACCGGGGCGGCTCATATTCCATTACAAAGTGCTCAATATCTGCCTCGGTAAATTGCTCCCCTTTAATAACAAATCCATGTCTTTTATAAAAAGAGATGGCATTCAATTGTGCATGGAGATATAGCTTTTTGCCGAGTGGGATGGTATCTTTCATCACACGCTGAAGCATAATAGCACCAAGCCCTTTATTACGGTGTGATGTCAGGGTGGCAAACCTTTCAAGCTTAATACCTTTATCAGTTTCTCTCCAGCGGGCTGTGGCAACAGTCGTATGATCAGCAGTCAATAAGTAATGTAAGGATGTCTGCTCATATTCATCATATTCCAGGACCGGATCAACGTTCTGTTCTTCAACAAATACCTTTTGACGTATCTCAAAGGCTTGCTTGGCCATATCAGGACGATCATGAATGTTAAATGAAATAATTTCAATCATTCTACAAATTTAACTCAAAACTCAACAACTTGTCCTGAGCTTGTCGAAGGACCCAACACTGTACTTTAGTCACTCCAAGTACTTTAAATACTCTAAGTACTTTAAATACTCTAAGTACTTTAAATACTTTAAATACTTTAAGTACTTAATAAAAGTGTAACCTGCATCCATTTTCTGCGTCAAAGGGACAGAAGTCAAATTATGAACCTTTTAATATTTTGAAAAATGATTGAATTCACTCCAATTTTTGTCCTGCTCATCATCTTCGGTTTCATTTATGGAATTGTAAACCTTGCTATAAGGAAAAAAGAAAGAATGGCAATGCTTGACAAGGGCGTTGACCCTGCCATTTTTAATATTGAAAAGCCAAGTATTACAACAATCCGTTATGGTTTATTGCTGATTGGTGTTGCTATAGGGATTCTGCTTGGTAACATTCTGGAAGCAACAACCGCTCTGGATGAAGAAGTATCATATTTCTCCATGATCTTCCTCTGGGGTGGCATGGCGCTGGTCATCAGCCACTTTGTTGAGAAATACCAGCGCAGCAAATAACTTACAGTTACGTACTTCCTTCTACTACATCGCTCAATCGCTCAATCGCTCAATTTCTCAACGGGAAGCTATCAATAACCTTATACAACGGCCCCTGCGGCCTGAGAATACTTTCGAAGAGGTGAAATTCATTCACCTCTTCTGTTTGTATAAACCCTTCCTTATGCTGATCGATGATCTGCTGAAAATGTTTTTTATCCTTCAGGTATTTGATCCGTGCAATCGTCAGGTGGGGAACAAAGTTCTGCCGGTCATGCTCAATACCGATTTTCTCGAGTTCACGAAAAACGTTTTTTGATAACAACTGTAACTCATCGCCGGAATCAATCCCAAACCATATTACCCTGGGCTTGTATGAACTGCCAAAGATCCCGGTGTTTTCCATATTTATGGTGAAAGCAGGTACAGTATCAGCAGCAGCCCGGAGTGCACCAGTAATGTTGCTGATATGATGTTCCGGTGTTTCTCCGAAAAATTTCAATGTAATATGAATGTTGTCAGGATCCACCCACCTGATCTTTTCATCTGCCAATGACTTCTTAAGAGATAAATACTGTGCAGTAAAAGCTTCGATAGGATGGATCTTAATGGCAGCAAAGAGTCGCTTCATAGTTCCACTTTCACAATTCTTATTCCTTGTTCCTTGTTCCTTGTTCTTTATTCTTGAGTATGATCTCCTTAAGATGAGGGTTCATCCACGCTTGCCATAATTCGTTGAAGGCAGCGAACTCGCTGAATTGAACAATGTCTTTTTTAAATTCTATTTCACGCGTGGAATAGACCGTATTCCCTTCCTGCCTCAGGCTGATCTTAAGCTTGCCAATCGCATTATCAATATTGATATCAACATTAGAGCTGATCAATTCTAAGCTATCGGGTAGTTTGATCATATAATGATACTGCTCGTGGATCAGTTCCTTTAATTTGATCGGTGTCTGTCTGCCGCTTTCAATATAAGAGAAGCCCCAGGAGGATATTCCAGAACGCGAAGTTGGAATATTCATGAAGATATAATCCCCATATTGTTCAAACGCTTCCCTTTTCACCATTTCCAGATCAAATATACTCTCATCCGAGCCAAGCTTGATCAGGTTTACATCCTGTACACCACTTCCATACCTTTTGGCATAAGCTGTATCAAGTGAAAGACTGAAATAAGGATTGACCGCTCCGGTGAGTTTAACATGTAGCTTCCCTGTTAGCTTTTCATTTTCATCATTGATGAAGTCACCATGATAAATGATCTGTGCAGGTACATGCTCAGTTTCAAAAGTTCGCAGGCTTTCAATGGCCCCGTCAAGGATCAGCAGCTTATTTCCTGCCAGGCTGAAGCTCATATTCTGATCCTGGCTGTGAGTGGCAGAAAGGTAAAGCCTTTCACCCATACCGACTTTGGCCTGCACAGCGAAGTCTTCGATTATATACAAACTGCCGACTTTCCTGTCATAGTACTTTTCAGGGATGATTGCAATCGGTACTCCACTGAGCCTGGCTTTTTGCAGAAGGGTGGCAAGCAGAATGGTTTTTTCCAGCTTGGTTCCGCCATTTGAATTCCATACTTCCACCGGGCTACGGCATTTAAAACCTGTGTACTCCAGGGATATGTTCCAGGTAGCGATATCGTTGCTGACCAGTTTCTGCAATGCAAGGGCCACCTGCAGATCATCTTTCTCCTCTTCTTTGATTTTTTGCACGGCCCTCTCCATCTCCGGATTGGCCGGATAAGTAAAAGCCGGCTGAGAAACAAAGGGGAAATATACTCGTTCCAGGTCTTTGGCTGCACTGAAAAACAGGCGGGGCAGAAGCTCATTATCCGTCCCCCATACCCTGGTGTATGCCGAAAGGTCCCTGAAAGTGAAGCTGTAAACATTCATTCCTTTATCAAGACTTACTTCCGGAGCTGTACGGATATTCAGTACTTTGTATTGTAATTCCCTATCAGCGGGGATCCGGATGATCACCTGTCTTTCATTTATGGGAACAATATCTTTAATGAATTCTTCTCCCATAAATGCAGGCATGAAGCCTGCTTTGGTTTTAAGTGTATAGTCCAGGTAAATGGTAGCACCAACCTCCAGTCCGGTATGGGTCACAACCATTTCCCTCAGCCGGTTGTATGCCGGGGCATGTGAAGCAGCCCGGGGCAGGACTTCATTAAAGGCATTATCAGGCACAGCAACCCTTTGTCCGTCTGCCATGATAGTATATGCCTCATTGATCTCCAGTTCCTGGTATGCAGGATCGAATATGATAAAGGTTTCTCCATACATCCTGTGAAAGCTCAGGTGGCTGAGTAGCTTGATTTCTTTATATTCCCTGTACTCGCTACTTCCATCAGGATTAAGGGTGTATTCATGGACGATTTTTTTGTATACGGCATCTCCCTCTTCTGCGCTGATCGTGACCTGAAATAAAAGAAGAAACACAAAGAAGGACAGGTATGTTGAGATTGTTTTCATGTTCTGGGTTTTTAGATTTAATTAATTGAATTTCAGGATCACCGGCTCGTTTGAGAACTTTTGCTGTGCCGAAACAGCCCGGCGGAAAGCATCCCAGTCTTCCTTTTCATATATTCTTTTTTTGAGGATCACCTTTTCATTGACCATGAGTCCATTGCCCGATTTTGATAATTTATATTCTCCTTCAAATCCTGCAGGGGATTCGCAAAAAGCTTCGGCTTCCGGTATATAAACAGGGCTAAGCTTTGCAGGCAACTTAATATTTTCATAAAGTTCGACCAACCTCGAACAACGGTCCCGGAACGGATAAGCACGTTCTTCTTTATCAACATTATAGTACATATGCGACATCGCTCGCATAAAAATGCCGGAAACCACCACCGGTGTAAAGATCATCTCATCATTGGTGATGAGAGCAAAATCCGGGATATAATAACTGATCTCGAGTTTGATCGGCCCCGCCATATAATCATAAGGGTTTTCATACTGCATTTTTGTGATTTCCATGAGGGGAAATTTGCGTTTCAACTCCCTTTCAACATTTTGTTCCCAGCTGTTTTTCATGGATCGGGTAAACATGCCCCTGATGGCACCATCCGACTGCCCTTCAGCTTCCAGGACGAGGCTGCCTTCCAGGCTGCCATCTTTATTGATTACAGATTTTCCATTGATCCTGAAATAATGATTTTCCGGGGGAGAGAGGGGAGTGATACTGAGGTCAGCACCTTCAGGAACTCCAAGCAGGTAGTTCTGTTGTTGCTCGGCACTGGACCAGAGCTCCCTCAGGAAGGGGACCCAGGTTGGGTCGAGCAGTTTATATTTTCCGTTCCGGAGCTTCACAACGGTAACACTGTGGTTAAACTGGTCAGCCGGGATATAATCGATACGTGAACCGGCCATGGTCATGGCCGGGTAGGATTCGAATCCGGCAGCACGCAACATGGTGACAAGCATGCCCGCTTTGTCTTTACAAACACCGCAACGATCCAGAAAGGTCATCTCTCCTTTGTGAAGAGTATAGCCTTCACCCTCTCCCATGGGAATACCGGAATACCGGATCTCATCAGCCACCCAGTGGGTCAGGAGTGAGATGGAATCCATCTCAGTTTTTGCCTTTCCTTTCATGATCTCATCTACCTTCTGTTTCACCTCCGGTGTAACATCAAAACTACCGAAATCCTCGTTCACATTATAGAACCATAATGATTTTGCGTACCAGTCGGGACTGGAGCTGATGAGGAGTTTTGTTGCGATGTCTGATAAAGCTAATCTGCCCTGCTCATAGGGGATTGAGCTAATATCTTTTTTAGAGAAGGTATAGATCATCTTTCCATCCTTCATCCATGCTGAAGAATTCAATTCTCCGTTATATACATCATATTGTACCAGTTTATCTTTGGGTACGGCGGTCTGGTAAACTTTCTCCAGTATAGGATCCCTGGACCAGAATTCGATGATATCATAAAAATGGCCACGCATAGGCGGAATGTATTTGTCATCTTCATCACCGGCCAGGAGGGCATAGGTAAAGCCTTTTCTGAATAGGAAAACCTCCACAGCATCTCCGGGCTCAAGCCTTCCAAGTTCGATCATTTTTTCACTTGCCCCCCAGTATATAGCTCTTGCAGGTGCAGGATAATCCATTACTGTGTTGATGTCCAATTCTTCAATTTCACCTGTATTTCTGTATATGATCACTTTTCTGATCTCCACATAGGCAGACAGGGGGTCATAACCGTAGGTGATGGTGCTGAGATCGAGCGCCCCCTTGCTGGTAAGTACCTTGTAAAGACGATGTGTATAAACATATGTAAGACCGCTTTCCTGAACATCGGAAAAGGTGCTGTCGAAGATGATCAATTTCCCGGAACCTGGATAATCACCGGCATTGCCGGCATTTTTGATCAAATCAATTTGCGGATTTGCCTGGGCCAGAATAGTCAGGAACAATAATGCAATTAGGCCGGATAGTTTTCTAGTCATGGAATGATTGTTTTGAAATGAGCGGTAAATTTAACAAATATCTATTGCCTGATAATAAGAGATCCATGTATTTTTCTATTTTTGTGTTACTTCTGTACCTATCAAAATTCCTTATTATGAAAAAACTTATGCTCATCTTTATTGCTGTGCTCTCAATTACTATTATGAATAGTTGCGTTGAGCAGGAAACTTCTTCCTGTGAGGAAGAAAGTTTTACGTTTGCCTTTTTAACAGATATTCATTTACAGCCTGAAAGAAATGCTACTGAAGGATTCAGGGCTGCCATTACTGAGGTGAATGTACTGAAACCTGATTTCGTGATCACCGGAGGAGATCTTGTCATGGATGTCCTGGGGGTATCATATGGACGTGCTGACAGCCTGTATAATCTATATGCGGAGGAAGTCAAGGGATTTGATATGCCTGTATATAATACACTGGGGAACCATGAGGTTTTCGGGATATATGAAAGAAGTGGTATTAGCCCTGACCACCCTGAATACAGATATGGAATGTTTGAATCCAGGATTGGGGAAACTTACTATTCCTTTGACTATGAAGGCTGGCATTTTATGGTGTTGAATTCTGTGCAGGAAACTGAAGACCGTCGTTATATAGGAATGATCGGGGAAGAACAAATGGATTGGATCAGAACAGACCTGATGGAACTGGACCCGAATACTCCTATTATCGTGTCCACCCATATTCCATTTATTACTGTTTTGACTCAGATCTTATATGGAGAATATGCCCCGGATTATCATGGGCTGGTTGTAGAAAATGCCAGGGAGGTGCTGGACCTGTTTGCCGGCTATAAACTGAAGCTTGTACTTCAGGGACATTTGCATTATCTGGAGGATATCTATGTTTATGAAACGCACTTTATCACTGCAGGAGCAGTTTCCGGAAGTTGGTGGAACGGGCCCTACAACGAGGTAGAAGAAGGCTTCCTGATGGTTCATGTCAAGGGCGATGATTTCTGCTGGGAATATGTTGATTATGCCTGGGAAGTTGAATAATTAAGGATGCCATCCCTGGCTAATACTTTTATTATGAAACAATTAGAAACTCTGATTTTTGCCATTTTTCTGTCACTGATGGTAAACGCCCAGGAATCTTCCTGGATCACTACATTCGAAACTTCAAACGGGCGCAGGACTGCCACCTATGATGAAGTTATTGATTACAGTAAAAGACTTACCGATGCATCACCACAGCTGAACTATGAGATCATGGGCTATAGTGCCGGCGGATATGAAATCCCCATCCTTATTCTGAACAAAACAGGCTTATCATCTCCGGAAGAAGTAAGAACCTCAGGGGATATGGTGATACTCATCGAAGGGGGCATACATCCCGGCGAAGCCGAAGGTACCGATGCCATACTGATGCTGATGCGTGATATTGTGATCACAAAAGAATATGAATACCTGCTTGAGAATGTCACCATCATTTTCCTGCCTGCCTTTAATGTTGACGGACTGAATCGCTTTGGCCCATACAACCGCATCAACCAAAACGGGCCCGAGGAGATGGGGTGGAGGTGCAATGCACAAAACCTCAACCTTAACCGTGATTTTCTTAAAGCCGATACCCCTGAGATGCATGCATGGCTGAAAATGTTCAGTACCTGGCTGCCCGACTTTCTTATCGATTGCCATACTACCAACGGTGCGGACTATCAATATGTACTCACTTATGCCATGGAAATTTTCGGAACCATGGATCCCATGCTTACACGCTGGCAGGAAAAAGAATTCCTTCCATATGTACAGGGCAAAATGGATATTGCCGGACATCTGATGTTTCCTTATGTGAGTTTCCGTTGCTGGCATGATCCACAAAGCGGACTTCGATCAGGTGCAGCTCCACCAAGGCTGTCGCAGGGCTATACCGCCATTCAAAACCGTCCGGGCCTGCTGATAGAAACACATATGCTCAAGCCACATAAGGACAGGACTGAAGCCACCTATGCACTTTTGGTGTTTTCAACTGAATTCCTGAATAAAAATACCGGCAAGCTGAAACTGCTGATAAAAATAGCCGATGAAACAACTGCCAATGCGGCCTTCCGCGACAGGCCATTCCCGATACGCTGGAAAAGGAATGACAGCGACAGCGTGATGGTGGAATTCAAAGGTGTTGCCTACGATATTGTGGAAAGCGAACTTACGGGGGGTAAATGGTTCCAGTACCATCCTGACAAACCAATAACCTATGAGCTTCCATGGTTTAATAAATCAGTTCCTGAAGCCGAAGTTGACCTGCCGGAAGCGTACATCATTCCTCCGCAATGGAGTGAAGTGATCTATCGCCTGGCCCTTCATGGAGTTGAGATAAATTACTTGCAGGAAGATGCCGACATATGGGTGGAAAGCTATCGTTTCAAAGATCCGCAGTGGCGGAGACCACCTTATGAAGGCCGTCATCTCCTCAGCAATATTGAGTATCTGGCTTTCCGTGATACCATGACTTTTCCCAGAGGTTCTGCTGTGGTTGATATGAACCAGCGTACTGCGCGGGTTATTGCAAACATTCTCGAACCCAAAGCACCTGATTCCTATGTTTACTGGGGTTTCTTTGATCCCATATTTGAACAAAAAGAATATTCCGAGACCTATGTGATGGAAGTTTTAGCCAGGGAAATGCTGGAAAAGGATCCGGAACTGAAGGCTGAGTTTGAAAAAATGAAAAAAGAAGATCCCGACTTCAGTAAATCACAATGGGATATGCTCAACTGGTTCTACGCCCGTACCCCATACTGGGATGAAAAGAAGAACCTTTATCCGGTAGGGAAAATCATAGAACGGCATGATGTAGAAGCGCTGCCTGTTGAGTGATGTGAGCCACTCAAATGAGTATTATTTGGTGAAACAAATTCATTGCTTTATCCATTTACCACTCTCGTGTAAACCCTCAGTATTGTATATTTTATAAATATAGGTACCTGAAGTAAGAAAAACTGTATTCACCTCACCCCATTTTCCGAATATTTGTTGTGTTAATACCTGTCTGCCATTTATATCATACAATTCAAACATGCTTTGCTTGTGCTGGGCAGCTATGCGTACTTTCAGGTAATTTGTACCGGGGTTGGGGAAAACAAGGGCCTCATGTATTTCAATGGTTGGCCCTTCAGGTGTACCAACCAGCAAGCCTTCGCTGTTAAGTTTTAATATATGGATATCCAGCTCTTCTTCTGTAACATTCTGGTAATCGTAGCGGGTACCTGCAATAATGCAGCCCCCATCATTTGAGGCAATAATTTTCCACATTATATAATGGGCGTCACCACCATAAAAGCGCTCCCATCGCACATTTAAATTACTATCGGTTTGAATGATAAAATACCATGAGGGTGTTGGAAAGTAATAAAATCCAAAATTAGTTGTGCCTCCAATAAATATGGAGTCTTTGTTTTTATAATCAAGGGCATCCGCTGCCGGTATGTCTAAAGTATCGAGTGTTCCCCAGGTATTAAAAATATTACCTGTACTGTCGGTAGGATGAAATTGTTTAAAAAAGCCTATATCGTCATCCGGACCGTCGTTCCATTCACCGGCTAAAAAAAAGGATGTATCAGTATCCCATTTAATGCCTAAAGGTTCATTTATTGAATGTGGCATTGCATATTCGTAATCAGTTAGTTGAAGGCTATTATCAAGCGTATAATAATCGGGATAAGAACCATCAGCTATCCAATATGTAGTATCACTTAACTGTTTTATTGCATAACAGGTTCTCATTGTATCATGATAAAAGCTTGCTTTGATACTGTCTAAATCATTGTTCAATACATAGAAAAATAGATTGGGGACAAAATAATTTAGCACAACGCTGCCACCCACCAATATATCATTATTCTTTCCCCTGCGAGAAAGCATATTTTGGTACCTGTATCCAATAGGAAAGGCAAAAGTATTTTTGGACAATACTTCCAGACTGCTATTTATTTTTTTTAATTCAATACTGCCATTTTCATAACTACTTCCCTGTTGAAGAATCGTGTCACTTGAATAACCGCTCAAGACAAAACAGTTATTGCTATCTGGTAATATGTTTTTTATACTATACCTTTTATTTGCATAATCAAAAATTACACTATCAGAAAATTGACCCTCATTGCTAATTTTTACCACAATCCCATTTGCCTTATCCCAAAACCCGTAAGGCTTTGTAACAAAACCGGTTACATATATACTACCGTCGGAAGTTTCATATATATCTCTTACCACTTCATTTTGAGGTGTTGACAATAGATACTCGAAGGTTGTAGTTTGGCAAAAACTTTGTGCTTGCAGAGCTAATATCATGTATAATGTGGCAATATTGAACTTTCTCATAAATTAAATTAGTTAAAAGGAAGATGCCTGGTTGACTTTCCAGGCATCTTCTCAATTTAATGTTTATTCAGGGCTTGTATAGGGTGCACCATA
>JAIOSQ010000278.1 GCA_021107535.1 Bacteroidales bacterium | reverse complement strand
TGGGCGGTAAGAAGAAATTCGATATTGCTGCTAAGTGAGACATCAAATGTTGGGCCAACGAAAACGGATTTGTCGTTTGGGTTATACATGCTTGCCAGGCTTGCGGTTAAGAGAGGTGTGACAGGGTAGGAGATGTTCCCGAACAAGGAATATCTTGCAAGTGTTAAGGTTTTGGCTGAGATTTCCCTATTGATAAAAAAGGAGGCACCCATACCTGCCGGCCCTGTAGTGCCATCGCTGTTCAACAAGCAGGAAAATTGTATTATCAGGCTATTTTTGAAAGTATAATTTGCGCCTATTGATGCCACAAAAATTCCGTTGGTATCTGCGAAATTCTCCTCAGGATGAAAATAGCTCATTTCACCGTTAAACCCGGCACCCTGTACCTGCCCGGACCAACCGGCACCTACAACATAATCACCTGCCATATATCCTCCAAGGAATTGGAAGTCGTAATTCCACTTGTTGAATTTATACATTCCTGCTGCAGTGATCTTATCCTTGCTGTCAATCTTAAGCGCAGCCTCTACGGAGGATGTAGCACCTATATAATATTGTAAATGTACAGCATCGCATCCCGGCCGTTCTACATAATCGAAATCAAAATAGTCAAAGGTGTTAAAGATGTCGTTCGGGTTCCATACCATGTTAATACCCCAGTTGATGCGCTGACGGCCTGCTGTAACCTGGAAGTTTTCTTTTGAGAACCGAAGGTATGCACGGTCAAGGTTAGAGATCATAAAGTAGGATGTGTCTTTGGCCACCAGCCTGCTCATGTCCAGGTATCCGGGATCCTGAATGGCAAGATCGGCCATATAAGGATAATACAATTGTGGCATCATCCCGAAAGTGAAGTTATTACGCATTCCAATATGCATAGAAAAGGAATTGGAGGGAAACCAGCGAAAATCAAAGCGATTTTTGACCTGGTTCATGGTCTGCCACCGCCCATCCCAATCCTGTATCCAGACAGTTCCCAGATCCTGCAAATGCCCGTTCAGCGTCCAGTTACGGGTTTTCTTCTCTTGCTGGGAGAAGATTGCCGTGCTGAGCAGAATAAAAAAGAAGAATGATATTATTTTGTGTTCACTGAGTTTCATAGCTATGCTGAATGCTTAAAAGTTTTCATCCGAAGCCACCTTTCCGTCATCAATGGTAATGATCCTCCTTGCCTTATCCATCACCCTCTTGTCATGGGTTGAGAATAGAAAGGTGATCTTTGATTCTTCGTTCATTCTCTGCATAATATCAAGTAATTCACTGGTTGAAGTAGAATCCAGGTTTGCAGTAGGCTCATCAGCGAGAATAAATTTCGGTTTAGATGCAAGTGCCCTTGCCACTGCTACACGCTGTTGCTGGCCACCGGACAGGTTGCCCGGCCGTTGATCTGCCTTGTCGCCAATACCTACGGCTTCCAGAAGTTCTCTTGCCCGCTTCACCCTTCTGTCTTTAGCTACTCCCTGGAGCTGTAATATAAAGGCAACGTTTTCAATGGCTGTTAAAACGGGGATCAGGTTGTAGGCCTGAAAAACAAATCCTATGTTATGCAGCCTGAAGTCGATCAGTTTTCTTGATCTCAGGGTATTGATCCCGGTTCCGTCAATGACAACCTCTCCTTTTGTTGGTTTGTCAAGCCCACCGATCAGATTGAGCAAGGTGGTTTTCCCTGATCCGGAAGGGCCTACGATGGCTGTAAATTCCCCTTCTTCAATATTCAGGTCGACACCGTTCAGTGCATGGACCGGTACTTTGATATCATCGTAAATTTTATACAAATTGGTAATTTGGATGATTGACATGTCATTTATTATTTAGAGATTGTTTTTAAAATTTTCTTTATTTCGTAGCTGTTGTTATTCATTTTCAGAACAAGCAGATACATTCCCGGCGACAGGCTCCCGAGATTCAGGGTTTGCCCATGAACTCCGCTGAAAGATCCGTTGTACACTACTTTGCCGGCCATATCGATGATGCTGACCATGATCATATCATGATTGCCCGGGGCCTGTATGCTGAGTTGGTCTCTGAACGGGTTCGGATAAACTGAAATACTACTGGGCACAGCCTCCGGTATATCATTCGGATCGCTGAATAGCAAAGTGAACATGTTGTAATATATCATATAATCCAGTCCATCATAATTTCCTGGAAATGCAGTTGATATTTCACCTCTTCTTCCAGGTTGTATGGTGCGGGATGTTGAACTCCATTCCCAATTGGGATAAAGACTGTTTCCGTAATTATAAGGGCCTTCAGGCGGGGCCTGATTGATAAGGTATTCATAGTATTCGGCGGGATCGAGATAGAAAAGTGTGTCGGGGAGTACTATGCTTATCAGGTAGTTTTTGTTCCCTTCGAACATAAGCTGGTGGAGCATGGGAATCCATTCATAAGACTGGATTAATGAGCGAGGTCCCAGGATCCTGGCATTGTATTCTGTAAAAGTTGTATCCTCCTGAAGGCCTTCCGGCCAGTAGTTTGCCATGGCCTCAAGATTTATGGCTTTAAAGTCCTGATCGTTCGGAAGGATATAATATTCCATATATAGGAATATGGCATTGGCCATTGTGTCTGAAAATATATCTGTTGTAAAGGATTCATAGCCTGTCAGGTGATATTTTGCGGATGTATACCCTTTGGAGAGGAAAAATGCATTGGGCCCCCGGAGAACTTCCAGCATGCTAACGGGATTTTTAATCAAAAAATCCCAGGCATCTCCCTGAATACCATAAAGGTTTGGATCGGCCGGATCCAGGTGGACGGTCACCGAATCCCCTTCTTTCATATAATTGACAATACGGTTAATGATATGACCGGCCTCGAGGCTGAGAGAGGTTTCGAAGTCCTGGAATTCTTCTGCTTGCTTGTCTTCCACATAAACTACCTCTTCAGGGACACATCTTTTAACCAGTCCGAGGCCGGTGATGAGCAATATGGCCTGGTCGAGGCTCTCCTCATTATTCCTCGGGATCAGGTTCATATAGTCTGAATTGAGCTTTGTTATCTTATGGCTTGAAAGACCCTGGTTGAGATGTTCCAGTACCTCATCCATATCCAGTGAATCTTCAGCGATATCATCCCTCATAAAAAACCCGTTCAGACTGGGTGTTCCGCCAAAAAACAATTCAGCATTGTAATCCAGTCTGTTTAATGCGTAAAGGGCATAAAAGAGTTCTTCAACAGTTTCATCTGTACTTACGGATCTGTTGGCAAGTATCCTGAATTCCATTGCCAGCACACCGATATATTCACCCAGGGCCATGGTGCAATCTGTCCATTGCAGTATGCCTGATACAGTATCCCTGATACTTGCAGGTATGCTCATTCCCATTTCTGCACCCACCCCGATCATAAACTCATCCTTTAGCCTGTCGCGGTAATCCCAGTATTTTTCCTCATTCAGCTGAGGAGTCTGAGCACTGGCAGCCTGTTGAAATCCAAGGATCAGCGTAAGTGCTATAAGGACGATATGATAAATGCTTCTATACATTGTCTTCTTAACTTTCATCTCTTACGGCAACAGCCGGTTGAAGTTTTAATGCTTTCCTGGCCGGCCAGATTGAAGCAAGCGTGGCCGCAAAGATGACCATCACTCCCAGGAAAACGTAAAAGCCTGTTTCAACAACAGGGTAAATATGGGCACTATATCCCAATGATTCCATACCCTGTGCCCAGCCGGCAAAATTAATTCCTGATCTGCTTATCAGGGCTATTGTGGCCATTGAAATGATTACTCCGATCACTGCACCGGTCACTGATAAATAGATGGTTTCCAGCATGATCATCAGGAATACACGTTTCTTGTTCATTCCTATGGCCATGAGCATTCCCAGCTCACGGGTTCTTTCCATGATCACCATCAGCATGGCATTTACAATGCCGAAGGTGAGGGCAAGCAAGATGATGATGATAAGAATGTATCCGAACTGATTCATCAGTGCTGTCATTGCCATGAGGCCCGGAGATAACTCCTGCCAGGAAAGTACGCTGAGTTGAGGGAAACTTGATTTGAGTGTATTGGTGAGCGTAGTAAGATCAGCCTGTTCGGATTTTCTTATAGCAATCTCAGAAATAAGGATACTGCCGGGAGCTACCATCTGCTCCAATTGTTCTGCATTGATGAAAACATTCATTTCATCAAACATATTATTGGAAGTTTTGTATATCCCTTCAATGCGGAACAAAGCCTGCGCTGTTTCTCCGTTAAGGGCTGCTGTGGTCAGCACTACTTTCTTTCCTACTTCTGCCTGTAAATGTTCAGATAACTTTTGAGAGATCAGGATGGATGGAATACGTGACTTTTTTATAAAATAGCTGCCATCGATCAACAAATTATGGATGGCCGTGACCATTATTTCCTTTTCAGGGTATATGCCGTTGATCATAACTCCATTTCCTGAATGTGCAGTGCTGGCCATGCCTGTTGCTTTAATCCTTTTGCACCAGACCGATATTTCCGCATTCTCATCAAGTGCTTTTGTTACAAGATTAGGATCGTTTATTGTATACTGAACCGATTCGTCTTCAAGGAATTTCGGATTATGGATTTGAATATCAGAGATCTCGTTGTCGATGCTTGCATCGATCTTTTGCTGAACCATCCCGTTCATGAGAGAGATCATAAATATACCGCCATACAGGCCGATGGCTGTTGCAAGTACTACCACCAGGCTGCGGAGCTTGTTTCTCCAGACGTTTCTCCATGCTACTGACCAGATCATATATTTGAGTTTTGAGTTTTGAGTTTTAAGTTTTGAGTTAACATTGTATATTGTACATTGTAAACTGTAATTTGTATATTCAATGTCCTCTGATAGCTTTTAAAACATTAAAACGCTGGATTATTATCAGTGGATAGATCACTGCAATCAATGTCAGGATGAGGACAACAATGGCCTGATTATAAAAAATCGGGATATCCGTTGCAAATGGCATGACGGGCTCTGCATTGAAATCCATCATTGCTTTGGCCGCTTCGCCCGTAAGCCGTATGGGGTTCACATGCAGATAATATATGAACGGGCTGGCGAATACAATACCTGCAAGCACACTGATCAGCGCGATATATATTGTTTCAAAAAAGATAATAGAAGCGAGTTTATATCTTTGCATCCCGACAGAAACCATCACACCGAATTCTCTTTTTCGTTCGAGGGTCATCATCATCATGGTCCCAAAAATGCCAAACCCGACCACAATGTATAATATTCCAAGCATGAACATTCCGCTGATATTGTCGCTCTCGATACTTTGAACCAGTTCTACATTCATTTCCTTCCACGACATGACCTCATAAGCCGGGCCTGTCGCATGCTCAATGGCTTCAATTGAGGAGTTCAGCTTGTCAGGATTATCCAGCATGACAGATATGGAGCTGAGCATATCGGTGGCGCCATACAAATACTGTGCAGTCCCGAGATCCATAAACAATAATTTGTTGTTCATCGCCGGTGAAGGGAAGCTGATAATACCACTGACCGTATAATTTCCGGCAGCAGTTACACCGTGGTATCCCTGGCTGATCAGTGTAATAGTATCATCAATATCAAGTTTCAGGTATCTGGCCAGGTTTTCTACGATAAGCACACCGCTGTCACCCTTTTCAAGATATTTCCCTTTAATGATGCGTTTTGCAAGCCCGCTGGTTTTATTCTCAATTTCCGGATCGGTACCGATCACAGCCACGCCTTTTGAAAGTATCCCTGTAGATCCCAGGGCGAAAGACTCAAGACGAGGAATGACCAGACTGACATTTGGAACTTCTGTGATGCTGTTGAGGAAAGAAGCGGAAGCACCAAAGGTGTTGTTAATGGTTTTATCGTCCCAGTATCCCAGTTTATGTACCTGGATGTATCCGGTAGTGTTTTTTATGGTGTTTCTTTCCATGGAGTCGTAAGTTCCCAGTTGCATCGATCGCATCATCAGGGCAAGAAATACGGCGAAGAAAACGGAAGCCATAGTGATCATGGTCCTTTTTTTATTCCTCCACAGGTTACGCCACGCAATTTTTAAATATTCTTTCATTTTCTGGTTACTGGTTACTGGTTTCTTCGTACGCCGCCCGCGTGTCGCCGTAGCTTTAGCGTAGGTGTACTGCTTACTCGTTTTTTATTCCATCATCCATAATTCATAATCCATAATCCATAATCCATAATCCATAATTCATAATCCATAATCCATAATTCATAATCCATCATCCATAATCTTCCCTTATCTCATCTTTTTCATATTTTGCTGAGAGAAAAATGATTCATTGATGTCGATATTGAAATCATTTTCAAGGATCTCGATGATTGTTTGCTGTCCCTCATCCTGAACCGGTGTCATCACAAGCCTGGATGGAAGTTTTCTGTCGCTGAATTGCTTGATATCAAAACTTTCCTGGCGGTTTACCAGCTTGCCGTCCTCATCGAAAAACTCAAGTTTCATTTGATAAAATTCTTCTTTGGATATCCAGGCCAGGACTTTTCCCCAAACCACGGGTGCATCAGGTTTCGGTATCAGTTCGATCTTATAGCATTCAAAGTTTTGGAGATCTTCCGTTCCCAGGATTTTATGGGTATAATCCTTCACATACGAATTCATCTTCACCAGGTCATCATTTGTAAAGTCAGATCCCATCCACGATTGGCTCATCATGGAAGGAGGGATCTTGATCATTTTGTTGATAGATGGCATCCAGTTCCACATATCAGTTTGCCGTTTTAAGAATGTCTGCCCTTTATCCTTAACGGGTTCCGTGATCAGGATCATATAATAATCATCACCTATCGACCAGCTTTTCATGCTAACCTCCCGTGACCAGGAAGGCCGCACGACTGTCATTTTCATCAGCCCCTTATTCGATATGCCATTCAGTTTATCGCTTGCTTTTTGAATGATATCCTTTGCAGTTAACTCCTGCGCTTGTGCTGTGGTGAGGCACGAAAATGTGAGAAATGCGGCCAGAACAGCTAATGTTATTGATCTCATGGCTTATTTGTTTTATTATTATAAGGCTTATGCTTTCAATCAGACATAAGCAATACAAATGTCAGGTTTTTTTTCTTTTTTTGCCAATTTCTGACCATATTATGTCTGGAAACCCTAATTTCGTACATCATTATATATTAATCACCATGGCAATTGAAAAAGTGATCCTTGTTGATGAGCGGGACCGGCAAACAGGTACGATGGAAAAGATCGAAGCCCATGAAAAGGCTTTGTTGCACAGGGCATTTTCTATCTTTATTTTCAATGACAGGGGAGAGATGATGTTGCAAAAGCGATCACTATCCAAGTATCACTCTCCGGGACTGTGGACCAATGCCTGCTGCAGCCATCCACGACCCGGTGAGAGCCTTAAAGAGGCCACCAGGAGAAGGATTCTTGAAGAGATGGGTTTTCAGTGCAAGATGAATGAAGTATTTAGCTTTATATACAAAGCAGCATTTGACCACGGGCTTACCGAACATGAACTGGATCATGTGTTCTTCGGTGTCTATAACGGCGCACCGGAAATCAACCTTGAAGAGGTAGCGGAGTGGAAATGGATCCATATTGATGAATTACTTGCTGATGTAAAGGCTAATCCTGATAATTATACTGTTTGGTTCAAGATCGCCCTAAAGGAAATGGGAAATAAGGGATACTGATTACTGATTACTGGATACTGGATACTGGATACTGGATACTGGATACTGGATACTGGTCAAGGATAGCTGGCTACTACCTTAATTCTGATTTCTGATTTAGTAGTGTCCGGGAAAATTTAGATTGAATTGGTGAAAAGCGCAATGGCGTTCACTTTTGCGACATCTGAGTAAAAGAGGGCTTGTGGAGGTATTCCAGGCTGTAGGCCCCTCGTCTTCGCTCGGGATGACAACTTATTAGGCTTAAAACTAAGAAGGGCGCGGCGCCAAACTTAAGTTTTTTATTTGCTGCTTTGATAGAGCGCCGCGCCCTTCTTCCCAAAAACAGACCAAGAATTGTCATCGCGAGCGGAGTCGAGCGACACATTTACAAATGAATAAAACTTAGCAGATAAGCAATTCATCTTTTTAACCGGACAACAATATTTCTGATTTCTGCTATCTGATTTCAGCTTTCCTTTCCCATCATGGCTTCCATGGCTTTTTTGATTTCTTCAGGCTGTTTCGTGCCTATCAATATTTTTTTGCCGTTTTTTAGCACCAGTTGAAGCCCCATGTTTCCGGATACATTATACGCTCTGCCTGATTTTTTTCCACCGGCACGAACGCCCCATCCCCCATATTCAGTAATAGGCTTGTATTTTCTGATCTCAAAACTTATAATGTCATCAGGGCTGATGTGCTTTTCTTTCAGTTGCAGTGGCTTGAACTGGAAATATAAGCCATCATTTCTTACCCTGGTTACAAGCTTTAATTTAAAAACCAGGAAGATCAGCAGCAAGGGAATGATACCTGTCAATATGAGGACGAGATCTGATGCAGGCTGTTTTTCCGTTGCATCATTTGCGACCACACCGGAAATAACTGCGTATCCCCAGCCAGCAATGGATAATATGATGATGATCAAAATCCAGACTTGCCGGAATCGCTGTGTTTCATTAAAATATGCCCTGCTCATGTTGTTTGGTTTTTGTTCAGATTTTGAAAATCCCTTCCCGTAGGACTCTGGAATACTGTCAGGTCGAATTCGGGGATCACGGCCAGGATATGGTCAAAAATGTCTGCCTGGTTATCTTCATACTTGGCCCATTCCTGGTCTTTTGAGAAGACATAAACTTCAATGGGTATTCCATCTTCTGTGGGTTGCAATTGTCTCACCAGGAAAGTCATATCATTATTGATCTTAGGATGGTTGGTCAGGTATCCCTTGAGGTATGCTCTGAAAACACCGATATTTGTTTGTCTTCTTCCGTTTACGAGCACAGAACTGTCTATGTTCTTCCTGCTGTTGTATTCATCAAGGGCAGCTTCTGTTTTCTCGACATATTCAGAAACATATTCTATGCGCTTAAACCGTTCCAGCATTTCCGGAGTGCAGAATTTTATACTGTTCATATCGATATTTATGGAACGCTTTATTCTTCTGCCACCGCTATCTTCCATGCCCCTCCAGTTTTTGAAATAGTCAGTTATAAGGGCATAAGTCGGAATAGTGGTAATGGTCTTGTTCCAATTCTGCACCTTAACCGTTGTTAAGGAGATGTCGGTCACAGTACCATCTGCTCCGTATTTTGGCATTTCAATCCAGTCGCCTATCCTGACCATTTTATTTGCCGTAAGCTGTATGCCACCGACAAATCCCAGAATAGGATCCTTGAATACGAGCATGAGTACTGCAGAAAACGCACCGAAACCGGCAAGCCATCCGAAGTTATTATCGCCCATTAATATTGTAATGATGATCACTATGGCAATGATATATGCAATGATCTTCGCAACCTGTATATAACCTTTGACCGGTTTTTCTTTTGCGAACTCAAAAGTCTGGTATATGTCATGAAAGGCATTTAAAACCGAACTGACTACATTGAGAACTACAATGACTATATATATGGAGGCCACTAATTCAATGATCCTTATCAGAAGATCGGATTCAGTTAAAACGTAGGGGATGAGAAAATTAATGATGATGGCCGGGGCAAGGTAGGCCAGTTTGACAAATACTCTTTTCTTTGCCAGTATATCATCCCACTGATTTTTCGAACGAGCTACGACTAAATGGAGTGTCCTGATAATCAGAAACTTTGCTATAAAGAATCCAAGTACGGAAGCAATTAATACAACAAATATCCCGATTGTTTCTTGCAGGAAGCCGGCATTTGCATGACTCAGGCCTGTACTGGTCAGCCAGTCAAGCAGGAGGGTATTGATTCGTTCGATCATTTGACTACGGTTTTAGGAAAACAAAGGTAGCACCTTTTTGATTCAAAGAAACGCATTCTGGATACTGGATACTGGATACTGGATGCTGGATGCTGGATACTGGATACTGGATACTGGATGCTGGATACTGGATACTGGTTGCTGGTCTGCACAGTCACACAGTCTCACAGTCACACAGTCTCACAGTCTCTATGTCTCTGATTCTCTGACTCTCTGACTTTCTGACTCTCTAATTCTCTGGCATAAACATCGGATCCCAGGGTGGAAGGTAAACAGGCTCCAGATCAAGTATGTTAAGCGTTTCAGCATCAATGTAGTTTTTATGGATTACCAGGCGGAACATGTATTCATCAAACCATTCGTCGGTCATAATCAGGAAACCCTGATGGCCCTTCTTTCCCCAGCTGTTTTCAAGCAGCCATTTATCGACGGAGCCACCTGCAAGGATATTAACGCCTACCAGGTTCATTCCATGTGAAGAACCACTGTCATAAGTTTTGATCCGCCCTGATTTGTCCATGGCAAAGTCCAGCCCGAAAAGATCATTATAATCGTAATTCTTGATATCGAGAAGTCCCTTCTCGCGATCCAATTGTTTGCCAACGTCACATGAAAAATACATGGCTTCATTGGCAAGAATGGAAGTCTTTGCAAATGACTTGATCTTATCTACAGGCAGGTTTATATATTTCCAGTTTCCGCCCTCCTGCATATGGCGGTCGTATTCTATCTCATACAATTGATAAAATGGCCTTGTCGGGTCGTTCATGAACATGACATAGTCCCTCAGGTCAACGCCAGACATCTCATCATAGAAAGATTTTGGCGTATAGTTTTTTATTTCGCTGATCTTGCCGTCCTGGTCCTCATACTGCCAGGTGAATTCTGCCGGTGGATTGCCAAGGCACAATACCAGTATCCGGTAGATTTCGCCCAGCATATTGATTTTCTCTTTCCGTAATTTATTTTCAGAAGTGCCCTCAGAGACCATTTTACGCAGTTTGAGTGCGTCTTCTCTCAGCTTTCGCCTCAAAAACCGTGACATCATCCTGGTGTTTTCGCTGTTGTTACTCTCGGGCATAACAGATGCGGGCACTGCACCATATTTTTCAATAATGTCGACGACCCCTGTCCATTGACCACCGTCGCTAATCGGATTTTTAAATAACCAGTCCACTTTTCTGTCATTCTCAGGCAGGGAGGAAGTTTCAATGATCGCCTCGAGAAACAGGTTGGATTTTTCAAGCTGGTCCCAGAAGAATCCGAAGTTCTGTGAGAATTCGAATTCTTTCATATTGAATTTCTCAATGACTTTAGGCCGAAGAACATTCAGGCCTGTATACAGCCAGCAACGGCCCGATGATTTTTGGTTTGTTATTCCTTTGATATCGACCTTGTTAGAGAAATAGGGGCTTAGCTTGCCGATATTTTCCCGGTTAATGGCCAGTTTACTGATGTCATTGGATGATATTGCATTCATCAGCGCCCTTGTATCTTCATCGAATGTAAGCGATGATGTTATCATATCCAGGTCCGCTGTGCTCAGGTTTCCCTGTGCCGATGCAAAAGTGGGAACTGTGAGCATAATTGAAACAATGGAGAGGGTCTTTAGAAAGAGTTTCATTTTTTAATGAATTAAGTTAAATATATTTTTCAAGGATCTCCTTGAGCTCTTCATAATTTCTGCATACGGGCAATAGCGGGAAATCCTCAATCACATTGTCAGGTGGGCAAAACAGTATGCCGATATCAGCCTGCATGAGCATACTGGTATCATTATAGGAATCGCCGAAGGCGATCACCTTGTATTCAAGGCTTTGTAATGCCTGCGTGACTTTCATTTTTGGATCCGGTTGACGGAGTTTGTATCCGACGATCCGGTCCTCGCCATCAATAATGAGATTGTGACAGAAGATTGTGGGCCGGTCCAGTTGTTCCATCAGGGGATCAGCGAATTGTGAAAAAGTGTCGGAAACGATAATTGCCTGCGTACGCTTTCTTATCCACCATAAAAAATCCAGGGCACCGTCCAGGGGTTTGATGGTAGCGATCACATCCTGGATATCTTTCAGTTTGAGTCCGTGCTTGTCCAGTATCCGGATGCGCTGGTTCATCAGTTTATCATAGTCGGGTTCATCCCGTGTGGTCATCCTTAATTCTTCAATTCCGGTACGTTCGGCAACATTTATCCACACTTCTGGAACAAAGACGCCTTCAAGGTCGGAGCAGATGATGTGCATGGTTTGATAGTTTATTTGTTGTTAGGTATCAGATACCTGGTTTAATTTTTTGTCACTTTGTTTAATCATTCAATGTTATTACTGATGCGTTAATAATTGATTGTAACTAAATAAGTTAAGTTGTTCTTTGACATTTTGATTGATTTGTTGTTTGGTAAACAGTTCATTTACAGGAGTTTTAGCAAAGACAAAAATTCCTAAGTTCTCGGCTTCGCTTATGCATGACAACTTCGG
>JAIOSQ010000338.1 GCA_021107535.1 Bacteroidales bacterium | reverse complement strand
TTTCCAATAATCCCGGACTGAATCAATGAAGCAGCTAATTTATAATCATAAAAAGAATGCACCTGAATACCCATTTGGGTAATCAATTTTTTTTCTTTTGCCAGCTTGCGCATGGCTATTGCCTCTGTAACATGGTGAGTCAGTGGCTTTTGACAATACACCGATTTTCCTATTTCCATGGCCATCATAGAGGCTGGGGCATGGGTATGATCCGGAGTTGATACAATAACCGCATCAATATCGTTTCCCATTTCTCTAAGAAGGATCCTATAATCTGAAAAAACTGCTGCATTGGGATGTAATATTTTTGCTGCTTTTAAAGCATTTGAATCTACATCACAAATGGCAACAACATCTACCGATTCATGTGATGAGATGGAGGCAAGGTCCGCTCTTCCCATTCCACCAACGCCAATGTGCGCAGTTCTCAATCGTCCATTTTTTGATACGGCCCAGAGCGATGACGGTAGAAGCCCTGCTAAGAACAATGCCCCTGTGGTTTTAAGAAAGTCTCTTTTTGTCATATACTGAGTTTTATAATTTTCTGATTTTTATATCCTTAAGCTATAAAAGTACAGCTAGGTATTTGAAAATTTATCATTACAGTGATTAAGCGGCCCTTACTGTCAAGGATTGAATAATTGGTCATGGTGCAGTTCCACCACTTCTTTATACTTTAGTTTTCCAGCATCAGAAAGAAATGATTTATCAACAAGTAAAAGCATATCCGCTTTAGCTACACGAAATTCTTTTTCTATTTGGGGTAATATCCTGTTTCTAACTCCTATTCTTTTCCCTAGCTCAAGGAAGTCTGCAATTTTATAATCGTAAGTTGTTGTTAGCAAATTTTGTTTTGTTCTCTCCATTTCTTTGAATAGGTTCATTGCTATTTGGGGGTCATTGATATGAAGTTTTGTATTTATCAGATCATAGGAAGGGGACAATAACATGTCTCCATCAGCTGATTCCAAAAGCGATAGGTTTTTCAAATGAACATCTCCATTACCTGTAAGAAAATTAAACACAAGAATTCTAATGAATCTTATCTGGTCCACAGGATTAAGTCGGTTACCTACATCCTCATAAGTAAATGAATTGTACTTGTAAATTCCGTGGTCGTTTGTGCCCGGAGCAGCATTTAAGACAGAGACAAAGTCTTCCTGGCCAAGTACATTACCATTAATATCTCTATCAAATCTTCTTGTAAGGTAAGCTGGTTCTCCGTTAGCGAATTTTACGAATCCACATTGTGCTGTTGAAATATTGAATAGTTGGCCAGCCATGATCATGGTCAAATGTTCATTTGCTGGAGAATCCATGTATAGGGTTCGCCTTGTATCTAAAAATGGCTTGATAATGTACATGGATTCAATATCCCTGTTTGACGCTAATAGATTATTCTTATCTCTTCCTATAAACCCTTTAGGTTGTACCCCTGAGATACTAAACCCGGCAGGTTGTCCCATAATTCTATCTTGAATATCGCTCCAATTAAAGTCAAGTTGGAAGGGTACTTTAGACCGATCAAATAATTTGGTTTCACACACTGAGCAAAACCCATCAATATTATCCTTTAAACATCCATTACAGTTGGCCATTATTTTTCTATTGTAATTGCTCCTATTGTATTTTTTTCACATGTATATATCAGTAGATTCCAATCATCATTGGTATCAATGCCTAATGCCTTACATTGCAATTCCCGATTGAATCCTTCACTTAATATTGATTGAAAATTTGCAAATAACTTGTCCGAGTGAAATGTTTTTTGAGACTTAGGCATATTCACTGAAATGGGAAAAGTAGTTTCATTTAAGATGAATTCATCTTCGTATTCAAAATGATATCCCTGTTCGTCTCTCCAGAGTATTCCTGCCAGGTGTGTTCCCTTATATATTACTCTTAACTTCATCTAAGGTTTCTTTACTATAACTAAGATTTCAAGATTGAGGAAATGGAAAATTTCATTTAGAGTTTCAAATGATGGGTTTGCCTTACCACTCTCTATCTGGGATAAAGTAACCACGGATAATCCCGTGTAGTCAGCAAGTTGGTGCTGTGGCATAGATATAACCTTCCTTCTATCCTTTATTTTTTGGCCTAATTCTTTTTTAGTCATCGAACAAACTTTAATTATATTTAAAATATTGCAACAAATATAGGCAAAGTTCTTGGCAATGTCAAGTATTTTTAAATATATTTAAAATATTATAACATATATATGCGAAATCGCAGCCAATGTCAGGAATCTTTAAGTATATTTAAAGTTGCTGGAGCAGGAGTGCCGAATGCCTAGTGCCGAGTGGCTAGTGCCTATTTGGAGTGAAGAGTTTATAATGAAGAAGTTGGCAATTTGCAGGCCTTATGCCTTTTGCCTTATGCCTTATGCCATTTGCCATAGCTGTACTGCTGTTCGTTGCTCGGTGCTCGGTGTTCGTTCTTCGGTGCTCGGTGCTCGTTGTTCGTTGCTCGTTGTTCGGTGCTCGCTCGGTGTTCATTCGCTATTTTCTACAAACATGTCGTCTCTACGAGACTGAAGATTTTAGCACCGGAGGTGCGACATGTTTATAGAACGGAGGGTTAGAAGTTTCTGCATTAAAAATGATTAAACAGTAGATTGTTTGATAGAATCCAGTCTACATGGACGCCATTATTATTCCTGGGGTGTCTAATATTAAGAATGCATGATTATGAGAAAACCAAATATCAAAAGAAGATAAGTTTCTAATTAATGATTTAACCAAAAACCCAATAGGATGAAACGTTTTGTTATTATGGCAATTTTCCTTGTAATTGCCTGTTATGCCTGTAAGAAGGATGAAGTTATCACAGCTGACCCACCAAAAGACTCGGTGCTGGATTACATGCCGCTTAGTATTGGCAATTACTGGATTTATGAAACCTTTGGTTGTGATTCCGGTGAAGTTAATTGCACTTCCAAATCAATTGATACAAGCAGAATAACCAAGGATACAGTTATTTATGGTAAGACATATTATAAGCTTGAAGGGAATTACCATCTATTCATAGATCCAATCTTTCTAAGGGATTCCGGAGATTATCTAGTCGATCACAAGGGGAGAGTTTTGTTTACGCACACCGATTCACTTCAAATTTTCAACGAACAGGTAGTCAATGACTTTTATGGTGATACCGTTTTCTATTGGTACGACAAACTGATATCCCAAAATGAGGAGATAATGGTTGAAGCCGGATTGTTTAATTGCATGGATATGCGTACATCATTTTTTAGAGAAGAAGATGATTTTCAGATTGAACATCAAGGGCATAATTATTATGCTAAAAATGTAGGTCTCATAAAACAATCTGCAATGTGGGCGAGTAGTTTAGATGTAAACAAAAGGGAATTGGTAGGATATTATTTGGTGGGAGGAAAATAGGACCCTGCAGATCTTGAGACCTGTGAGGCCTGGGCATTTATCCCTTAAGCTTTTGTTATCTTCATAACCCATGGGAAGCTGGGGGAGTGCCGAATGCCTGGTGCCGAGTGGCTAGTGTCATGTCAATGCAATATTGTCGGATAGAGCCGTTTTAGCTTAATCCGAGCGTCATCAGTTTTAAATTG
>JAIOSQ010000150.1 GCA_021107535.1 Bacteroidales bacterium | reverse complement strand
TGGGAGGAGATCTGCTTCCCCACGGATTTGGAATAAAAACAGGCTATGATGATTTTTTCAGGGATTTTCTGCTTTCAGGTTTTTTAAGCCTTAAAAAAAGTATGGGGAAAGACTACCCTCTGGTCCTCCTTATTCTTGGCAATGATGATCCCAGGATCAATGAAGAGGATTTCATCGAGGCCCAGGAATCCGGCGTATGGATCTACCTGCATGAGAAGAAACACGAATTCAGGGGATTTACATTTTATGGATATGCGTATATCCCGCCAACACCTTTCAGGCTCAAAGATTGGGAAAGATATGATGTTTCGAGATATGCCGACCCAGGCTGCATTCATCCTACTGAAGGATCTTTTTCAGTTGAGCCAAAAGAGGACATTGAATATCAGACTATTCAGGCAGATCTGGAGAAATTAACAAGACAGGATGATCTTTCAAAAGTTATTATGCTCTTTCATTCCCCACCTTACGATACTCATCTTGACAGGGCAGCACTTGATGGTATGGTGATAGATCATGTGCCGCTTGACCCGCATGTTGGAAGCATCGCGATCAAACGATTTATTGAAGACAGAAAGCCCCTGATGAGCCTGCACGGACACATCCATGAATCAGCACGGATCACAGGACACTGGCATGAATGCATTGGTAAAACCTTATCAGTGAATGCTGCCTGGGACGGGCCTGAACTTTCATTGGTCATTTTTGATCCCGAAAAGCCGGGCGACATTGACAGAAGATTAATTTGATATTTTTCACGATCGTTCGAACTACAATACACATCTCACTCCGGTCTTTTCCATATAGCCCACGCAGATATTGCATTGATCGCAGGGTGAGCGGTGATCCGGATCATTTTTTACTTTCTGTATAAAATCTGGTTCGGCGATCAGGGCACGGCCGATGGCGATCATATCGAAACCGGCATCCATTACCTCTTCAATACCCTGTGCGGAGATCACCCCACCTACATATACCAGGGGCATGTTTGTACTCTTTCTGATCTGCTTAGCCAGTGGCAAGAAGAAGTTCTCAGAAAATTCATACTTTTTAATGATGGACCTTCCAAAGAAACGCAGGGCAGCTTTTTGCAGGAAGTTGGATTCCGATTCCACCATCTCCTTCAGGGGAATCTCTCCCCTCATCAGGTAGAATGGGGTCAGGCTGGTAAAGCCTCCGCTGAGTATCACGGCATCCACTCCGTGGCCTTTCAGCATATTTACTGTATCGATACAATCTTTAAGGGAGAAGCCATTATTGAAACCATCTTCCATGTTGAGCTTGCATAAAAGCGGGTAATCATCACCAACAGCCCGCCTGACAGCATCAACAACTTCGAGCGAAAAGCGGATCCTGTTTTCCAGGGAACCACCATATTTATCATTTCTTTTGTTGATGACAGGGGAAAGAAACTGGCTCAATAAATATCCATGTCCCATGTGTATCTCGACAGCGTCAAAACCGGCATTTTTAGAGATCAGGACTGCCCGGGCAAAATCCTCCACAGTCTGCTGAATGTCGGCCTTCGACATTTCCCTGCTATACGGCCTTCCCTTCATCAGTCCATACTTATTCAATGTTTTCGAGGGGCCAAGCGGCTTTCTGCTTTTATATCGGGTGCTTCGTGTAAAATAGCCGCAATGTGTAAGTTGCATAGATATTTTACCATCTTTTTTATGAACAACATCTGCAAGCTTTTTCAAATAAGGGGTAGCTGACTCATCGATCACCATTTGGTCTTCATGTGTAAGCCCGTCTTCATTTACTGCACCATAGGCAACGGTAGTGAGAGCCACATCATGTGCTGCCATCTCCTCATGGAATTTAAATAGCCTGTCATCGGGGATGCCATCTTTACTCATCCCTTCGTAAGTGGCGGTTTTGATGAAGCTGTTTTTTAATTCAAGGCCATGAAGCCTGATTGGAATAAAAGCCTTTCGGAGCATAGTTTTTGATTTGGCTTTTAAAGATAACAAGTCTTTAAACATTAAAGCATGTTCCGAAAGAAATTATTAGTTAAGAATCTATTCTGCTTTTACAAATTTTCCAGAATAGGCCTGGCCATTATTGGCCAGGACAAGATGCCCTTTTGACCTTCTTCCATTAAACTTTGAAAAATCATAATTCTGTTGAAAATGAATTTACATGCGATATTATCATCCATTCGATATTTGCATAGTTTATGCAAAATATTAAATGCAGAATATAAAAAGTTCTCGGGACTTTTGTATCTTTGCAATCGGATATTTAGAGCAGGATTTTTGTTAAACATCCTAAATTACAAATTCTAAATACAGAATTGTAAATCTCTCGGGCCTATAGCTCAGTTGGTTAGAGCACCTGACTCATAATCAGGTGGTCCCAGGTTCAAGTCCTGGTGGGCCCACAGGTAAAAGCCTCATAATCTGCACGTTATGAGGTTTTTGCTTTATAAAAAGGCCTATCCTGATGGCCTTGTGGCTGTTGCACAAATTGGCTCAACAGATCATCCTTAGTCGCTTCATATCCAGCCGGCTAAGCGGGGTCAATCTGACCGGCATTTGCAAGTACAGATCCAACAGCAACTGTTCCTATTAAAAAGGGCAGCAAAATTTCGAATCCAAGTGATCGAATAAATCCAATATTACGGTCTATTTTATTTTTTGGTAGTTCTTTTTTAAGTTGGGCCCTTTCTACAATCATATTATGCTTTTCTTCTTGTGATTCTACATCATAACTCAATAACTCATCCAACTCTATAATTCTGCTTTTGGCAGTTAAATAGGGACTTTCCTCATTAGCCAATTGTTTCCAAATGCGATAGTCTGCTATGCCAGAAACATAAAATGCGGTAATAAAATAGACCACCACACATCCTAAGACTATCAAAATATATGACTTATTTGCGTTGGAAAATTCAATACCAAGAGATGTAATCTTTGTTGGAATAAGTCCTGAATATACTATGAATACAGTAATTAGGCTTGATATTAACAAATTTCTACGAGTTTTCCTTGAAATTGGAGACAACGGATCCTTAAGGACAATATTTGTCTGTTCTGAATATTCCATGAATTATGTCTTTTGTATGCAATTTAGTAAAATTTCAATTGCTATTCATCTTTTAACCTATTACCTTCATTCTTAGTAATTAAAACCTCGTTCAAAGCACGATTCGCATAATTAAACTCAAAACACCATTTCTTGCATCGTCGTTTTAAGTCCGAATTATTTTATAGCTAATGAATCACCCTTTAAATTTTGTAAATTAGTGTCAGATTCAGGCTGAGCACCTACATCCAATAATTAGAATATAAAAATTAGTGACCGACAACCACTTTCTTTCTGCATATTGCTTTCTTAGATTCAGCCTCTATAATATAGATTCCAGGTGTATAGTCTGATGTATAAATATCAATGTTCAAACTATTCGGCTTATACGTTTCTATGATCTTTCCATTTTCATCAAATATTCTTATTCTATCAATCAATTTATTAGAAGAAATAGTAACCTTAGTATTTGCTGGGTTTGGGTATAGATTGAGTTGAAGATTATTGGATATAACTGGAATCTCATATAGGTTTGTTGAAAGAAAATCTAAAATAAATATTCTATCTGGCCCTGGACTGGGGAAAACACAATGTTGATATTCACTGTCAATACTAAATTTCTGGGCAGGGTGTCTTAGGAAATATTCCTGATCATTATAATAGAAATATGTCCATGACATTACTATCGGTAAGCCTTCAGGATCAAGATCAATTTGCATTATTCTATCTTTTGCATCAAGGGATATGATATCATCAATGCTGCCTGTACTAGGGTCCACAATATAAATATCACTAGTTCTTGCACAATAGAACTTTTGATTTATTGGATTATAAGCAGTTGCATAGCCTCCTTCATTATTAGTATAGACAGTATGTTCAAGATATGAGTGAGAACCGTTAAGATAAATTATAGTAACATACGGGTAACTCATAAGATGTGCAAGGCAAATACGCTTGCTGTCTTCAGTGAATGCAATATCAATAACTGGGGGTATTGATGGAATGATACATATAACCTCCATTTTATCTGTATCAACTATTTTAAGATCTTCATTTTCTTGAAAAACTAAATACTTTCCATCAGGTGAAATTTCCGGAGTATAGTATAGACGCCAAGGAAGAACTGCAACACCCGTGTCTTTTATATATAAGCTGTCTACTCTGTAAGCAATATTTTCAATAATTTCATATTTAACTAAATAATTATTTTTTGAATTATACGAATAAAACGTTTGTTTATTAGGAGAAGGTATGATACATGCCCTCGTTGCATTTCCTATATTAAATTGATCGCTTATAATCATTTTACTTAAATCATACAAGTAGAAGATGTTATTGTAAAAGCCAGATAAAGCCACCAGGTCATCATTTATACAGACAGCATTTGTAATTCCTGGTATATCTAATATTGAATCAAGTGTAAAAGTTGAGGCATCAATGAGTGATATATTTCCTGACATGCTATTACAGGCTATAATTTTGTCATGCTTACTGTTCAATATTGCAGAAAATGTAAGGTCAGCTTCTGGCGCTTCTCCACAAATTAAAACTGTGTCATATGATATAGATGAGGGTATCGAGAAATCATAAACTTCTATACTTTCTTCTCCAAATAAATTTGTACTTGAGAATGAATAATAATTATCATGCCATGCAAACTTATAGTCATTTGGAGAAGCATCAAATACTTTTGCCGCTGCAGGGAATTGGATATTTTGATTTGTTGTATATTGTTCGATCTCAAAATCAAATATTCCCAATACACTTCCGGGTAATATTACATACCTATTATCGAAGGATTCAACAGAACGATATCTAGGCAGAATATTGCTAAGGTTGAATTCTTGATAGCTGCTGTCACTAAAATCCGCAAAATACCCCAGTGACTCTAGTGAGAATGTTCCTAACTCGATATGAAGCTTGCTATTTGTAGCATCTATAGATAGATTATCCTGCCAAAACATAGCCATAGGCATCATATTGCTCGGAATGATAATTGAGTCAACGATTTCCATTGTGCTTGTATTTATGCATTGAAATCGAATCCCAGCATTTCCGTTTAGAATTCCAGCTGTATATATTGAATCTTTACTGGAAGTAGGTGCTATCGCAGAGATAAATGAATTGAACTCTTTCAAGATTTCTCCATTCAATGCATCAATAAACAACAGACTGTGGCTCCCTTGATCTATACACGCTATGAGTTGGTCATCATTAACAAGAAAAAAATTTGAGTATGTGTGTACCTGTCTTCCAACCCCCTCTAAGCCCCAAATCCTTGTTATGTAGGTCAAATAATTTGTAAAAATAGGTTCATGAGTGTCTAAATCATATGCAACCAAATAGCCAATTGAAAATCCTTCCCCGGGAAATCCAACATACATAATAGACTCGTCTTCATTTACTTTCAAAACACAAGGTTGAGGCTCAACAACTATACAATCTGTAATAGTATAATCCTCAAGACTAATAATGTACACTTCATTTGAAAAGAAACAACTGACAAAGACAAACTGGTCGCTCACAAACATACTCTCCGGGCCAAGACCTAACTCAACTATTGCAAGTACTTCATATGACTCAGTGTCATAGATGAATAGGTTGTCGCTATGATGGTATATCACAAGTAGCTGAAGGCCATCAGATGTATATTTAATCCTGTAGGGTAAATCTGCTTCCGGAGACACCCCAGGTTCAATACTATCGAGGCTTTCAATCATTGAACTTTGATTACTATTATGCTGTATATTCTTGTAGTATGGTGCAACCAGAAATTGGTCCGACAATGTGATTTGATCATGAAGTTCATTTATCTGATATTGATAGAAAATAGTTGAATCCTCAGTTTTGAAAAGAACTGCACCTGGTTTATCATTTGTAGGTTCTATTCTTATTAATTCTTGAGCTGTTATAAAAGATGACAGCACAAAAAATACGAGTAGTATGATTAATTGTCTCATGGTCACCGATTTCTAAGGTTACCCTAAATATACTAAAAAAACATATATAATAGATGTGTATCGTCAAAGTAATTTTCACCATTTGGAGTTACCCAGCTACTTTCCAAATATCAATACTGTTTGACTTCAAACAAAGTTGGACACTTTTTAGTTAATTGCAAAAGTGTAATATTATTCTTTTCAAATATAGTTAATAAGCATGAATTCATAATCAATAGAGCATTTTTCTTATCAAAGATTCCCGGGTGTAGGTCTTCAACCTAACTTAGACAATTAACTACAAAAGCTAATGTGCATCCATTTGAATACAAACCCGCCCAAACGGGGCACTATAAAAAGTCAGAATAGTTATCTGAAGAGCATACAATAGCGAGGTTTAGAGAATTTCTTTATCATTACATAATTGTGTCTAAAGAAATAAACTAATATGATTTGCTTGATCAGATCCTATTTTAGCTTCACAAAAACTACACGGAGAAATTGTTAAGATGCACATAAACATAAGATAATAAGGCTGTTATATCAGTTTTGGACTGGTCCTGGTGGGCCCACAAATAGCAAAATTAAAGGATTGTAAATCAATAGATTACAATCCTTTTTTCATGTACGGTAAAACATAAGTAAAACAATCTAACAGTCCGTTTTTCACTGGTAATGAATGCGATACAGTTGTAATATTATCATATATAAACTTTAACCTTATTTACCATTGATGCCTCTGTTTATCCAACGGTTGATGGTATGGTGTCGTGCGGGATTACGAGGTTATTTCATATCAGTTTACACTGACTTTTTTGACGAGCCATAAACCTACGAAAACCTCTGAAACCCGCATGTGCTATACCATGTGTATTAGCCACTGGCTGTATATTCTTATCAATCTGAGCAGCCCATTCCTGACCAAATTGAGCAGTCTTTTGCAATTATTAAAACTACTGCTATAGACGATAACCAGCTAAATTTCAGATAAGTAATTGTCTCATTCAAACAGGAATCGCATGCTCCGCGAAAACAGGAATTAGGTGCTCACTTTGGCAGGATTTTCCATATAAGACCCCCGTTCGGTCAAAACC
>JAIOSQ010000251.1 GCA_021107535.1 Bacteroidales bacterium | reverse complement strand
CGGGAGGGGTGAGCAGCCACTCGTACGACCATGCCCCGGCAGCTGGGTTTATGGTGTAGGTGCTTATGCTGTCGGTGGTGGTGCAGAGGGTATCCGGGCCGGAGGGTTGATGCGGTATGGCTGGCATATAAAGGGAGCAGTCTTTGATTTCGAATACCCAAAAATCCTCATTGCCATGCAGGTTACAGTCCACATCACCTGAATTATGGCTTGCCCTGCCGGCAATCACATAATTATACTCACTTTTTTTTATTACACCCATAAAAACCCTTTCGTTTCCATTTCCACCGTAACATTCTTGCCATTCAAATTCACCATCTGCACTCAGTTTTACCATCCAGATATCATGTTTACCAGGCCATGAATTATTACCCGAAACATCTCCATTGTTTGAAGTTGTTTCTGCAAAAATTACAAAGCCCCCGTCTTCTGATTGATGAATGGTCCATGAAAATTCCCAATCCGATCCTCCAAGACACCTTTGCCATTTTATATTTCCTATCGTGTCAATTTTTACAGCCCATATATCTGCATTTTCCCCAGGTGTATAATGATAGCCCGAAACATCAAAATCATTGGAATTCGTGGATGCTAAAAAGATATATCCATCATCTAATTCCAGGACTCCTCGAAATCCATAGTCAACATGGCTTCCTCCATACATTTTTTGCCACTCAATGTTCATGGCTGAATCCAGTTTTACAAGCCATACATCAGTTAGGCCATGTGGTTCACCCTGTACCATTCCCTGGGAGACATCAGCTTTGCTTGCAAAAATGAAACCTCCATCACGTGTTTCAATGATATCAAAAATGTTGTTTTGGTCAATATTACCATACACCCTGCTTTCAATGATATCACCATCAGTATTAATTATCATTAGCCAGTTATCAAGGAATCCATAATTAACAGGGACATCGCCATCACCTGAAAAAGTTGCACCGTAAGTTAAAATATTACCATTACTAAGTAATTTTAACATACCCCCGTAATCAGTCATGCTTCCGCCATAGCATTGTTCCCAAATAATATTTCCTTCGTCGTCAATTTTTACTATCCAACGGTCATAACCTCCATGGGTCCCTGACTGTACATCACCATCATTTGATGAAACCCATCCTCCGAAATAATAATATCCATCATTGTCTTTAATTATGTTTGTGGCATATTCCTGTTCGGATCCGCCGTATGCTCTTTCCCATAACAAATTTCCCAGACTATCAATACTTATCACCCATATATCATAAACACCATGAAAATTTGAGACATCACCATCATTAGATCCTGTGGTCCCTATAATAAGATATCCATTGTTGGTTTGAATTATACCTGCTGCATCATCATATTCGCTACCTCCATAACATCCCTGCCACTGAATTTGCATGTTATTTTGAGCAGGGGAAGTAAAAAGCAAAAAGCAAAAAGTAATAAGTAAAAAAGTTTTTCTATACATTTTATTTTTTAATATTAATAGTAACAAATAAAGATAGTGTATATAATCACAGGTGGCGGCTTTCGCCGCTCACCTGTTTAAATCAAGTTAATTGATAATTAGCTTACCGGATTTGCTCAATCCTCCGGCATTAAGTGTATAAAGATAAATACCCGGTTTTATCCAGCGGATGTCCCAGGTTTTTTGGCCTTGGTTTCCTGTTACTTTAATTGCTTCAATAACCCTACCTGAAATATCAGAAATTATGATGCTGCCTTCTGTATCAGTTAAAGCCAAACGGTAATCGAAGGCTACCCATGTAGATGCAGGGTTTGGAGTAGCATTTATTTCCATTCCCTTAGCTTTGATCAAATTACCATAGTTGAGGTTGCTACGGCTTTTCAATCCGATTGAATCGGGTAATGCAGGACAGTCGCAATAATGGTATCCATAGGCATATTCAAGTATGTTGCGTGCTTGCATCCGGGCATCACCCAACGCTGAATCTGCCATCCACAACAACCCAGCTATTTCGGTACTGTTGAGCTGGTGTGTGTTGCGGTTCTGACTTTGTAAAGTAATCTGAAGGTTTATCATATCGTTATAATCATAGTAAGCATCAAGTTCTTCACCCTGCAAATCATACAAAGCAGGTAACATATTCAATAAAGTGAAAGCATTGCTTGTATCGCCTTCCTGAAGGTAGGTGCTGATGATTTGTTTGTCGGCTACCAATCCGCTGATATTATCAAGCCAATTACGCAGGTCGTTCAGGTTAGTAATACTATCGCTAAGTATGCTGCGAATTATATCCTGTGCAGCTTTCATCTTTCCCGAATAATATGCTGACATTTGATTCAGCAAGACTGTTTTATATGTAGAACCATCAGCAAGTTGCCTTAGCGTTTCTATCATATAAGCGGGCAATGGCTCACTTTTATTTTCAAGATAACTGATAAGTGTATCTTTGCGTAGCTCATCAGGATTTGCCGCCATGATATCAAAAATGGCCGATTCGGGAAAAACATCAGTTTTATCTGCCGTTTCCATTAGCACTTCTCGTGACAAATGAGGTGAATCGCCCAGCAGTTGTGCCCTGAGTGTCCACATATCATCAGGCTGGGCTGTTTGGATGTCCAACAATTCGGCATTGGTATTACCACCATCTTTTAAATCGTCAAACAATGCCTTTACACCATTATAATCCGAAAGGTTCTGTGCATAATCCTGTTCTTTTTGCTGTCTTTCACCGCCAGTTAGTTTAGTATTGCCACCGCCTCCGCCGTAATGTGGGAGGCAAGTGTTTATACCATAAATCGGATGAGGATTTACAAATTCGGAATATTTCGTCAAAATTTCATCCTGTTCATCTTGATTATAATAATACTCTATATTCTGAGTGTAATCGTTTTGAAATTGGACTTCTGCAATATCAGGATCAGTTAAGATGTTTCCGGATGGAATTACATCATTTCCCATATTACCCCTGATAGTTGAAAGATTGGCTACATAAAAATCGTAATCATTACCTGTATTTTGGTTACACAAGTATGCAACTCCTGTTCGATCATTTAATAAAATGCTTCTGTTTTGTAATTCCGCTTGATTACCAACGCTTAAACCAACAAACTCATTACGATAGATATCATCGCTTTCAGAGAGGCAATGATATACCCTTATGCCGAAGTAATGTCCGTCCTGTGCGCTTGCGTATTTTGTAAAATAGTTATCTTCAAAAGCAAAACCAATTGAATTGTGAATGTCGATGCCATAAGCATTTGATTCGCCACACTTGCCAAAATCACCGGGATTGTAACCTATCTCAAAATCGCAATCAACAATAACCGCATAATCAACCCCAGATACATAAACCCCTGTGCTATTGTTTACAAAGTTAGCATCCCAAACCTGGAATGGGTAAATGTATTGTGGAGATGAATATGCTCCAATGCCCCAGTAAAAACCATCAAAAGAGCTAGGGATTGTGTATTGTGAGGGACAAGGAACCATTGGCTCGGTACAAACGGCTTTCACTGCAAATCCTGCTCCATAAGCGGCAATACCGAGATTCCATTGTGAAACAAAGTTTGTGTCGGAATTTGTAAACGTGCATCCATGAAAGTTGATGCCTTTTACACCATGCAGGTCTGCGTGTTTATAAAAGATGGAGTCACCGATATTGTTCAGGTTTATATCAAAGGTATCCTTAATAAAATGGCTCAGGTTGTCCATTTGCATATCTATCTGATATGGATTAAAGTTGCTGTAAGGGATAAAGTGTACGGCTCTGGTATTATTGAGAAAGTTCGTATTAGTAGACCTTACAATTCCTCCGCATGAGTCCCAGGCAATCATTCTCTTTATGTTTATTGAATCAATCGTAGTTTTATATAAGGATACTGCATTTTCGGAATATGAAACCTCAGAATTATTTTTCAGTTCTAAATATCCCTGATAACATGTATCATTAATAGTATACTGGTGTTGCGTTCTATCACCCAATACTTCTATTCCCTGCCATTTATCATCACACTCCGGATAATAGGTTAATGTTGAATGATCTACAATAAGCCTGGCCCCTTGTTCAATGATAATCTTTCCAGGTTTTAGAAATTTAAGGTGTGAATTGATTAATTCCAACTTAAACCCTGCTTTAATCCTGATGCCACGCCAGAATGATAATTCAAAATCAGGCCACTCTTCATCTTGTTTAACTATATACCAATCGTAGTCATAGTAATTAGTATCAACGGTAATTACAAATTCTTCTTCGAAGGCCAGGCCGTAGGAATCCTGCATTTCCACATGATAGCTTCCTTCACATAAATCATATATATGATCGCTGGTATCAATTACCTGGTTGTTGTTATCATACCATATATATGTATATGGGCCATGTCCGCAAGTAATGCTATCCTCATCAATCCATGCTTCGCCATAACATTGACCCGGACATACATGTTGTAATTCTACGGTAGCAGATAGCGGGCAATATTCCCTGTCGTTTTCGGGCAGGATAAAGTATTTGGTATTATCAAATAATCGGTAAGCAGATACAATATAAGTGGAATCGGGAACAGAATAATAATCAGGATGGAATATTCCGGTTTGCATGTTTATCTGCCCTAATTCTGTTCCATTATCAGATACTGCATAAATATGCCCGTCCGGAGCAGTTTGCAGGAAAGTGTGGCCAAAGTTTTCACTATCTACAAGAGTTGAAATATAATTGCAATCATCAGTGTAATCTATTTTAATGATCCCTTCCTCCGGACATGAAACATAAAGCACATTGGGATCAAGTGAGGAAAACTCAATGCCGCCTATACGGCCAAAGCCAAGGTCATAATCTTCCTCGTTTCCATTAATAACAATAAATACTTTTTCGAGGGATAGAGAATTCGTACTAATCCATGCTATTACATCATCACCATTGTTTTCGGTTTTTAATTCCAGATTATGCGCAGAGAAATCATCTATCTCAAAAAGAGAATTAGCTGCCATTACTATTTCCGTCATTTCACCAACACCACTTTGGTCAACTTCCCATAGTCTGAGACCTGCCGGGAACTCAGGAGTGGAATTGTCCATTGGAACAGAAGAAGTATAAAGTTTTCTTTTGTCATCATCTTCATCAGAAATTGCAAATGAGAGTGAACTGTTAACCTCATTACCAGGAATAATAATATTCTTCCCTGAAACATGCCATCCATTTTCATACCATATTTCAGAATAACGGAAATAAGTGGTTAGTGTTTTAGCATGATCCTTTTCTGAATAAAACATGAAATAGGAATCAATATCTCCAGGTTTAGGAATAATTTGAAATTCAGGCTTAAAGATCTCTTCCCTAAGGTAATATTCAGCACTTACATCCCAAATAAAACTTTGATTACCTAAATCATAAAGCAGTGTATTGTCATTAATATAGAAATCGAGATCATAGTTAGGATTATAAGCTCCGGCTGCAATTTGACAATAATATTTTTCAAAAATAGGGTTGCTAACAGTGATATCCGAAATCTGATTACCGAAAAACGAAAGAATCAATGTTTGATGATCGTTTAAAGAGCCTTCTTTGTCTATAGGCAACACCCACTTCCCATAGAATTCCCCTTGTGCAGTACTTTGTATCGTAAGACCGATGCTCATTATAATTGGTAATATAATCAATAATAAGTTCTTTTTCATGATTTTAGTTTTTGATATTAATGAATTTTCATTGCGTTTAATCAAATTTTATTTGATCAACGCAAAGGTTAATATGATCATGAAAGCTGGCCAGACTCCTTATTATCTTAATTTTCCATTATCTTTGCCATTGCCTCCTTTCTTTGTTATTGGGTTGAATAGCTGCATATTTTTAATTCAATTTCAATTTAAGGGGGTTTTTGTTTAGATTCCTTACTTATTAATACGGCAATTACTAAAATGTCCCCTTTTTGAAACATTTTTGTAAGTTCTTTAATGTAAATGAAATTCATGCTGATTACTCAAATAGTTGTTTCAGCATACATCCATGATCTTTACATATTAATTCTAAAAACATATAAAAGGTAACCCTGATTTTCTGTTTTTTTTTGATAATTTTATAAAGAAAAGAAAAACAATGAATTAAGGGTGAAATTTAGAAGATGTGTAAATAATATGCTGTCCGGAATAATGGGGAGGGGGACTGGCTCGAAAGGTTTTAATTTCACACGACCTTATAAGTTCCTGTAGTTGTGCGGCTTTATTCTGCTGTTGGAAAACTGTTAAACAATTTTAAACATGTCGTTTATTACATATTTTATCTAATTTTGTGCTTTGAAAAGCAATAACTCTATATACTATCACATGAAAAGGATTACTATACTCATATCAGCACTACTCATATTTTTAATTTCTGAGCTTGATGCACAGCCATTCGAACAGCTGGTTGCTCCAATTCAGGGTGTCGGACGTTCTGTTGTTGCCTGGGGAGATTATGATAATGATGGCGATCTCGACTTTGTTTTATGTGGGGTCACAACATCAGGTACCTATCTGTCGAAGATCTATGAAAATGACAACGGAAACTTTTCTGTCACTGATGCCGTTCTGCCTGGCGTGAAGGATGGATCCGTTGCCTGGGGTGATTTCGATAAGGACAATGACCTCGATATATTGATCACAGGAGAAACAGAAAACGATGGAAACATTTCTTTGATCTACCGCAATGATGACGGTACTTTTAATGAATATGACGCAGGACTTCCAGGGGTGAGTTATGGTGATGGCGTGTGGGGGGATTATGACAATGATGGTGATCTCGACATCCTGATCACGGGAAACTGGATCGTCAGTCTCTACGAAAACATCGAGGGTGTTTTTACACTCACCCAGGCAGATTTCGGGCAACTTCAGAATTCCAGGGCTGCGTGGGGTGATTTCGACAATGACGGTGATCTGGACGTTTTACTTACCGGCGACACCGGTGGAGGTTACTTCGCAGATATCTTTCTGAATCAGGCAGGGGGTTTTATTCAGGCCAACCTGGGGATCACAGGCTTGTTTTCAGGAAGTGCCGACCTGGTGGATTTCGACAATGACGGTGACCTTGACATTTCGATCACGGGCTTTGATATATACCTTACCCCCCAGTTTCTTACCTATGACAATATGGGCGACGGCAGCATCGCCGTGCATGATAACATTATGGAAGGTATTGCCACCAGTTCTGTTGACTGGGGTGATTACGACAATGACGGAGACCTCGATATCCTGATGTGTGGAAAAACGGCTGCCTGTGGAGGCAGTGTTTCAAGGGTTTATTCAAATAATGATGGGATATTCTTAATGGATCCCGGTGCCAGCCTGCAGGGAGCGATCAGAAGCAATACCGCCTGGGCCGACTTCGATAATGACGGTGACCTTGACTTTATCCTCAGCGGCATGACAGCTGACGAAGTACCCTTTACCCAATTATTCCTGAATATGGCAGGAGGCAACGAATTTGTGGTAAACACGCTTCCGGATGCGCCTGAAGGCCTCGAAACTATCGTAGACGGACAATCGGTTACATTTTCATGGGAAAAAGCTGGCGATGCACAAACCCCGCAGGACGGGTTATATTATAATCTTCGTCTTGGCAGCTATTCAGGAGGCATCGACAAGATCACGCCCATGGCTGATGAGGAATCAGGATACAGGATCATACAGGCCATTGGCAATACCAATATGAATAATAGCTGGACCATTTCCGGCCTGATGCCCGGAACATATTACTGGAGCGTACAAACCATAGATCAGGCCTATAGTGGCTCAGGATTTTCGGAAGAGGGAACTTTCATGGTGATCGCCACAGCTGTCAATGAATTTGAGGAGGGCATTATCAGTAATATTTTCCCTAATCCTGCCAGCGACAGGGTTTTTCTGTATTCCAAAACACAGGATGAATTTGAGATCAGCATCATCAACACTTCAGGACAACAAGTTTATCATGCCCTTGTCTCATCCGGAGACCCTGTCGATGTTAGCTTCCTGAAAGAAGGAATTTACTTCATTAAAGCCAGCGAAGGAACAAAAACTTCTGTTCACAGATTGGTGAAGAGATAAAGGGAGTATTTAATTTACAGTTTACACTTTACAATATACAATATAAAGTATAAAGTGTAAAGTATAAAGGTCTCTTTCTCCTATTTTCTTCACTCTGTATAAAACAGATTATTATCCTCTATTAGTAAACAGCTTGAAAGCTATTTATGGTTTTGTGGTTTGGGATGTCCCGCTGTTTTCACCCTATATTTGGTTTGAAATATAAGCCCCAAGGGGGCGGTATTCAATAGCCCCGGGCATCAGCCCGGGGGTTATGAAATGAAATGAAATGTAATATAAGCACCACAGGTGCGGAATCAATTATTTCACGTAAAGGGAATGATTGCGCCCCGATGGGGCTTCATGGGCACGGATTATTACAACCCCGCGCTTCTCGCGGGGCTAATGATTTGCGCACCTTTGGTGCTTGATAAGTGTAAATTAAAGATTGATCTCTATTTTACTTCATCATCTCCGCATAATACTTATAAAAATACGGTATAGTTTCAATTCCATTAAAGAACTGCTCAAGCGGATAGTTCTCGTTGGGTGAATGAATGGCATCTGACTCCAGTCCGAAGCCCATCAATATGGATTTGATCCCGAGTACTTCTTCAAAAGTGGAGATAATTGGAATGCTTCCTCCACTGCGTACCGGAACGGGTTTCCTGTCATACACGGTGGTATAGGCTTTATCAGCTGCCTGGTAGGCTGTCATGTCGGTGGGGGAGACGTAGCCCTGTCCGCCATGGAGTGCTGTAACCTTTACTTTTACACCGGTAGGTGCAATGGCTGTAAAATGCTTCTCAAAGAGCGCTGCGATCTTAAGGTGATCCTGATGGGGTACCAGCCTCATAGATATCTTGGCGGATGCCGTGGAAGCGATCACCGTCTTGGCGCCTTCTCCGGTATAGCCGCCCCAGATACCGTTTACATCCAGTGATGGACGAATGCCGGTACGCTCGTTGGTGCTGTATCCTTTTTCGCCCCAAACCACATCTATGTCGAGTGCTTTTTTGTATGCGTCAAGGTCGAAGGGTGCCTTGGCCATTTCTGCTCTTTCCGCATCGCTGATGGTCTCAACATCATCATAGAATCCAGGGATGGTGATTACATTATCATCATCGGTCAGAGAGGCGATCATTTTTGTGAGGACGTTGATGGGGTTGGCAACGGCACCGCCGAAAAGCCCCGAGTGCAGGTCTTTGTTGGGGCCGGTCACTTCCACTTCCATATATGCAAGGCCACGCAGGCCGGTGGTGATAGAAGGAATGTCGGGAGCGATCATGCCGGTATCGGAAACCAGGATAATGTCTGCTTTCAGCAGTTCCTTATTTTCTTCACAGAACTTTCCGAGGCTGGGAGACCCAATCTCTTCTTCTCCCTCGATCATGAACTTAACATTGCAGGGAAGGGTATTGGTATTTACCATCAGCTCAAAAGCCTTGGCATGCATGAAGGCCTGGCCTTTGTCGTCGTCGGCACCGCGGGCCCAGATCTTTCCGTCGCGTATCTCCGGCTCAAAAGGTTCACTTTTCCAGAGTTCAATGGGGTCGACGGGCATCACATCATAGTGGCCGTAAACCAAAACTATGGGTGCTGAAGGATCAATGAGTTTCTCTCCATAAACAACCGGGTTGCCTTCGGTAGTCATGATCTCTGCCTTATCTGCACCGGCTTTCAGGATCGCATCCTTCCAGTATTCCGCTGCTTTCAGCATATCATCCTTATGTGCTGATTCCGAACTAATAGAAGGGATCCTGATCAAAGCAAAAAGCTCATCAAGGAACCTGTCCTTGTTTTCTTCAATATACTTTTTTACATGTTCCATAATATTTGTTTGATAATTAAATTAATGATTTCTTGCGTATCTGTTTATTAATAAAAAGCTACTGCTTACTTGTCTCTGGTTTCATGCTTTACCAACCAGCATCCAGTATCCAGTATCCAGTATCCAGTATCCAGTATCCAGTATCCAGTAT
>JAIOSQ010000204.1 GCA_021107535.1 Bacteroidales bacterium | reverse complement strand
GAAAACCAGTGAGCCCGCTCAAGCATCAGATACTGCCTGTGACAGCAAAATTAATGCCACCAATACTTGCAAAACATCTAAGTTTTCTGTATCTTTATGCAAATGAAAACCGGAAACGGTGGCAGGACTTATGCCTGCGAACTATTAATAACTAATACCTATTGTCATGAAAAACTTAAGAGGAATTTCCAAACTTCTTGTTCTTATTGCAATCTTAGTTGGGGGTTGTAAAAAAGAAGATCCGCAAGTAATACCTGCTTCCTTATTACCCTTCCAGGATAATTTTGAAAGCTATGAGGCAGGAACGTATCCATCAGCAAATTGGATAACCCGATTTAGTGGAGAGTCAGGCTTAATCAGTGCAGTAGTTGCATACGAGGGTAATCAATCATTTAAACTAGAATCTCGCCCTAATTGGGCAAGAGTAGAAGCCATTCCTTTACCTGATTTGCCGAATTATATTGCATATGAAGCTTGTATTTTACTTAATCAGCCAGATAAAGGGTACGTTATCGGTTTTGGTTTTATGGAATCGGGCAACACCTATCGATGGAGGAACTCATTTCAATTTTCCAATGATGGAAAAATATTAATTAGTGGTGAAACTTATGCAAATTGGGAACCTTTTACCTGGTATAAAGTAAAGCTAGAAGTTGATTTTAATAATATGCTTGGTAAGGCCTGGCTGGATGACGAACTGATTTCGGATACCATTGCAATTTCCACTAAAAATGAATGCAATGACTTTACTTTATGTGGTAATAATTTCAATGGTAGTGGGACGAGTGAAGCTTACTTTGATAATATTAAGATATATGCGACAAAATAACACAAATTAGTCTGTATAATGAACCTCCCCGCCGTGCTCCGTCGCTGCAGCTTACGCTTGCGCCGAAGCTTCAGCGTAGGAGCATGGCGCAAGCGACAAGCAGCGTGGTATCTCAAAGGAATATTGTTTTTTCAATTCCCCCCGAGTACTCGAGGGGAACCGAGTTTACGAGCTTCGCAACCGCTAAAGCTTTATGCGAACGCGGTCGGCGAAGCCAATAAGACCCGGAGATCCCTTCGATGACTCGAGGGGATCAATTCGGCTTTAAATTTTCAATTCACTTCGTTCTTGAAAATTTAGTCTCATTGATTATATGTAACTTTGAATTTGTGAACCAATCAGGATATAATTAAATGAGGAGAAAGTTTTTAATCATATCCGGTATAATTATTTTTATTTTCTGCATTCCTGCAATTTCCCTTTTTGTTCTTTCTAAGATCCACTATCAGGCAGCACACGATGAGTTTGTTGAATTTATCAACCAGGAGTTGGATGGGGAAATAACTTTTGAAGACTTTTCATTTTCCTACCTCAGTAAGTTTCCCAGTGTACACATTGAGTTAGACGGAGTTTCGGTTCATGATGGCAATGTGGAGGTCTTACATATTGCGAAACTCGATATTCTTTTAAATCTGAGGAAACTCTGGAACAAGAAATTAAAAATTAAAAAATTGCTTGCAGAGGGTCTTGTTTTATATTCCCAAATCGACAGCCTGGGAAATAAAAGCCGTCTCTTTACACGAAAAAACGAAGCTCCCGGCAGCCCGCATGAAGCATGGGTTGTTGAGTCGCACGACATTCATATCAAAAACGGCAAAATATACTTTGGAAACAAGATCAAAGGAAACCGGATGTACTTGCAGGTAGATAAGGCCGACTTAAATCTTTCTGAAAATGATTCTCTTTTAATTTTTACGGGCACGATAACAGGAACGCTCGATTCCCTGATTTCAAACAATACGGTTTTGTTTACCGGCCAGCCGATAACAGCAAAAGATCTGGTTTTTACGATAAATCACTTAAATGGATTCAAAGAACTTGAACAGGGATACATTTTGGCCCATAGCCTTAAAATAACACCTCGCTTCACCATGAAGACCCATGAAGACGGACAGATCATTGAAATTCACATTTCCGGAGAAAATAATTTAAATACTTTCCTGAACTTGTTTGAATTTCATACCGGACTGGATCTAAAGCAGGTGAACCCCGATGCTCAACTTCAATTATCATATAATCAGCTAGGCTTTGTAAATCCATTTTTACGTCCCTATTCCGAACTCGATTTCCAGATCATCGATGCGGAATTTACAGGAAAAGCATTACCATTTCCTTTGAAGTTAGGTTTGATCAAAGGAAATTACAACAATGGTGAAGGCCATTCACCTGAAACAGCCGAGCTGGTGATCGATACCCTTCATGCCAGAGTACAGGAAAGCTTTGTTAATGCCCGCTTTAAATTAAGTAATTTAAAGGACCCTGTAATCGATGCACATTTCATCGCAAGGCTTGATATGGGTCATCTGATCAAAGAGAATGAAAACTATAGTCTGGCAGGAGAGATAGACCTTGACCTGGAAATTAATGGGAAAATCAGTGAACTTAAAAAGCTGCATCTGGAAGGGAAACAGCAGGCCAGCGGTACGATTGACGTAAAAGACCTTGAATTAGTTCTAAAAGATAATGGCTATACGATCGAGATAATCAAAGGTTCTGCATTACTGAACAATCAAATCCTTGAAGTGGCCCCCCTTTTGGGAGAATTCAACGAATCGGTTTTTCACTTCCAGGGATTCCTTGATAACCTGGATCAATATATATTGAAGAAAAATGAAAACCTGGCGGGACAATTTACCCTTAATTTTGAGGAAATCGATCTAAGGAAAATAAATTTTGATAACAAGCAGGATGAAGGTCCCGCCAACTTCTCTCTTTCCCCTTTTGCTTCTGTGAATATTGAATTTGGGGTAAATGGCAAACGATTGATCACTCAAATTGGGATTGTCGAAAATATTAAATTAAATGGCAGTCTTGAAGACTTAGATGTCAATGTTGATCTTACAGCCACTGAAATTGTATACCATGATGTGAAAATTTCAAATTTCCGCTCGCATATCCATGCCACTGAACAAGAAATTGAAATAGATGACCTTTTCACCGATTTGCCTTTTGGTAATATCAAAATGGATTTATTGATTTCTGATTATCAAAATGATCAAATCAATTATTCAGGTACTATTGACCTCTTAATAGACAGTTTGGATGTTGATAATTACCTGGCCCTGGAAGCTTTTGGCATTCCTGATCTGAGAAAAAAGGAGGAGCAAGAGACATCAGAACAAGATCAAGTTAATTGGCCCGACAATCTCAAGCTGAAAGTAATCACAAAAGCCGGATATTTATCTTATGAAAATGCCGCTGTAGAAAAACTGAGATTATTTTGTGATTATGACAGCGAGCAAATAAGGCTGGAAGAATTGAATTTTATATTTGCCGGAGGAAGCGTTAAAGTTCATGGATATATGGATCATGATCAGCCCAATTCATTTCCGGGATACCTATACTCAAAAGTTGATCGTATCGATATTCAGGAATTCTTTACTTCATTTGATAATTTCAATCAGGATATTTTTACAGCGGAGAATTCTTCAGGTAAAATCTCATGGACTTCAGATTACTACTTTGGACTTAATGAAAATTTTAAACTGCTTAAAGATGAAAATCTGTGGTCGGTAAATCTCATCGTTCACGATGCCGAATTTGACAAGGTCGCACCTATCGAAAAAACATTGTTTTTTGTTGGGCATAAAGCAAAAGACAATATGATTGTCAGCGAGCTTGATATTGATGTATTTATGTTCCAAAATAAGATGTATTTCAAAGATGTTCTGATGAACGATAACATTGCCAACATGGAGGTATTTGGCGAAGTGGACCTGGATAAGAAAGAATTGGACCTGGGCTTGGAGATCAGCCTGACAGACCTGTTTTTACGGTCAAAAAAGAAGCGCCGTCTTGAAACACAGGAAGGTGTCATTACTTTAGATAAAGACAAGAAACTATTGCTGAGGATGAGCGGTCCGATCTCCGATCATAAATTAAAAATGATGTCTAAACGAAAATTTAGAAATTACCGGGAAGATCTTATTGACAATATTGAAGGAGCTGAAATAGAATTTAAAAGAAAGCATAAGGGGATGTAGGTTGCTGGATACTGGATGCTGGATACTGGATGCTGGATTCTGGATACTGGATACTGGATACTGGATTTTTGTATCTTTATACGGAGGTTTCCCCTGCCTGTTGTGCAAGACTTTAGCAGGCGTGTCTGACATTAAATAGTTATTTTTTCAGAGGAAATATAAATAAGAAAAAGGAGGATGAAATTATGAAGGTACAGGTATTAAATTTGTATAGTAACGAGAAAGAAAGAGGTTCCGGACTAAAAAATCACCATGGCCAAAGCTTTTTAATTTCAATAGGAGATGAACAAATTTTATTTGATGTTGGACAGAAAAGCCAATTGCTGTTGTATAATATGGCTAAGTTAAAAATCTCGCCTGATGATATAACGAAGTTGGTTTTATCTCATGGTCATAAGGATCATACTGGTGCACTACCAGGTTTCCTTGATAAACGAACAAAAAAAGAAAAACTAGCGGTCTTTGCCCATCCTGATTTTCGTGAAAAAAAAATTGCCAAAATTTCATTTATTAAAATGCCATTAGGTTGCCCCGATTTAACACAAGAACAGGAAGCAAAACTGGATTTTCAATTAAGCAAACAAACACAGCAAATTACTCCATGCTTAAAAACAACCGGAGAAATTATTGAGCGAAAAGAAAAAGATGGGATTGAACCGATTGCGATGCATTGGGAGGATGGAAAACTAGTTGTTGATCCAATATTGGACGACCTAAGTCTTGTATTGAGTACCAGGGAAGGAGAAGTTATTATTTGTGGATGTGCTCATAGTGGTATATTAAATATCTGTAATTATGTGACAGAAAATACAAAAAAGACAATAAAGGCTATAATAGGTGGAACACATATGGTTCATTATTCACCAGATGAAGTAATGTATGTAGCAGATCAATTAGAAAACAAATATAACTGTCCCGATTTATATCTGAATCATTGTACGGATAAATTGCCTATCCCTTTTATAAAGAAAACCAAAACCATTGATCTTCTTAAAAAACGTTTCCGCCAGGGAAAAGTGAAAAATTGTTATGTTGGAACAAAAATTACTTTTGAATGCTAATAATATTTGTAATCATTGAAATGAAAATTCTTGCATATTAAAGTGAATGATTCTGGATGCCGGAGGATGTAAATTCCAAGTTCCAAAAAACAAATTCCAAAATTTAACCCCAAACTTTAGCTTACTTTAGTCACTTTAGCTCACTTCATGAGATAGGGCTCCAGCCCCTTCATGATCTTCTCCGTAGCCCCGGTATTTTCAAGCATATACCTCTTGCTTATATTGCATGCCGAGCTGTACGCATCATGGTTATTGAGTAATTTTTCGATGCACTCCTGTAATTCATTTTCATTACTAATTGAAAAAGCACCCCCAAGACGAATCAGATCGGCTGCCTCCTTGAACTTATGATACCTGGGGCCGAAGATCACCGGCATTCCGTTTATTGCAGGTTCCTGAATATTGTGAAGCCCTGTCCCGAAAGCCCCGCCGATATAGGCGATGTCAGCATATCTGTAAACAGAGGATAAAACACCAATAGTATCAATGATGAGAAGCTGTTTTTCAGGCCATTCCTCTGCTGGGTCTTTGGTGTATCTTGCCGTGTCCGCCTTCAGGCTTGCTATAAGCTGCATGATCCTCTCTTCTTTCACTTCGTGAGGTGCAATGATCATCTTAAGGGAAGGAAAACGTTCCCTGACCGTGGCAAGCAATTCCTCATCCGGAGGCCAGGTGCTGCCCGCAAGCAGTACTTTGTGTCCTCTGCAAAAATTTTCAATATCCTGATTCTCGCTTTTGCTGTTAAGGATATCGGCCACCCGGTCGAAACGGGTATCGCCGCTGATGGTCACCCCGGATATTCCTATGGATCCAAGCATCCCGGCAGAAGGTTCATCCTGCACAAAAAAATGTACGATGTCATGCAGATGTTTGCGAAACCAGGAGCCGTACCATTTGAAAAAAACTTGTTCCTTCCTGAATGTGGCCGAAATAAAAAAGACAGGGATATCCTGCTTTTTCAGTGCGGAAAGGTAGTTATACCAGAACTCATACTTAATGAAAACTGCGATCACCGGCCGCAGGGATCCAACGAAGTACCTTGCATTGCGCGCACAATCCGGCGGGAGGTACATGACTTTATCGGCACCCTCATAGTCTTTTTTCTGAAGATATCCCGAAGGGGAAAAAAAAGTAAGTAGTATTTTGTATTCCGGGTAATCCTTTCGTAAGGCCTCCATAAGCGGGCGGCCCTGTTCGAACTCACCCAATGAAGCAGCATGAAACCAGGCTATCTTATCATCTTTTCCAAAGGCAGCCGAAAGCTCATTTCTCCATGCCTTACGCCCCTGTACCCATTCTTTTGCCTTTGCATTGAAAAGGGATGCAATACGGATCATCAACGTATAAAATGCGATACTGATATTGTAAAGGAAAGACATCACTCAAATGCTGATGCTAATTAATGTAATAACCGGAATGGGCACGCCGGTATAGCGGAATGACCCACCCGATCTTAAAGCCGTAAAACAGGTCGAAATGCTGTGTATCATCCTTCTCGCGTGTATCGAAGTTCATATCCCTCTGGTTTTTTGTCCAGGCCTGCGAGAAATCGAAACCGGCATAAAAGTTCCACATCCTCGAATCACCCAAAAATATATAACCAATGAACTGATTCAGTCCCATACCACTCGTAAGCCGGTCATAACCTAATTTATAATCGCCTTTCAGCTGTAGTGCTGTGTTTTCCTGCACACTCACATCCATTCTGTGCTGGACATAACCCACACCAAGTTTTATCAGAATGCCGGAATTCGGATTGGGAGAAAAAACAGGGATGACCTTCCCTACCTGTCCCCATATCATATGCCCGCGCTGCATATACTGAAAGATGGCATACTCGCCGCCCTGGCCAATGATCTGTCCATCATGGGTCAGAATTCCAGCGATGATCTCATTTCCGTTTTTCACTTTCCCTCCGAACAGGTAATTGTACTCCAGTCCGAAATAGAAATTTGACCTTGTTTTATACCCAATGCCGGCCCCTATGGTTGAAGAAGGCCCGTACATTTCTGCGATATCACCACCAAGCCCGTGAAAGCCATATGTAGCATAAACCAGCGGAGTATAGATCACAGAATCCCTGACATTCACCTGGCTGTATGAAAACATAACAGTGAAAAGAAAGGCAGAAAAAATTATTGATCGTATCAGTTTTCTCATGGCGCAACAAATTAACGAAAAAAAGACCAATTGCGTATGAGACTTCTAATGTTTATTTATATATGCTGACGCATTTGAAGTTTTGAGTTTTGAGTTTTGAGTTTTTGATGAATTGTTGATTTTAGATTGTGGAAGGAGATTGGGATAAATGATAGAAGAAGTTAATTAAGCAACCAGTGACTAGCATCCAGCATCCAGTATCCAGTATCCAGTATCCAGCATCCAGCATCCAGTATCCAGTATCCAGTATCCAGAATGCGTT
>JAIOSQ010000279.1 GCA_021107535.1 Bacteroidales bacterium | reverse complement strand
GGTGTCAATGACTGGAACCGGGAGCACGTATGGGCAAAGTCGCATGGTGACTTCGGGAACGATCCTCCCTGCGGTACTGATGCCCACATGGTCAGGCCAACGGATGCTTCCGTAAATTCCGACCGGGGCAACAAAGATTTTGATGAAGGAGGACAGCAGCATCCTGAAGCCACAGGCTGTTACTTCACCGAATATACCTGGGAGCCGCGTGATGAGGTCAAGGGCGATGTTGCAAGGATGATCCTTTATATGGATGTACGCTATGAAGGCGATAACGGGGAACTGGACCTGGAAGCAGTGGATGCGGTGAATACTTCACCTGCCCCCCAGCACGGAAGGCTCAGCACCCTGCTCGACTGGCATGAAGAAGACCCGCCGGATGCTTTTGAGATCAACCGCAACAACGTGGTATATTCATATCAGGAAAACAGGAACCCATTTGTCGACCATCCTGAATTTGTGTATGATATCTGGGGCTCATCAGCAGGTTTGTCCGATGAAAAAAACTCCCTGAATGTTAGCTTCTATCCAAATCCTGTTGCAAATACACTGAATATTGAATTGAATGCCCCGCTCATTGTCCCGGTGGGGATAGAAGTTTATAATAGTCATGGGCTGCAAGTTATTTCGAAGGAGAATTTCATGGGAAATAACACAATTTTAGACTGCTCCGGCTTACCAGTAGGCTTATATTTCCTCCGGCTACTTGATGAACAAAGCGGGCAAAGCTATGTTTCTCCATTCATGAAAGTGAATTAATTATGGCAAAAATCAGGATCACAAAAATCTATTCATTTGAAATGGCCCATATCCTCCAGGATTATGACGGTCCCTGCCGGAACATTCACGGCCATTCGTATAAGCTTTTTGTAACAGTATCAGGCACTCCTATTCAGGATGAAAGCTCCCCCAAGAAAGGGATGGTCATGGACTTCAAAGACCTGAAGGCCATCGTAAAGGATCATATTGTTATGCGTTTTGACCATGCCCTGGTGTTGAACAGCAAAACTGATCCCGGCCTTATTGAAGGTATAAAAAAGCATATGGAAAAGCTGATCATTGTGGATTACCAGCCCACCAGCGAGAACCTGGTTGCCGATTTTGCATCCATCATCAGGTCTCATCTCCCCGAAAATGTTTCATTGCATAACCTCCGCCTGTGGGAAACGGCTACTTCCTACACGGAGTGGTTTGCAGAGGATAATTAGTGTTTGTCCAGAATGTCCGCTTTCATCGTTACGCTCGTATTTAAAACAGTCATTTACATCAGTAAACTCTTTGTTTTAAATACTTCGCAAGCCTCGAAAGCGAACATTCTGAACTAAACACCGACTTTATGGACGGGCACTAATTAAAAAAGGGAGCAGTCCCAAAGGAACCGCTCCCGATCATTAGACCAGAAAACATTTGACTAATTGACCTTAATGAATGTTTTCATTAAGGGTTTGCTGTTGGGCGCCTGTAGGCGCATGTTGTAGATGCCTTCAGGAAGATTTGATATGTTCAGTTCAATCTTGTTCGGTCCCGAACCAAGGTTTTCAGAATGTAAGATCACCATCTGTCCCACCTGGTTGAACACAGAAATATCTATCTGCTCAGCACTTTCCATGGAGAGGCTGATGTTGATCTGTGTGTTTGCCGGGTTCGGATAAATATTGCCAACGAAAGTGAAGAGGCTGTTTTCCTCAACAGAAAGGCTGGCAGTGCCGTTGCCGATGATTATGTTTAGTTGTACAGCAGGAACCTCTTCGCTCAGGGTGATCATGAATCCGTCTGTTTCGATGCCTACTATTTCGGGGTACACATGATAGGTACCAAAAGCAAGTTCGTTGAAATCGAACAGGCCATACTCATTTGTATACTTATATCCGAGCGGCTGCATGTCTTCATTAAAAAGAAGGATCTCTACATCCTGCATGATGTCTTTGGTTTCACCATTATTGACAACACCATTAATATATCCTGTTCCGATGCCGGCAGTGGTAGATGGCTGCATCATAATATCATAGGAAATATTAGCGGGGCATGGAAGCGGAAATACCGGCCAGGCATTGGTCCAGATAATGGCATCAAAATGATAAGTGGGGACATACTGTCCGAAATATCCCGATTGTGGGCTCAATTCAGCCTGCACGAAATAAATCCATGATGGATTTCCGGTATTTACATCATCGAACAAATAATTGCCGTTATCGACAATATCAATGGTTTCGATAGTGACCAGGTTGTTGCCAAGTGAGTCGAAGGTCATCAGGTGGACCTGCCCGGCATCGGCATACAGGGAACTATCAAGAAAAACAGTACCACCGATACAATAATCAAGCGGGGGAGGAATGTTCCCGACAATAATATCATTACACAGGATGCTGGTGCATGCGATGCTGTCATTGGTAATGGTCAGGCATATATTATAGATTCCTTCATGAGGGAATGTATGTACAGGATGTTGCTCACTTGAGAAGGTAGAGTCGCCGAAGTTCCATAACCAGTTGTTGGGGTTTCCAATGGAAATGTCTGTAAATGCTATGGTCAGCGGTTCAGCTGTATATCCCCAGGTATAGAGTGCCTGGCAGTTGGGTGTGTTACCGATATATACATCATTACAGGAAACATCAACGCAGGAATCACCATCCGGCAGAATAGTCATAGTGGTCAGGCACACGGTATAAAAAACTGTGCCGGTGGGTTGGAATGTATGGGTGATAAACTGCCCTGTTCCATAAGTTCCGTCACCGAAATCCCAGTGGTATGAGTAAGCCTGTTGGGTAGGATCCAACATATAACCTTCAAAATCGTAGGTTAACAGATCGTTGGAAGTATATGTGAAGAAATTTTCACAATCTCCACCGGGATTCCCGGTAACGGTAATAAGTTCGCAATATGTATCCTGACAGTTTGCACTGCTGTCGCTGATGGTCAGGCATACAAGAAATGTCCCGCCATTAGGAAAGACATGAATGGGATTCTGCTCATAAGAAAAGGTGCTGTCGCCAAAGTCCCAGAACCAGGATGTCGGATTTCCGGACGAGAAATCAGTGAATTGCCATGTGAGGGGGGAACTGGGCATAGGTGCACCGAAAAAATGAGCGATACAGCCCGGCTGGGTGCCGACCCATACTTCCTTGCACGATATGTCGGTGCAGATATTGCCAAGGCTATCTGTGGATTCTGTCGTTAAACACACCATGAACATGACTGCGCCCTGGGGTATAAATGTGTGGGTTACAGTTTGTCCTGTTCCCGTCGTGCCGTCTCCAAAGTCCCAGCTAAAGATGGTAGGATCGTTTACATTGATAAATCCCTGGAAAACAAAGGTCAGACTGTCTACCTGCTGGTAGGTGAAATAGTTTTCACAATCCGGAGGAGGAGGTGTATTAATGCATACCCACAGATCCTGTATTATCTGTGCCGGGAAAGGCTGAGAAAAACCCTGATATTCATAAACAAGGTTTCCTGTACAGGGATCGAGTGTTGAAATTTGAACCATCCCCTGCGTGATATTTGGGGGCAGAAAAATGGAGTCAAGGTAGTAGCCGTTATTATCAGTATATGTGGTATCAAAAATAGCTGTACCACCAATACTGTCAAGGCTAATGTAAACAGGGTGATTTGGTACTCCCTGGATAGTCTGTCCGTCATAAACATGGCCCATCACTGCCAACAGGTTATCCTGTGAATAAGCTGTAATGCTGAGGAATACAGAGACGATTAAAATAACAATTTTACGTAACATGATTTTAAATTTATTGGTTTTTATTCAAAAATATGTTAAGTTGATGGTTTTAATATTAAGACTTGCAAAAGCCAAAAGGTTGCCTGTTTCTGTTTTATTTTTTTATAAATTTCTTACTTATCGGTTGCCGCTGTCCGTCCCATTTCAGGGTGATAAGATAAATTCCGGAAGGCATATTCGCAGCAGGTATATTAATGGTATTCCTTCCTTTGACCACAGGCTGTTTTTCGCTATAAATTATTTGCCCTGTCATATTCAGGATGTTTAGTTGCATCATCCTGGCCTTGTCGGTGTTGACCAGAAGATTCAGCTGATCAGAAACGGGGTTCGGATACAATACCGGGATGCTGACCGGATCCTGCCCGGGATCATTAATGCCGAATGGAGAATGATCATACATTTTAATATACACTGTGTCATTTACAGGGTATTCCTGGTTGAGTATGACCAATTCAGGTAAGGAATAAATACCGCATACATCCGCGTAAAGGTAATAGGTACCTAAAGCAATATCACTAAACTCAAATTGCCCGTATTCATCAGTGGATGTCCATTTAAGGGGTATTTTATTTTCATTGGTGAGGATGACAGCTACATCGTAAAATGACCTGTATATTTCGTTCTGTTGTTTCTGTCCATGGATGACCCTTCCTCTGATCCTGCCAATTCCGGTTTCAACACCGTTTACTGCGATCAGATACGTATTTTCCTCAAACATATTTTCGTTCAGCAGAAGTGTTTCGGCTTGCTGCCATAACATGCTGCCGGGGAAATAAGAGGGAATATAGTCATGGAAGTGTTCCGAACCCGGCGTAAGGCTGATCTTCATCACGTACTGCATTTCCATCATGTTGCTGAACCAGTAATATCCAAATTGATGGAATACGTTGGTGTCAACAGGGATCAGGTTCAGGTTTTCGCGTTGCCTGTAAAGTATTGCGATACCGGTATCCCCGGTACTATATGGGTTGTTGATGGGGTTGTCGCCAATAAAGGCCTGGCCGCCAAGCTGAAAATAGCTGGCAGTCTGCAGCAGTTTGCACCAGGAATCACTGCAAGCGGGATTATTGCTGTTCCAGACGTTCAGGCAAACTTGGTAGGTGCCGGCATCATCATACGTATGAACAGGATTCTGCTCATGTGAAATATTCCCGTCACCAAATTCCCAGAACCAATTATCCGGGTTTCCGGCACTCAGGTCATTGAAATAATAGAGGTATTGTACATTACTGCTGGAATCGGCAATGGCAGTAAAGTCTGATTGGCAAACAACCGTATCCTGGATGTTGATGGTCTTGCAAATAAAATGAAAACAATATTCCATCGTATCACTGTTAGATACATTCAGGCAAACCAGGTATTCACCAGGTTCCGGAAAAAGGTGTACCGGATTTTGCTCTTGCGAAATTGTACCATCCCCGAAATCCCATTCCCAGTCTGTGATATTCCCGATGGATTGATCGGTAAATATAAGCTCGAGTGGATTATACGGATCAATATCATAGACGTAGACAGCTTCACAGTTTACGGAGTCGGGAATGATAACTGTTTTACAAATGGAGTCCGTACAATTCGAGTTGTTGTTAAAGATGGTCAGGCAAACGTTATAGCTTCCCGGATCGGGGTAAGCGTGAACAGGATTCTGTTCAGTGGAGCTTGTACCATCTCCAAATGTCCACATCCAGACATTGGGAAAACCCGTTGAAAGATCGGTGAATTGTACAAGGATCGGTGTGGTGGGTACAAGATTATAGCTGAAATCAGCCTGGCAATCAAGGACAACTTCAATAGTATCGCAGTATACATCATAACAGCCATCACCGCTGATGGTCAGGCAAACATAATAAACACCGAATGCTTCAAAATTGTGAACAGGATGAAAAACGCCGGAGCTTGTCCCGTCACCGAAATCCCACGTCCAGGTATTAAAATTGCCGGTGGATTCATTATTGAACTGGATTTCAGTATTGGTTCCGGGAACAGCGTCCCAGGTGAAATAGCTGACACAATCGTCGGATGTCTCTTTAGGATTGCTTGCTGCAAGCAGTCCGGGGCTTAGTGTAAATACGAGTAAAAATAGCCAGATCTTATTTTTCATAATATCGGTTTTCATGCATTAAAAGTGAAAATAAATTCCGCCCCTGATCCCAAAGGAATAGGGCGATCTTGCCGGGTATGCCGATCCCGGTGAATAAACAGAATTGATATACTGCCTGTAGACCGGTTCCAGGCTGAACCTGGCTTGCTGGTTAATCTGATAGTTAAATCCCAGGCTTACAGTATATTGCCAGTTGGTTTTCAGCCTGTCGGGATATTGCCTGATCACTTCTATCTGTTCGGCATCATTTCCCTGGTAGGGAGCCTCTGGCACATCCCGGTATACCTGCAGAGAAAACAATACTCCGGTCTTCAGGTCCAGCGAAAAGCGGTTTGCTTCAATGATCCTGTAACCGATCCTGAGTGGGATCTGCAGATAGACAAATTTGTTTGTATTTTCTTTTATCAGGTAATGATCGATACTGTCGTATACACTTTTCAGATTGGTTTCGAAGATCACAGAATCCGGATTTCCCGGATTTATACTGAAAGATGTAACCCCGACATAATATCCTACACTGTCATAGCTTGAATAATTTACCTGGTATTTTGCACTTTCACTGGTATAATTGGCTCCAATACCACTTTCTATGATAAACCTCGATTTCTCATAAGCAGCTACCAATTCCAGGGAATAGTCATTTCTGTTTTGTTTATTCGGGTATATATTGACAGCCGGAGTGAAGCCTGCACCAAGCATCAGTTCAGCCTTTTTCACGTAATTGTCTTTGATGTTGAGGTCGAAGAAGGGCTCCCCTGAATTCCTTAATTCAGATGAGACCAGCTTTTGGTCAGTAGAAATATCTATTGTATAAGGACAATAATCAAGCCTGTTGATATGGGTATAGATGATGACTTGATCTTCCTGTGAAGTTGCACTTTCTATGGCTGGTGATGCATCAGTTTCATTAAGCTTGCCTGTGGAGGTAACAGTATGCTCACTGCCTGACACCGGCAAGGCTTCTGAAGCAGTTTGCTGATTGCTTGTTGTTGAGCTTGAAGCGGGGAGGGGTGCAGGGTCTTCGGTATAAGCAGCAAGTTCACTCCGGGCTTGTACAGATTCATCTATAGATGTGAGGCTGCTATCAAAGCTGTTGATATTTGCTGTTGTTGATCCGGGTTGCAAAACTATGTTGAACAGGATAGAGATTCCCCCGATGGCAACAGCAGTGATCAGGAACAAAATGATGCCCTTGCCTCCTTTTGAAGGAATATGCCCGGAAAGCGATTTCCAGACCTCCGGCGATGGATCGATCTTCTGCCCACCGAGAGACTCAAGAAAAAGCTTGTCAATATTATGTTTTCGTTCGTTTTTCATTTGGAACGGATATTGGGTTGCAGTTTATAAATACGCTGCAGTTTTTTCTGCAGCTGGCGCCTTGCCTTTGCAAGCTGAGATTTTGATGTGTTCACAGAAATGCCCAATTCTGCGGCGATCTGTTTGTGTGAGAAGTCCTCAAAAACGTACATATTAAACACAAAACGATAACCATCCGGCAATTCCTGGATCAGATCCAGCAATTGGGTTCTTGAAGGGGCGTTGTTGTACACTCCATCATCATCATGATCAACTGACAGCATATCTTCCAAATCATTTACATTGGTTTGAAAATAATGCTTCAGGTTCGCATGATAGTGGCTCAGAGATGTATTGATCATAATCCTTTTAATCCATCCTTCAAATGAACCTTCTTCCCTGAATTTTGCAATATTGGAAAATACCTTGATGAAACCTTCATGCATAACATCTTCAGCTTCATCCTTACGCTTGCAATACCGCATACAAATACCAAGCATGGTAGATGCATATTTATTGTACAGCAGACTGTAAGCATTACGTTCTCCTGATTTGCAACCTTCTAGTATTTCCTGGTCTGGAACCATCAAAAAAAACTCAACTGTTAAAAAGACTGCCGGCAGTTTCAAAGGTTGCCTGCCGGGAAAGGGATTATTTTCCCGCCGGAAAGCAATATTAAACTGAAATCCGGTCAAACAAAAAAAAGGCATCCCGTTTGTATGAGCAGGATGCCTCTCTCAAAATTATTAAAAAGCCTTTAATTGACTTTTATAAAAGGTTTAATATGTTTTTCATTTCCAAACAATACCATTACACGGTACATCCCTGCTGATAAATCAGAAGTGTTTATCTGTAGGATGTGATTTCCCGTTGTGCAGTTTTTACTGTATTTACCAGCAAGCTGTCCGGCCTGGTTCAAAATAAAGATCTGAACATATCCGCTTTCGAGGAGATTGAGTTCGAGGTTTGTATATGCACGGGCAGGGTTTGGATAAAGGTCGCCAAGACCTGCAATTCTGGTACCGATATCATTTCCGATGCCATGAGGAATTTCATCATCATAAACCACAATGCTGATATCTTCAACATTAGGTGATTCTTCAGTAAGAGTAATAGATGAAGGATAGGTAAACATACCGGGCACTTCTGCCATCACTTTGTAAGTTCCGTATGCCAGTTCGGTGAATTCAAACACGCCTTCATTGTTAGATTTAATATAGGTCAGGCAGTTGTCTTCCTCATTGAAAAGAATAACTGCAACATCTTCGAGAAGCGGATTTTGGCCCTCATCCAGGGTGACAACACCATCAATAGCCCCATCGCCACTGGTATATTCATAATTTGGTATCATACTGATATCATATTCCCAGCCGGTTGCAGTAAGATCAATGGTTTTTGCTTTCGTCCACAGCAATGCGTCCCCATAATAAGTCGGGAGGTATTGTCCAGCATTAACGGAACTTGCAGACGGAAAGGTCTTCACTTTATAGTCGCCTTCAACAAGTTGAAAGAAGAAATAGTATCCAAGCGTATCGAACTCGGCAGTGTCAATTGGAATAAAAACATCATCTTCTATTTTATACAGGTACGCGGTACCTATGTCGACAGGGAAATATCCGGCATAAGCATGGCCTCCAAAATGAAAATAATCACGCATGCCTGCTTTTACCTTTTTGATGATGGTGCTGGTCCTGAAATCATGATGGAATGGTTCCGTAGAAACAGTGAGTGCAACATCATAAACACCCGGCTCTGAATAGATGTGATTAGGATTACTTTCAAGGGAGCTGCTTTCATCACCGAAATCCCAGTACCAGCTTATAATGCCTTCTCCCATGGACTCATCGATGAAGAAGTAACTGAGTGAATCGAAAGTGATGGTATCTTCCATGACCTCAAAATTAGCCTGAAAGTCGGTAACAGAGCCCGGATCAAGAATTTCCAGCCCGGTATTCATATGGTATTCGGAAGCCCAGTTAAACCTGAAAAACTCTTCCTTTTCATATTCATCACTGTTGATGTCGTAAGTATAGATGATCAGTGAGCCTTTGGCAGCGGCAGTGCTGAGGGTATCGTAGAAAAACCCGAACTCATCGGTATATGCAGCAAGAAAATAATTGAACCCCCCGTTGGATTCAGAATTTGATTCGATAAACACCGGATGGCCCGGAACCGGTGCACCGTTTTCGGTATTGGTGATCTGCCCTGATAAGTAAATATAATTGATTCCGCTTTGTGCGAAAGTTGAAGTGATGGAGATGATCAGTATCATCAGCAGAGGAAACAGCAGTTTCCTCAAAAGCGACATCTTCAGGCGTGGGGCCAGGCCGATGCGATTTCTTGAACGGGGGTATTGTTGTTGCATTGCCGCGTTAGTTAAAAGTTAAATAATAGTCCGGTCCTTAAACCAAATGAATAAGGATGCCGTGTAGTTATATACTTACGTTCGTATTGTGAATTCAGGTAATACTTAAGTGTTGGTTCAATTGCGATGCTCACCTTATCGGATAACTGATAAGTTACACCGGCACTGAAAGCAAACTGCCAGCTTGTGTTCACGCGCAAAGGCATACGCTGATCCATATCAATGATCTTGTCATCTCCGACATCCGGTGAAGGGATCCTTTTATTGATAAGGACTGAGAATACAGGGCCTCCTTTGACAAACCAACCGAAACGCTTCACCTGCTTATGGAAACCGATATATACCGGTATCTGCAGGTAGGTGTATTGATTTTTTGTTTGCTCGATCTTGAATTCACTGATGGAGTCGTATACGTCTACCAGGTTGGTATGATATATAGGTACAATTCCATTTTCAGTGGAGTCAAAAGTTACGTTATAAACATCGTTGTATGATCCAAGGTACTTTTCATAGTCGATGGCATATTTCCCGTTGTCGGATGAGAAAGATACACCAAGTCCTGATTCAATGAAGAATTCATTCTTTATCCATTTTGCACTAAGGTCAAAAGTGTAACTGCGTTGGTTTGGAATGGAATCATCCGGGTAGAAGATCACCTCAGGGGTAAAATGCAGGCCAATCTGCCATTCTGCCCTTCGGTTATACCTGCGTTCACCATCAGTCACACCGGCAAACCTGGGATGATATTTACTGTCGCGAACCTGAATATTTTCAGAATTAATGGCCATCATGGACGTATGTACTGAAAACGACCTCCTTGCTTTTAATTTGGCGAGGCGGGTTTCTTCGTAGAAGGCCGGAGCAAAAGTAGTCTCAGCATAGCGCTTGTGAAGTGTTGCATGTGGCGTGCTTGCTGATGTTGAATTTTCATTTCCCGTTTTAAGGGGATCAACAGATACTGAAGGCTGTGCTATCCCTACGGGTTCGTTTACGGCAAAGAATTTATTATCTGATACTGAAGAGTTATTATCAGGAATTAAGACTGTATTGACGGAACCGGCATTGTTGCCATTGTCAAAATGTATTTGGGTTTGATTATCCCCTATGTCGCCTGAATTTGTGGTATGGGGAGAATCTTTGATGATGCTAAAGCCAAGCAGGCCGGCAATCAGCACAAGAGCAGCTAATAACGCAAGAGTCACCGGATTAACAGACCCACCACCTTTGCCGTGCAACTCTTCATGGATGTTATTCCAGACTGTTGCAGGTGGTTCTGCCTCAAAACCGGCAAACTTGCTTTGAAAAAGCTCGTCCAGGTATTTGTTTTCTTCAGTCACCTTTAACTTTCTTTTTTAGTTTGCTCTGTAAAACGCCTCTTGCTCTTGAAAGCTGCGATTTAGAGGTGTTTTCAGAAATATTCAGCATATTGCCGATCTCCTTGTGCGTGTATCCTTCAATTACATTGAGGTTGAATACCATCCGATAGCCATCCGGAAGTTCATGGATAAGATCCAGTAATTCCTTCGCTGACAACATATCAATGGCATTTTCCTCTTCATTGTTGATGGGTTCACTTTGCTCCAGGCTAATGTCTTTTTGGTATTTTATCTTTTTCTTATAAAAGTTGATAGCAGTATTTACTATCGTTTTCCGGATCCAGCCTTCAAGAGATCCTTCGCTTCTATAATCTTTAAGATACCTGAATATCTTGATAAAACCTTCCTGCAAAATATCTTCGGCTTCCATCTGGTTTCTTGTGAAACGCAGACAGATGCCAAACATTTTAGGCGCAAAATGCTGGTACAACTTCCCCTGTGCTTTGGGGTCATTTCCCAAACATCGTTTTATGAAGTCCTCATCAAAATGCATTAATACTATAGCGCAACATTTTCGGTTATGACCGAAAATAATGTTAAAACCCTGTCCCTGACACGCTTAGGTATCGGGCAGATATTATTTGTCCAAGTAAAGTTAATAATATTTTACTCGAAAAACAGATAAATCCAAATTTTTTGGTTTTAACATTGTACGCTACAGCCTTAACATAACGGTTCTTCACTATGTAAAAGAACTTTATGCAATTCATTCCGAAGACAAAAAACAGGCTCAAATGGTTGCATGGAATAAAAAATACGGTATTCGGTGGATGAAAAGATCAATTCTTCTTTCCCTGCCTGAATAATCTGATCTTAGCCAGGTAAAGAACATGATACATTGATGGTACGATCACAAGGGTCAGGAATGTTGCGAAAGATAAACCATATATGATGGTCCATGAGATCGGCCCCCAGAAGGCCACATTATCGCCCCCGAAATAAAACTGAGCATCAAAAGTGGAGAGAAATGATTCAAAATCAATATTAACTCCCAGGGCAAGGGGCAAAAGTCCAAGAATTGTTGTGATCGCTGTGAGCAATACCGGACGCAACCTGGTCTTACCGGCCTCAACGATGCATTGCTTAGAATCCTCAATAGGCAGGATTGCTCCTGCATTGAGACCAAGTTCCTTTCTTCTGCGTATTTTCAACAGATCAATGTAATCGATGAGAACGATGGCATTGTTCACCACCACACCGGCAAGAGATACGATCCCGATCCCGGTCATAATGACAACGAAGTCCATTCCGCTGATCATTAATCCCCCGAAAACACCAATTGTACTGAAGAGCACACTAAAGAGGATGATAACCGGTTTAACGACAGAATTAAATTGTGATACCAGAATAACGGCAATGAGTGAAATAGCGATCAACAGTGCATTTATCAGGAAAGCCATTGATTCCTCCTGCTCTTCCTGCTCTCCTGTGAACTTATAGGTATAAGCGGGAGGCATATCAAAAAATTTCATCAGGGTTTTCAGCTGATCATTGATTTTGGTTGCATTATAACCTTCGATCACATTGGAGTAAATTGTGATCACCCTTTCCAAATCTTTTCTTTTCACCGAACCGTAAGTGGTGCTGTAAGTAATGCTTGCCACCGAAGAGATGGGAACCTGCTGGATCTTACCTGTTGATGCACTCCTGAAGGTGATCATCTGGTTCAGCAAGGCAGGAATATTATAGCGATACTCTTCCTTAAGCCGGAGTTGAATAGGGTACTCATCCTCCCCTATCTTAAAATCAGAAATTTCTTTACCGAAAAGGGCAGTTCGTATCGTGTTGGCGATTTGAGCTGTTGACAAACCAAAACGCCTGGCCTTATCGCGGTCGATGTGAACAATAATTTCCGGTTTTCCGAGGTCAAGGTCAATCTTCAATCCCTCGATACCTTCAATGTTGGCACTGTTCAGGAAGTTCAGGGCACTATCGGCAAGATATAGTAATTGATCGAAATCCCTTCCGATGATCTCCAGGTTAATGGGCTTTCCGACCGGGGGGCCTTCATTTTGTTTTTCCACACTTAACTCGACACCGGGGTATTTACCAAGCAAATTATCACTCAACTTAATCAGGATATCTCCGGTGTTGACATCATCCCTGTCTTCAAATTCGATGAATGAGACCGTGATCAGCCCGCGAAACATTTTCTCCGACATATCGGAAATATCATCCTCAAGTCTGGCACCGGCCCCTACAGTAGTGAGAACGGATTTAACAGTTGCTTGATATGGCTGCAGGATTGCAAATACATCTTCCTCCAATGATTTCATAAATTCATTGGTAGCAGTAATATCTGTTCCGATTGGTAAATCGGCCAAAATATTGATATATTTCGGATCACTGGAAGGAAAGTTCACCACATTCGGATTACTGTTGAAATATAAAAACACAGTCAGGATGAGCAATACAAAGGTGGCACCAATGAAATAATATGGGGTTCCTTTCCTGAGTACAAAGCTGATGAGTTGGAGATACCAGTTTTCAAGGTTTACCAAGAACACATTCTGGAACCACCTGGCAGCAGAATTCAATACATAGATATTCAATAAACCGATAAGAGCAAAAATCGCACAGAGCGACCCCATGGTATTCACTCCGCTGATATAGAACAGCACCGCCATCAATGCCAGAGTTGCCACAATGATCAGCAATTTCCGGATATTCAGTTTTGGGTTCTGATCGCCCGGTTTTATGAATGTAGAAGATACAATAGGAATAATAATAAGTGCGACAAAGAGCGAGGAAGAAAGTACGATGATCAGTGTCATGGGTAAATATTTCATAAACTCACCCATTATGCTGTCCCAGAACAGTAAGGGAAAAAATGCTGCTAATGTTGTAGCTGTTGAAGTAATGATCGGCCATGCAATCTCACCCACGGCCTGCCTGGCTGCTTCGGGCTTCGCATATCCCCTGTCGACAAAACGATATATGTTCTCAACAACAACGATAGCGTTATCCACCAGCATCCCGAGCGCAAGTATAAGGGCGAACAATACGATCATATTGATGCTTGATCCCATGAGCCCCAATATCATAAATGACAGGAACATTGACATGGGAATGGCAAATCCGACGAAGAGGGAATTTCTGGTCCCAAGGAAAAAGAAGAGTACCAGGATCACAAAGATCACCCCCATGATCATGCTGTTTTCGAGGTTGCTCAACTGGTCTCTTACCATTTCTGACTGATCATTTGAATATTCAATGTTCAGATTTGAAGGCAAAGATTTAGTGGCCAATGCGTGGTCAATGATATCAAAGACCTGATCGGTGGCATTTAAAAGATTTTCACCACTTTTTTTGATTACCTGAAGAGAAACTACAGGTTGGCGGTCAAGGCGGGTAAAACTTCTTGGTTCTTCAAAGCCGTATACAACATCTGCTACATCACGCATATAGACAATATCTCCATTGTCCCATTTCACGATGATATCTTCGATCTCTGACGGATCGGTAAACTCCCCGATCACACGCATAGATCTTCTGCTGCTACCCAGTTTTATTTCTCCGCCAGACATGGAGATATTCTCTGAAACAATGGCATTCTCAATATCACCGAAATTGAGTTCAAAGACATTGAGTTTGTGCATATCAACGTTGATCTGTACTTCCCGTTCATTGATTCCGGTGATCTCTACCTTGGAGATTTCGGAGACCCGTTCTATTTCATCCTTAAGAAATTCGGCATATTCTTTTAACTCATTAATACTGAAGTCCCCTGAAAGGTTGATGTTCATGATGGGAAACTCCGAGAGATCGAGGTCGATGACCACAGGGTCGGTTAACAGATTGCCAGGAAGATCACCCTTGGCTTTGTCAACAGCATCTTTTACTTCCTGCAGGGCATCTTCTATCAACACATCGGTATTAAATTCGATGAAGAGGGTTGAAATATCCTGTGTTGAGGTAGACCGGATCTCTTTTAAGCCTTTGACCGATTCGATTTCTTTTTCAAGTGGGCGCGTAATCAGGTTTTCTATATCGAGGGGAGGGTTCCCCGGATAAATGGTCTGAACAAAAATGGTTGGCCAGACAAGGTCCGGGAATAACTCTTTTGGCAGAGAACGATAGGAATAAAAACCAAATCCCAGCAAAATGACTATCATCAGGAAAATGGTATTCTTATTCCTAAGGGCCAGGGAAGTGAGTTTAAACTCCCGGATGACTTGTTTTTCCTTGATCTCCATTTATATTATATTTACTTCTGTGCCGTCCGTAACCAATGAATATCCTTCTGCGATGATCAGGTCGCCCGGACTCAGGCCGGAACTTACCATAGTTTCATCGTGATTTGATATTCCGGTGGTGATGTATATTTTTCTGGCTACCATCTTTCCATTCGTATTACGTGCAACATAGATATATTCTCCCTTAATGTCTTCTTTAATGATGATAGAGGGGACAACCAGGGCATTTTCTTCGCTGAAATCAAGAAAGGTAATGAGGGCAAGAATATTCGGTTTCAGTTTTCCGTCGATATTGTCAATTTTCAGTTCTACAGGGAAAGTCCGGTTGCTTTTATTGATCACATTTCCGCATCGGTTAACACGAACTTGCATTGCTATGGAAGGAAATGTAGGGAATTTCACAGAAACGATATCCCCTTTTTCGATAACGGGCAGATATTTTTCCGAAACATCAGCATAAACATATAATTTCTCAAGATTCACAAGCTGCATTAACTGCATACCTGGCAGGGCCAATTCTCCCTCTTCACTGAAAATCATATCAACAATACCACCGATCGGGGCTTTGATATAAGCCATGTCGAGCTGGGCCTGAAGGGTTTGCAACTTACTTTCCAGGGCTTCCTTATTATTCTTTGCCTGGAGATACTGTACCTCAGAACCGATATGTTTATCCCAGAGTTGCTTTTGTTTATTATACAGGGTTGTAGCCAGCTCCAGCTGGGTTTTTACTTCCTGAATGGTGTTGTCAATAATACTGGTATTTAGTTTAGCGAGCAATTGTCCTTTAACGACATGATCCCCTTCATCCACCAGGATTTCTTTGATCTGACCATTGATTTCCGGACTGATATAAGCCTGTTCAACGGCATCCACGTTACCACTTACTTCAAAATAATGTTTGAACGGGCCTTCCTGAAGCTTGATGACTTTTACAGGGGTGATGAATTGATCATCGCTTTCACCAAGGTTTTCTAATTCTTTTTCAAGCTCGGTAATTTTAATGTTCAGATGGCTGACTTCAACTTTGTATTGTTTGATCTCCTCTTTGATGGATTCTTTTTTATCAGCCTGGCTGCAGGATGCGATAATAAGGATGATCCCTATGATGGTAAGCGTTTTTCTCATGATTTTTTTAATAAGCGTTAAACATTTTATTGATCTGAAAACACAAACAAATGAGCAGCTACTATCAGTCACTATACATAAGTTTTTCAAGGCTGAGCTTCTTCACCAGAACCTGCTGGATAGCCAGGATATAATCGGATGTATTTGAAAGGAACTGATTATTGGCCTGTAAAAGATCAAGACTGCTTGAAAGACCTTCTTTGTATTTTTCACTTGTGATCCTGAGGATCTTTTCAGCCGTGTTCATAGCCATTGACTTATTCATCATTACAAGGTATGCATTGTTGAATTCCATTTGTGCAGTCTGGACTTGAATGCTCAGGCCCGTGCGCAATCTTTCATCTGCAATGCCGATTTTTTTGAGATTGATCTTTGCCTGTTGAATACGTGCACGGCGAAGTCCGCTGCTCCAAATAGGAATACTCATTTCTACTCCCCAGAAGGAGTTGCTGTACCATTTTTTATTCGTATTGAAAAAGTCCCAATTGGTTCGCTGGGCCTGGGTTTGGTAATTTATGAATGCAGACAAGGATGGCATGTATTCCGATTTTTGGAGCTTGATCTGCAGTTTTGCTATCTGCTCCTGTGTTTTAAGGATCCTATAATCGATATTGTTTTCATAATTGAATGGATCTTCGAGCAGTGCTGTGTAATTAACTTGTGTCATCAGATCATCCAGTTCATCTATAACTACTACCGAATCATCGATTTTTATCCCGCAAAGGAATTTAAGAAATGCATAAGAAATTTGTACCTGGGTTTCTGCAATAATAATATTGGCCTGCAAATCAGCTACGATCAGTTCCAGCTGATCCACGTCTATTTCTTCTGCAAAGCCGGCTTCGAAGGTGATGCGTGTTTCATAAAGTATATTCTCCATGTATCGCAGGGTGCTGTCAAGGATCACCTTGGTATCTTCGGCAACCAGTACCCTGTAATATGCAGCTGAAACTGCTTCATACATATCGAGCTTTGTTTTGATGAACTGTTGCCTGGTTTTTTCGAGTAAACGCTTAGATGCTTGCACACCGACGATATATCTTCCGTCGAAGATCAGTTGCGATGCAGACGCATCAGCAGAAGCGTTGTATTTTGTCCCGAACTGTGCCTCTTGCTCGGGTGAATCCGGGCCAAAGGTTCCGGCAGGAATGATCATGGTGGGCAATGCAATGTAATCAGTATAGTTGATGCCGGCATTAATTTGCGGAAATCCGATAGCCATATATTCCTTAACCTGTTGTTCTGCCGATTCTATGTCTTTGTAGGAAGAAAGGATATCGTAATTGTTTTCAAGGGCAAAGTCAATGGCTTCCTTGAGAGAGAAGCGATATTCTGTTTGGGCATGTAGCTTGAAAGAAAAAACCAAGATCAGGCAGAGAATTACCGGGGATGCGTAAAAATATTTTTTCATCACATTGCTTCATTTTTAACCGTCCGGAGAATCAATATTACGCTTGTGCAGGTATTTTATTGCAATTCTTCCTTCTTTAATTCCTTTTTGAATATTTTTTTCTTTTTCTCCCAATACCTGATCCCTTCCTCATTCGCAATACTCCTGATAAAGTTTTCAAACATGGCATCAAAAAGTGTTTCAAAATTGAACTCCTCCGGAGGAAAGAAATCCGGATTATGAAGGTCGATAAGCCTGCTGAGATATAATCTGGATATCAGTTCAATGCTCAGGTCATCGCGATAGATTCCTTGTGAGATCCCCTTTTGCAGGTTGATCTGTATTTTCATGAAGATAAAATCCATACGGGACTTGAAATGCCGTTTGTAAACATCCGGGTATTTCGTTTTAATGTCAAAGGTGATGCCCGGACTCACCTCCATGAACTTCGTTGCGATTTCTTTACTTACAGTGAGCAGTATATCAATGGCATTGACCCCTTCAAAGTCATGATCGGAAAAGATCACTTTGAAACTTTCCCTTTCAAATTTCAGGATCTGCCTGACCAGGTCTTTTTCATCTTCAACGTATTTGTAGATCAATTCTGTGGGAACGTTAATTTTCTCCGACAGATCCTCAATAGTCATCTCTCCCAAGCCATCCGGAAAGGGATATGCTCTGATCCGGGCAATGATCTCCTTGAATTCTTTATTCATTATGTTTTGTTTAATTTCGATGCAATATTATAAAAATCTGTGCTAATCTGCTCAAAAAATCAAAAACATAGTACCGGCATGTTATGGTAGCATGGTGGGTTAATATATCCGGGCCTATTGAAGAGCAACATCATTAAATTGCAAAGTTCTATTTAACAAAGATCATTTTTTTCTTCATTACTATATTTCCTGACTCCAGGGAGAAGTAATACATTCCCGGTGAGATTGAATATTCCTCCGGGTTAAAAATTCTGATATGCTTGCCTGCCCGGATCTTTTCATGCTTGTGGATAACAGCTACGACTTGTCCGTATACATCGAACACCCTGAGCGTAATGTCTGCAGCTTCAGTTAATTTAAAAGAAATTACAGTGCTTTCATTGAAAGGGTTTGGATAGTTTTGCTCCAGGCTCAGCAATGAAGGGATCTCCTCTTCGTCAACACTAACGATAAAAGGATCAACAATGGCCGTCCAGACGCTCAGATCGCTTCCTTCCAGGCGTGCCCATATAGGCCGTACAACATTATTGTATACAGAAACATTGGTATAATCGCCAAAAAATGTTGCACTATATGGCAAAAATGGGGATTCACTGATCTTGAAATTAATAAAAGTTTCGCCCCCATCCCTGGACAAGGCCATGTATACATCTGTATTGTTATCATCATAATTGCGCCGGTCGTAGAAAACAAAATACAGGTACCCGGTAAGCTGGTCAACATCCATCCATGTGAAAAACTGTTGTCGTCCCGGCAAATCATCATTCACACGTATTGCTTCACCCCAGGTATCTCCGCCATCCGTTGATTTTGCTATCCATACATCTGTATCATCAGTGCCGTTTCTCTGGTCGGTCCAATTCACATAGATCGTCCCGTGATATGGACCCCCGCTTAAATCGCATTTGGTGACCGGCAGCCCGTTACAGCGGCTGATGCCGGGAATATCATAGGCCCAACCTTCAGGGAAAGGACCAATGAAAATATCTTCCTCCAGCCAGCTTGTTCCCTGATCGAGAGAACGATCGAAAACCAGGCCTTCAGGTCCGGCCCAGGCAACATAGATCTCACCCTCCGGGCCTATAGCAGGAATAGCGCCTTCCACGGTATTATCATCATCTACGCAATCTCCCGAAACCTTGTTGATCCGAAGCGCTTCGCTCCATGTGGCTCCTCCGTCGAAAGATCTGGAAAAATGTATATTGCTTTTATAATCAGGATTTGAACTTCCGTAATTGTCAAACTGTGTCCACGTAACATAGATGTTGTTATTGGTGACATCGACGATAGCCCATTCTTTGTCCTGTTCTTTATCACCATTCAACCCCATATAGCTTCCGTTGTTCCAGCTTCCGCCTATCATGTCCGTTTTCTGGCATACGATACGGTCGATCCAGTTTCCCTGCTGGGGATTGGAAAGATGAAAGAAATAGTATGCTCCTGCAGTATCTACAATAACCACCGGGTCACCCCATACACCGTATGTTGAGTTCAATGTGTTATGGTTCCAGGTGTAACCACCATCGGTTGAGTAATACATATTATCGATATTAGAGCCGCCAACCATATGGTCAGTATTTTTTGGATTCACGATAATGGTTGGCTCTTCCGGCTGCATATAGCTGCCTATATCATCAATAAGGATATTGGTGTGTTGCGTAAACACCATCATGGAAGATGTAAGGAATACGAGAGATAAAAAAATATTGCGTATCATCTGAGAATGAATTAAGTAATTAAAATGTAAAGGTACATATTATACTTCAGTATGAGCAACCGCATCCTATTGGTATTGTCATATTTCTATGGTTATGCAATTGAAGGCTTTACCATTTATGTAAATACTTAGGATTTAACACTTAGAATTTTGTGCAAAGAATTTGCAATGATTAAGAATCTCACCACCTATATAAGCTGTGAGGTTGTCCTACCTGTGAGGTATTAAAAAATCCCTTACTTTTACTTTCTTAATCAAAAATTGATGAAGAAGATCAAACTTCACTGGCAGATCCTTATTGCACTTGTACTGGCTATCTTATACGGGCTGGTGTTTGAAACACATTATAAGGTCAGCGATGCCACTTTCAGAAAACTGGCAAAAAAAGATACTGATGCAGAGGTCATCACAAGCCTGAGAGAGATCAAAAGCATTGTTTATTCAAGCGAGGATTCTTTTCAGGATGAACTTCATCAAATACTCAGTCCGGCTCAGATCGAAAAATATGAATATGCCGTTATCCAGGCATCTTATGATAATCTTCCGGTAAAATATATATCCTGGATGGGGGATGTTTTCCTGAGGGCACTGAAGATGCTGATCATTCCGCTCATCCTGAGTTCACTTATTTCCGGGATCACAAATATAGGAAGCGGATCCAGCCTGGGCAGGCTGGGACTGAAAACCATTGCGTATTATGTTTCAACCAGCTTATTGGCCATCATCACCGGGCAATTTTTAGTCAATATCATCCGGCCGGGCGTGGGCGCTGACCTTAATTTCAGCCATAAAGTAGAAGGACTGGCGGAAAGCCAGAAAACCCTGGGGGAGACTTTGATCGATATCATACCCCAGAATATATTTCAGGCATTCAACAACAATGAGATGCTGTCGATCATCTTTTTTGCGATTTTGTTCGGATTCTTTATTACGAAAGTGAGAAAATCCCATAAAGAGGCACTTACAAAAGCATTCAATGCCATCTTTGAGGTGATGATGAAGATCACCATGTTCGTGATCAGGTTCACGCCACTGGGAATTTTCGGGATCGTTGCCAAAGTAGTTGCCGACCAGGATGATCTTCCTGCACTTGTATCCAGGATGGGTCTGTATATGGGGACTGTGATCCTTGCCCTGTCCATTCATTTTTTCATCACCTTACCTTTTATAGTCAAGTTTATCGGGAAATTACGGCCTTTCAGGCATATGAAAAACATGTCGACACCCCTGCTTACTGCATTTTCAACCTCTTCTTCAGGTGCAACTTTGCCCCTCACCATCACCGCTGTAGAAAAGAACTCAGGAGTATCAAATAAGATATCCAGTTTTACACTTCCCCTCGGGGCTACCATTAATATGGATGGAACGGCTTTATATGAGTGTGTTGCCGCTATTTTTATTGCACAGGCTTACGGTGTTGAACTAAGCATGTTGCAGCAAGGCATTGTCGTCATTACCGCCCTGCTTGCTTCTATCGGTGCGGCAGCTATTCCCATGGCCGGCCTGGTGATGATCACGGTCATACTCACGGCCGTAGGGCTACCGCTCGAAGGCGTTGGCCTCATCCTTGCCGTGGACCGTATCCTGGATATGTTCCGAACCTGTACCAATGTATGGAGTGACAGTTGTGCAGCGGTTGTGATTGCAAAATCGGAAGGAGAGACACTAAAGGTGTGAAATCAGATATCAGATATCAGAAATCAGAAATCAGTGTTGAAATCAGAAATTAATCCATAATCCAAAATCCAAAATTCATAAATCAACTCAACACTCAAAACCCAACACCCAAAACTTATTATTTGTCCAGCCATTGTTTAAACTCCTTCACCTTTTCCCTGCTGACAATAATATCTTCTTCCGCAGGGTTTTGAAGTATGACCTTCAGGCGGCTGTTTGTGTAGGCGATGATGTCGGAAATGGCTTCAAGGGCGATGATGAATTTTCTGTTAACCCGAAAAAAAGCTGCCGGGTCGACAAGGGCTTCCACCTGTTCCAGCGATTGATCGATTACATAATGCCTGTCATTAGTAGTATGGATATATGATGCTTTGGACATACTGTAAAAACATAATATATCATCAGCCCTGATGGTTTTGATATGATCACCAACCTTCACAATAAACCTGTTCTTATATTGGTGCGTAAGCAGTTTTAAAACCTCTTTAACGCTCTGTGATGATAGGGCTGGTCCCGGAACATTATTGCTTCGGTAAAGTGAAAAATATTTTTCTATCGCTGTTTTCAATTCATCTGTATCGATGGGTTTGAGCAGATAATCGATGCTGTTTACCTTGAAGGCCTTTAAGGTATATTCCTCGAATGCGGTGGTGAATATCACAGGGCAATTTACCTTGCATTGTGTGAAGATCTCAAAACTGAGCCCGTCTGCCAGTTGAATATCAAAGAAGGCCAGATCAGGAGGTTCATTTTCGCTAAACCATCGGACTGCCGTACTGATGGAATCGAGACGGCCAAGTACGGCAGTATCCGGAAAGTGACTGAGAATCATTTCCCGGAGCCTTTCAGCCGCCATTACTTCATCTTCTACGATCAATATTCTCATTAAATTATTTTATAAGTGGCACCTTCACCACGAAGCTTCCCTTGTATTCTTCAGGAAATGGTTCGCTAATGGAACCATTAACCTCAAACTTATTGTGGCTAAGATACTCATACCTTGACTTAATATTCATTAAGCCGTGTTTTTCCCATTCTCCGCTATCCTCCTGTAAAATGCTGGATTTTTTTTGCAGATTATTTTCTACTGTGAGATAAGCACTTTCTTCAGTTTTTATATTGATAATCAGGGGTTTATCCATCGAAATAATATTATGTTTGATGGCATTTTCCACTAACATCTGCACAGACAGAGGAATAACTTTTAAATTATTTTTATGTTGAGTATCAGTATTCACGACCAGGTTTTCGCCAAACCTGATCTTCATCAGGCTGATATAATTATTTACAAATTGCATTTCAGTTTCAAGGCTGACCAGCTCCCGGTCTTTCTGTTCCAGCACATAGCGGTATATATCAGACAATTGCCTGGCAAAGCGGGTGGCCTTTTCGGCATCCTTATCGATGAGTCCGGATAAGGTGTTGAGGCTGTTGAACAGGAAATGGGGGTTGACCTGGTTTTTAAGTGCCTCGTATTGAAGCGCAAGCTTCTCCCGTTTTAACTCCTCTTCACTGGTCACCGCTTCCCGCCAGGAGTAAAAAAACTCTTTAGTATACATTATCAGTGCGATGATGACAACCACTACGATCTCGATGATCATAATTGACAGGCCACTGCCCCGGGCAACAAATTTCCAGAAATCAATTCCCTGGATGTATCCAAACCAGCACCAGTTTACCAATATGATAATGCTGCCCGAAACCAGCATCATGATGAGCAGGCTGTATATTAACTTACCACCGGGCGAGAGGGGGTTTTTTCTGAAGATCCTGTCGAGGGCAGGGCTAATGGAAAAGTTCCCAATCCATAAGGTAGACCCAATGAAAAGGGAATAAAGAAGCGAAAAACGGATATAACTCCAGTTGATTGAAGATGAACCTGAAAATAGCAATGAAATTGAGGTTCCGATCAGGGTAATGATGATGATACCCTTGATATGTGTCCGGATACAAATTTTTTTATTTGCTGACATAATGGATAAAATTCATGAGGCGGCCTCAAAAGCTTTCAAAGCTTTTGAGACCAGTTCATCATGGTTAATTATAGGGTGCAACCTGCTGCCAGCTTATGATTGTATTCTCTTCCCCAGTTGGGAGAAACAGAAGACTCTGGCTCGAAGGCCTCAAACTTTTCCATTGCCACCAGAAAATATGGACAGGCGGCATCTTTACCCCCTCCGAACATTTCCGGAGTATGAAGTATATTTTGTCCTGTCAGGAAATAAATGCGTGGATTGTCCGGGTTGAGATTTTTAGCTTTCTCGAAGCTGGCTGCAGCTTTTTCCGAATAAACCATACCCCGGCCCATGGGATCTACCTGGATTCTGCCCTGGTATATCCAACCCTGTAGCACTTCAATCTCCGAATTATCAGGACTGAGTTCTCTGGCTTTTTCCAGGAATGCTTCAGTCTTATCGAGGTATTTGTCGATATCTTCGGTTCCTTTGCCTACAAAAATGTAGTTCATGTAACTGTAACACACATAATAATAAGGCAGCCATTTATCTTTTTCTGCTTCGCCAATTCGCTCAAAATTATTGGCAATTTGCTGGAAATCAGCTGCTGTCGTTGCAGCTTCCAATTCCTGCAGGTTCTTTTCCATGGCCTGC
>JAIOSQ010000106.1 GCA_021107535.1 Bacteroidales bacterium | reverse complement strand
TACGATTCTATATTGTTTATAAAAACTGAGGTTATCTTCGGAAACCTGGTCAGGAATCTGCACCACTGGAGCGGTATGCTGATCGTAGTGATCGTATTCCTGCATCTTCTCAGGGTTTTTTATACCCAGGCCTACTATCCGCCACGCCGCATTAACTGGGTCATCGGTCTGCTACTGCTTTTGCTGGTGATCCTGCTTAATTTTACCGGCTACCTGCTTCCCTGGGACCAGTTATCCTATTGGGCCGTGACCGTGAGTACCAATATGCTGGAATATGTTCCGCTCATCGGCGATTGGCTGAAACAGGCAATCAGGGGAGGAGAAGAGGTGAGCGGGCCAACTTTGCTGATCTTTTATAACCTGCATACCGGGGTCCTGCCTATTACGCTACTGGCCTTGCTTGTTTTCCATTTCTGGAAAGTCAGGAAGGCTGGAGGGATCATCATACCTTCAACAAAAAATAGTGATGAAGTAAAGAAGATACCTGCCATACCCAATCTGCTTGAAAGGGAAATCGCCGTCGGCCTTGCATTGATCGCATTTATTTTACTACTGGGTATATTTGTCAATGCACCACTGCTCGAAAGAGCAGATCCTTCATTCAGTCCCAATCCTGTGAAGGCCCCCTGGTATTTCTCAGGTGTACAGGAACTACTGTTGCATTTTCATCCTACCATCGCGGTTTTTGTAATACCCTTACTCGCCGCAGCCTGGCTTTTCAGCTTTCCATACATGAAACCCGGCCTGCGTAGTCCGGGCGTATGGTTTTATACCCATAAAGGATTGCAGATCGTATCTGTTTCAGCGATCTCTTCTTTTCTGATTACAGTGATAGCGATCATAGCAGGAGAATACCTTATCGACTTCCAGGGCTGGCTTCCCGGTCTTCCGGAAGTGATCAGTAATGGGCTTATCCCTTTGATGATCTGGGGATCGTTCCTTTTCGGACTGGGATATTTTATCAAAAAGAAATTTAAGGCGGAGCGTACTGAGATGCAACTTTGGATCTTTACATTTATGGTAGTCGCATACCTGGTATTGATGTTTGCAGGTATTGTTTTCCGGGGGCCCGGAATGGCATTGACTATTTAAGAACATGATCTCATGAAAAACGAGAAACAGGAAAATAACAGGACAAGCACAAGGGTGGTATCACGTCGTGGGTTTATCAAGGCCTTGTGGATTGCACTGGTATCCATTTCCCTGCTTGAGCTGGCTTCTGTAGTCATCGCTTTTCTGACTTCAGGGGGCAGAAAGTCTTATGCAGGGGAAAAACCTGACATGAAAATACTCGGAAAGCTTGAGGATTTCCCGAACGCTTCGGTCACCCCTTTCAGAAGCGACCGCCTATATCTTGTAAGAATGGATGATGGGGGGCTGCTGGCTTTGTCCTTGAAATGCACACACCTGGGATGTGCCATAACATGGAATGAGGACAGTGGTGAGTTCGATTGCCCCTGCCATGCCTCTTCGTTTAACCTCCAGGGGGATGTGGTCAAACCACCGGCACCACGACCCCTTGATATCTTTCCGCTACACATTGAGGGCGGGCTTATAAAAGTGAACCTCAGGAAAAATATAAAAAGAAAACGCTTCAATAAATCACAGTTGACATACGCATGATCGATCAAACAAATACGGAAACAAGAAATAGCTGGAAGAACATGGGGCTGGTGTCGTCCTTCCTTATCGTGCTTTCATTTCCGCTTTATCTGATCATCAATCATTTTCCAGCTGGGGATGAAGCTTCTGTTCTTTATGGACAGCCATATTTTACAAAGGGAGAAAGTTGTATTGAGTGCCACAGAGTAGAATATGATCTCTGGCACGGCTCCGATCACGAACTGGCAATGGCCCATGCTACAGAAGAGAGCGTCTTAGGCGACTTTAATGATGCAAGCTTTGAATATAATGGCGAGATGCATCGCTTCTTTAAGCGGAACGAACGATTTTTTGTTTATACCAATGGCCCTGACGGGAAAATGGATGAATTTGAGATCAAATATACTTTTGGTGTCAGGCCTTTGCAGCAATACCTCGTTGGCTTTGAAGGAGGCCGTCTCCAATGCCTTCCACTTACCTGGGATTCTGATAAAAATGAATGGTATCATATGGCAGACACGGTATATAGGGATGAGAATATCGATCATACCAACTGGCTGTACTGGACCAACCAGGCCCAGAACTGGAATGGCATGTGTGCGGATTGCCATTCTACTAATCTGCTGAAAGCTTATGATTTCAAGGCAGACACATTTCATACGAGCTGGTCAGATATCAATGTGAATTGCGAAGCTTGTCACGGGCCCGGCTCTGAGCATCTGAAATGGGCCAAGCTGCCTGAGATGGCCAGGTTGGCTGATGAAAGCTTTGGCTTGATGGTACAAACCTGTGATCTTGATAATCGCATATATGTTGACCGTTGTGCGCGTTGCCATGCACGCAGGGCGGTATTCAGCGATTTTCCAATATATACAAGCGATCTTTTGGACTATATGTCGCCTACTTTACTGATTGAGCCTTTTTATTTCCCTGACGGGCAAATCCTCGAAGAGGATTATGTATATGCTTCTTTTACGCAAAGCAAGATGTACATGACGGATATAAAATGCAACGATTGCCATGATGTGCACAGCCTGAAGCTTGTGGAGGAAGTTTTAACGGCAAATGACCTTTGTCTGCAGTGCCACCGTGCTGACATTTATGACACCTATAATCATCATTTTCATAAAAAGGCTGGTGAAGAGGGAACAGCGCTTATAGCCGGAAATAAGTCTTATGCGGTGGGAGAGGGGGCGCTTTGCATCAACTGCCATATGCCCGGCAGGTACTATATGGGTGTTGATTTCCGCAGGGATCACAGCCTCAGGATTCCAAGGCCTGATCTTAGCATTACGACCACAAGCCCGAATGCCTGTAACGACTGCCATTCAGAAAACACTGCTGAATGGGCTGTTGATTACATCAATAAATGGTACGGGCTGAGCCGCAGGCCTCACTTCGGGAATGTTTTTGCAGCTGCACGTCACGGGGATACATCATCAATTAAGGGGCTGGTAAAAATTGCCCTGGATGAGTTATTTCCTGTGATCGTCAGGGCCACGGCAATATATGAGCTTGAAAAGTTTAATAACAGCCTGGGCAGGCAGACGGTGATCAGCTCATTGTCTGATCCTGAATCCATTATACGTCACCAGGCCGTGCAAAGCTATATCCCGGAAAGTACAGAAGAAATGATCTCACTGCTTACCCCTTTGCTGAACGATCCTGTGAAAGCTGTGAGGATGCAGGCCGCTTTCAGGATGAGCAGTATTCCGGTTGCACAAATGGATTCATCCATCTTAAGGGAGTTTTATGAATCACTGACCGAATATCGTGAGGTCATGGAATATACCGGTGAGTTTTCTGCCAGCAGACATAACCTGGGTGTGGTATATCATAATCTGGGGATGCATGAAAAGGCTGAAGAAAATTTACTGGCGGCCATCCGTATTGATGATGAATTTTATCCCTCCATGGCAAACCTGGCGATCGTATATAATCAGCAGGGAAAAAATGATGAGGCTGAAAAGCTGCTCAGGAAAATGCTTGTCGATTTCCCTGAACAGTATGATGCCCATTACTCCCTGGGCTTGCTTCTGGCGGAGAAAGGCGATTATGGGGGATCCCTTGAATCACTTCTTATCGCAGCGGAGCTGATGCCGGAACACGCAAGGGTATGGTATAATCAAGCCATGCTGTATCAGTATTTCGGAGAAGATGAAAAATACCTGGAAGCACTGAATAAAGCCCTCTCACTTGAGCCCCGCAACCTGGAATACATTTATGCCCTGGCTGAATATTATTATCATATGGAAGACTTTCAGAAAGTGAAGGATATTGCCAATAAGATGATCGAATATCATCCGGATGATCCCATTGGCCGGCAGCTTTTGCAGAATGTATCAGACATGAAAAAGTGACAGAGAAACTCAGAGAATCAGAGAATCAGAGAATCAGAGAATCAGAGAATCAGAGAATCAGAGAATCAGAGAATCAGAGAATCAGAGAATCAGGGACTGAACAACCAGCATCCAGTATCCAGTACACCTCCGCTAAAGCTTCGGCGCACAAAGCATCCCGTCTAAATTATGCTTCAAACGGTGATTATCTTATCACCACTTTTTTATTTACAGTTCCTTCTGAGCTGGTAAGGTTCAGGATATAGATGCCTTTTGCAAGCATTGAAACATCTATCCTGTTACTGATCTCGCCTGTAACATTACTTAATACATTGGTGTAAACTGCTTCACCCGTAATATTTACCAGGCGCATTTCAATGCTCTGGTTTTGCTCAAGCCTGAAATTCACATTCAGGGCATCGTTGGCCGGGTTTGGATACACAGCGAGTTGTGTAAAGATTTCCTGTTCATCTACGCTTACATTGTCAATCTCGTAGGAGATTTCCCATCCTGGAAAACTGATGATTGAATTTGAGCTAAAGGTAATGAAGACAGAGCCGTTGGTACAGGTGAAAGGACCGGGAATATCGCTTCCGGAAAAAGTTCCCAGGGGTGAGTTCCCGTCAAATATTTTTACGAGGTCTACATCTGCTTCTGTTTCGAAATAGTTGAACTGCACCGTGATATCGCCAGCATTCGGAGGTACTATCTTGAACATGCAGGTTGCTCCCGGGCCATAATGAAATGATCCGCTGCCGTCATCAAAGGTTCCGACAGGATCAGTCAGCTCAAGGAGTCCGGAACAATAGCTCGGGAAATGAGCGTAGAACTCGGCTTTGAAACCTGAGCCGTTTCCACTACCATCCGAGTTCAGGGTGACGAGCAGTTTGTTGCCGGTACTGGTGTGTTGCGAAGGAAGTGAACTTCCTGTATATTCCCCAAGCAAGGGTGCGCCTGTTGTTTCTCCGTCATAAATCCTCAGATAGTCACCTGTTCCAAGATCAAAATCGACAAAATAAAGTGTGATGTCTGAGATTGAATCTTCGGCAGTCTGTGGGTCGATCAGCCAGCTGGCATCTGTATTGGGCTCATAATCTTCAATAGGGCCACTGCCATCGGTAAACTGTCCTGATGTGTGTGTGATAACTTCGAGTCCGGATGCAAAATACGGATAGTTAGGATCACTGGGAATGAAATACCTTACACATGCCTGGTCGATATAAAAACCTCCTACATTGTTCAGTGCGTAATATCCGTTTCCATAACCGCTCCATCCAAAATTGAAATGGAAATCGGTTCCCTGGTATCCGTCACAAACAAAAGCATGGCCACCGGAGCCTGATTGACCGGAATAATATAATGGCCGATCCATATCGATCTCAGACTTTAGAAGGGCAATCCAACTGGTTTGTGTATAATTGGATTTTTCAAGGTGCTGTGCACTGTTATATCTCCAGAAGGCATTCAGCCGGCTTGGAACGATGTAACTGTATGATCCGGATCCGTTCGGGCTGAAGTTCATGTTGACTGACACTGCACAATGATAACCCAGCTCGGCAATGGGCCATGGATTTTTGGAATTGATATTGTCCATCATGCCATTCCACTGGTAAAAAGTGTTTTCAAAGTCGGCACATTGTATGCCGTATGCCGGGTTGCCCGGTGTGTAACAATGGTCGCCGGTCCCATTGATGGGATAACGGTAATAATGCATGATCATCGACATGGCTGTTGCCACACAACCCACATAAACATGTCCACCGGGGCCGCTGGCGTCTTCAGGGCACATCAGGTTATAGGGTGAATCCTGGTTCCACATGCTGGTCACCAGCGGGTCAACATCTTTTGGATCCATGAAAGTATTCAGGCTTGAAACTTCATTGGTGAGCAGGTGTTTCCATTCCGCAGTAATGGCGTCTTCAGCCTGGATATTGTTTTCGCGGATATAGGCGATCTGGTCAACATAACCTTGCAGGAAACTGGCATAAACATATGCATGTTCTCCTTTTGGGAATTCACCGGTGAGGGAATATCCTATCACAGGAGTATATACATCATCACCCGAAATGATAATGAAGCCACCAGCAGTGAAATCAAAGGCATAAAATGCCACAGCATCATTATAAACCCTGGAGTATTCATAGGTGATTACAACCTCTTCGTATGATATGCCAATATCATATTGATTCATTTTTTCGAAATACGCATTAATGGCTACTTTGCGAGCTTCTTCTTTTGTAAGCTCTTTGGCCATCCCGCTTGAACAAACAAAGATGACAAGGCTGAGGATCAGTAGTAAATTTTTCTTCATGATATAATTTAGTTTTAAAAGATTTTTTATTGCAGGCAAATATATATATAATAGTTTATTTAAAGAGCAAGAGAAATGATTTTAACATATTCTGCAAAATTGTTTCCTTATTTAAATAGACTGGAAAATCGTTGCTTTGGTTGTCAGGATTCTAAATTTTTTATATTTTCGCTTCCAGGTAATTATAATATTTTCTGTATGTCTGTGCCACTATTGATCAAGAATATAAAGGAATTGCTTCAGGTCAGGAATGAAGAAGAACTGAAAGTCAGCGGAGCCGGAATGGCGATCTTACCCAGGATAAAAAATGCCTGGCTTCTGACAGAAGGGGATCGTATTCTTGATTTTGGCAGGATGGAAGAGATTGACAGACTTACATTTTTGTTGTCCGGAGATGCTCAAACCATCGATGCGGATAAAAAGATGGTGCTGCCCGCCTTTTGTGACTCACACACACACCTGGTATATCCTGTCAGCAGGGAGATCGAATACATTGATAAGATCCGGGGTTTATCCTATGAGGAGATTGCCAAAAGGGGAGGAGGCATCCTGAATTCGGCCAAAATGATGCATAAAACCTCTGAAGAAGAGCTCCTTGAATCTGCCATGGAACGACTGGATGAGATTATTGGGTTTGGAACAGCTGCTGTCGAGATAAAAAGCGGCTATGGCCTGAATACCCAAGACGAACTCAAAATGTTGCGGGTAATTAAAAAGATGCAGGAAATATCTCCTGTGAAGATTGTATCCACATTTCTCGGGGCACATGCCATTCCTGAGGAATACAAAGGCAGGCAGGAAGAATATGTCGACCTGGTCATTAATGAAATGATCCCGCGTGTTGCTGCAGAGGAGCTTGCGGATTATATTGATGTTTTCTGCGATCGCGGGTTTTTCACTGTTGAAGATACGGATCGCATCCTGAATGCCGGAATGAAATATGGCCTCCGGCCGAAGATCCATGCCAATGAACTTGATTATTCAGGTGGCATACAGATAGGAGTGAAGTACAACGCGCTTTCTGTCGACCACCTGGAATATACGGGAGATGATGAAATTAAAACCCTCTTGCAATCTGAAACCATGCCAACACTGCTTCCTGGAGCTTCGTTTTTCCTGGGACTCGTTTACGCTCCGGCCAGAAAAATGATCGATGCCGGTTTGCCTGTGGCCATGGCATCGGATTTCAACCCGGGTTCATCCCCTTCGGGTAATATGCAGTTCATTCTTTCACTTGGAAGCATTGCCTATCGTATGCTCCCTGAAGAGGCTATCAATGCCGTAACAATAAACGGAGCTTATGCCATGGGTTTGAGTGAGGAGTATGGAAGCATCACCAAAGGAAAGAAAGCCAACCTGATCATCACAAAGAAGATCCCTTCCTCTGAGTTTCTGCCTTATGCATACGGCAGTGATAAGGTGGAGAAGGTGATTATAGAAGGGGAGCTTGTGAAGAATAAAGAATAACGAACAAGGAACAAGGAACATGGAACATGGAACATGGAAGGGCACGAGCAATCTGATGTAAAGACGTTTCATGAAACGTCTCAATTAAAATAATCAAGGAAAAACTAAACAGAGCAATGAAACAACTTATCGAATGTGTACCCAACTTCAGCGAAGGCAGGGATATGGGACTGATCAGACAGATCACGGATGAAATAGAAAAATCAGAAGGTGTTAAGCTGCTGGATGTGGATCCAGGTGCAGCAACGAACCGCACGGTTGTAACCCTCGTGGGTGAGCCGGAGTATGTGATCGAAGCAGCATTCAGAGCGGTGAAGAAAGCTTCTGAACTGATTGACATGCGCAAGCATAAAGGTGAGCACCCGCGCATGGGTGCCACGGATGTCTGCCCACTGGTGCCTGTGGCCAATATCAGTATGGAAGAAACGGTTGAATATGCACGCAAACTGGCAAAACGCATAGGTGAAGAACTGGAAATTCCGGTTTATTGTTATGAAAATGCCGCTTTCACGGAAGAAAGAAGGAACCTTGCTAATTGTCGCTCCGGTGAGTATGAAGGCATGTCGGAAAAGCTGAAGGAGCCACATTGGAAACCGGACTTCGGCCCTGCAAAATTCAATGCAGGAGCAGGGGTTACTGCTGTGGGGGCACGCGATTTCCTCGTGGCCTTCAATGTAAATCTGAATACCACCTCAACCCGCCGGGCCAATGCCATTGCCTTTGATGTAAGAGAGCGTGGCCGGCCAAAACGAGAAGGAAATTCTGTCACCGGAAAGATCATCAAGGATGAAAAGGGCAAAGCTGTGACGATCCCGGGTTCACTGAAATCAGTGAAAGCAATAGGCTGGTTCATTGAAGAATACGGGCTGGCCCAGATCTCCATGAACCTAACAAACATCAGCATTACACCTGTGCATATTGCTTTCGATGAAGTGTGTAAAAAGGCCGATGCCCGCGGAATCAGGGTGACAGGATCTGAATTGGTCGGACTTATTCCACTGCAGGCCATGCTTGATGCGGGAAAGTATTTTCTTGAAAAACAAAAACGATCAAGCGGGGTTTCGATAAAAGAGTTGTTGAAAATTGCTGTGAAATCGATGGGAATGGATGATCTTAAAACCTTTGATCCCAAGGAGAAGATCATAGAGTACATGATGGAAGATGATGCAGCCGCTAAGCTTGTGGAAATGAACCTTGCAGATTTCGCTGATGAGACTGCCTCGGAATCACCCGCTCCGGGCGGAGGCTCAATAGCTGCATATGTTGGCTCACTTGGGGTTTCGCTCGGAACCATGGTGGCTAACCTTTCTTCCCACAAAAGGGGGTGGGATGACAGCTGGAAGGAATATTCCGGCTGGGCTGAAAAAGGACAGACGTTGAAAGATGAACTATTGTTCCTTGTGGATGAAGATACCCGTGCCTTTAACAGGATCATGGAGGGTTTCAGCCTGCCCAAAAGCAATGATACGGAAAAAACAGCCCGGCACGCTACCATACAGCAAGCATCGAAATATGCCATGCAGATCCCCTTCCGGGTGATGGAACGTTCCCTGGAGTCGATGGAGGTGATGAAGGCCATGGCGGAAAACGGGCTAGAGGCTTCTTTATCAGATGCAGGTGTTGGTGCCCTCTGTGCACGCACTGCCGTGATGGGAGCATTTCTGAATGTGAAGATCAATGCATCCGGTGTGGATGACAAAGACTTTGTGAATGATCTGCTGTACCGCGGAGCGGAAATTGAAACGAAGGCCCTGGAACAGGAGAGAGAGATATTAAAGATTGTAAATTCCAAAATTTCCTAAATGATTAAACATATTGTCATGATCCGGCTCAAAGAAATCGACCCGCCGGAGGCCAAATACGAAAATGCGAATAAACTGAAAGCTGCTATCGAGGGCTTAATGGGTATAATACCGGAATTAAAATTAATGGAAGTGGGCCTCAACCTCAGTACCAAACCTTCGGCCTATGACCTGGTGCTTAGCTCTGTTTTTGATTCTCTTGAAAGCCTTGATGTATACAGAAATCATCCTGAACATGTGAAGGTGCTGGAGCTGCTGTATGAGGTGATGGAGCAGAGCGCAGTTGTGGATTATGAATTATGAGTTTTGGATTTTGGGTTTTAGCTCCGAACTCAGTCTGTTTCTTGGTCTTCGCTCTTCGTTTCTCGTTCTTCGTTAAACTCTGTTTCCAGGAATGATTTTAGTTCAGCGATGCTGACTTTGGTGATGAGTTTTCCGCCAATGGAGTAGGATGTCTTTCCTGTTTCTTCTGATACCACAATGGCAATAGCATCGGATACTTCTGTAATCCCGGCAGCGGCCCTGTGTCTGAGACCCAGTCGTTTGGGGATTTCCGTATTGCCGGAAACGGGAAGGATGCAGCCGGCTGCCATTATGATATTTTCGCTGATGATCACGGCACCATCGTGCAGTGGCCCATGTCCGTAAAAAATGTTTTCCAGTAGGGGTACCGATAATTTAGCCATGAGCTCTTCACCCGTATTGATATATTGTTTTAGTTCATTTTTTCGTGTGAGGATGATAAGTGCTCCCTGCTTCATCTCCGACATATGGTTACATGCCATCACGATGGTGTTGGCATCAACACCAGGATATGTATCAATGTTGAACCGCCAGAAAAGAAATCGTCTGCCTTTTTTCCTCATAAAGGTACTTGTTCCCAACGCCAGGAGGAACCTCCTCATCTCGGGCTGGAAGATCACGATCAGGGCAATGAATCCCACGCTGATGAAAGCTCCGAGAATCTTGCTCAGCAATTCCATCTGCAAAGCATTCACCACCTGCCATATCAGCACAACGGCAACGATCCCGAAAAAAATATTGATCGCAACAGTTCCTTTCAGCAGTTTGTAGAGTTCATACAACAGCAATGCTACCAGCAGGATGTCGATCACATCTATCCATCTGATCTGTATAAATCCGGTAATAAAAAGGTCTGTCAAAATAGCTTTATTACTTTATACTTCAATTAAGTGAAATTGTTTTATTTTCTACTGAAAAGTACTTAAAATATTTAAAGTATTTAAAGTATTTAAAGTACTTAAAGTATTTAAAGTACTTAAAGTATTTAAAGTACTTAAAGTATTTAGAGTACTTAGAGTACTTAGAGTACTTAGAGTATTTAAAGTTAGGAGTTTGCAATTTATTCATCACTTTTAAAATCAACACTCCTCACTATAATTAGGCTCTAGCCACTTGGCACTAGGCACTAGGAACTCCTTTTTCTTAGCATCTCTGTCAATTTAATCGCCTCCACCGCTTCTCTCACATCATGCACCCTCAATATCTTTGCCCCATTCAACAACGCAATTGTATGCAAAACTGTTGTACCGTTCAGGGCATTTTCCGGTTTTGTCCCCAGAATACTGTTGATCATCGATTTTCTCGACACTCCAACCATTAAGGGGTAGGCAAATGCGTCAAAACGTTTCAGATGATGCAAAATCGTATAATTATGTGCCACATTTTTTCCAAATCCGAAACCGGGATCAAGTATGATCTGCATGGCACCATGTTCATTAAAGATACTGATCTGTTTTCTAAAAAAGGAAGCGATGTCTTCCATCACATCCTGATAAACGGGATTTTCCTGCATATTTCCCGGTCTTCCCTGAATGTGCATCATCACATAAGGGATATTATGTTTCCCGATGAGCCTTGCCATGGCATTATCAAATGTGCCCCCGGAAATATCATTGATCATATCTGCCCCGGAAGATATGGCCACTTCTGCTACTGAACTGCGGTAAGTGTCCACAGAAATGAATATTTCAGGGGTTCTCTTACGCAGGCTTTTTATTACAGGCATGATCCTGTGTATTTCTTCATCTTCAGAGATCTCACGGGCACCGGGCCTTGTGGACAATGCCCCGATGTCAATAATAGAGGCCCCCTCTGATATCATCTTATCTGCCTGCTTGGCCCATTGTATTTCTGAGCTGTAGCGTCCGCCATCATAAAATGAATCAGGGGTAATATTTAGGATTCCCATCACCACCGGTGTTAAAAGATCTGGAAATTTACCTGAGAATTCCATGCTTCCGGTTCCTGAAAATAGTGTAATTTTATCGCTTTGTTGATCCCTGGCCATTCAGGCCGCTAATTTACAATTAATGATGGAACAAACCGCAGAGCAATTTGAAAATGTGGTCAGGCAGTGCAGAGAGATATTCACAAGGAAAATGCAGGATTATGGCTTCGCCTGGCGTATACTCCGTACTTCTTCTCTAACAGACCAGATATATATCAAGGCCAACAGGATCAGAAGTATCGAAAGCAAGGGGATCAGCAAGGTGGATGAAGGATCTGTTCCTGAGTTCATTGGTATCATTAACTATTCTGTTATGGCACTTATCCAGCTCGAACTGGGTATTGCAGAAGAGGATGACTTTGATGAGAAGGCAGGCCTTGAGTTTTACAATAAATATATATATGCCGCCAGGGACCTGATGCTGAACAAAAATCACGACTATGACGAGGCCTGGCGCAATATGCGCGTGAGCTCTCTTACCGACATCATTCTTATGAAACTACTCCGTGTGAAGCAGATTGAGGATAACGACGGAAAGACTTTCGTATCGGAAGGACTGGATGCCAATTATTATGATATCATTAATTACGCTGTTTTTGCGCTCATTCAACTTCAGGAAGGACAGGAATGAAATTTATTAGAAATTTCAGCCGGCTGTTTGTCGGTGTAGTATTCATTTTTTCAGGCATTGTGAAGGGAGTTGATCCGCTGGGGACAGCTTACCGTATTGAAGATTATTTTATTGCCTACGGTGTAGAATGGGCTATTCCACTAAGCTTAATTCTATCTGTGTTTTTGTGTGCCCTGGAATTCATACTTGGAATATCTTTGCTGTTTAATGTCTGGATCAGAAGGACGGCATGGCTGTTGTTCCCGATTATGATATTTTTTACATTGCTGACCATGGTGGATGCCATTTGGGAACCGGTGCCCGATTGCGGTTGTTTCGGTGATGCCATCAAGCTTTCAAACCCGGAGACATTTTACAAAAACATCGTGCTGATTGTTTTTACTGCCATCATATTCTATGGCAGAAAGAAATTTAAATTCCCCAGGGCATCCGGATATGAATTTTTTATCCTTGCCTCCTTTGGAATTGGATTTCTCTGGTTTTCATTTTACAACCTGGATCATTTGCCACTTACAGATTTCAGGGAATGGAAAGTGGGCAATGATATGGACCCTGAGAATGGTGAACCAAAGATATATCTCATTTTTAGAAATATTGAAAGCGGGGAGGAGGAGGAATATCTTTCACCGGATTTCCCATGGCAGGATTCGGTTTGGATGGCAAAGTGGGAATTCGTCGATCAGCGTATGGATGATTCGGAAGTGATTAAAGCCCATGAACTTATTATCGAGAGTGGTGAAGGAGAAGACCTGACACGCGAATTTATCTGTAACCCTGATTACCAGTTCATTGTCGTGGCCTATAATCTTCAGAAAACTGATCATGATGCATTTGGAAAGATCAACACATTATTTGTGGAAGTAGATAAACATGATCAGTCTCTGATCGTGATCACCAGTTCCCTGAAAGAAGAGGTAACGGAATTCCGCAGATTGGTGCAAACTGACTTGCACCTTGATTTCTATTATGGCGATGATGCTGTACTCAAAACCATGGTCAGGGCCAATCCTGGCCTGATATTGTTTAAAAACGGTGTGGTGATTGCAAAATGGCATTACAATGACCTTCCTGCTTATGAAGTGGTCAAGGAAGAATTTATGAAAGACTGAACATGCTTCGCTTTATTATAAAACGATTGTGGTATGGCCTGCTGGTATTACTGGGGGTGATCACTATCGTTTTTTTCCTGTTCAACATCCTTCCGGGTGACCCGGCCAGGATGATGCTTGGCCAACGGGCTGACATTGCCTCCGTCGAGGCTATTAACAAGGATCTTGGCAGAGATCAGCCACTGTATGTTCAGTATTTTAACTTTCTGAATGACATCTCACCCATATCAATTCACAATACAGGAAATCCGGAAAACTATTGGTATTTCAGCGAAGAAAAATATTCCGGTACACGACTGATCCCCCTGGGGAACACGGCAGTGTTTTTGAAAAAACCTTACCTGCGGCGATCCTACCAGAGCCAGCGAAAGGTTTCAGAGATACTGGCCGAAGCTTTTCCCAAAACTATGCTGCTGGCTGGTGTATCTATCCTCTTTGCGCTTGTCTTTGGTGTGGCGATAGGAGTATTTATTGCATTGAAAAAAAATGCCATTATCGATAAAATTGCACTGGTGTTTTCAGTACTTGGGATGTCTATACCCTCCTTTTTTGCTGCCATCCTCAATGCCTGGATCTTTGCTTTTGTACTGGTTGAATTCACAGGACTGAACATGTTTGGCAGCCTTTATACGGTGGATGATTATGGCCGGGGTGAATACCTGGACCTTAAAAATCTTATCCTTCCTGCCATCACCCTTGGTATCAGGCCATTGGCTATAGTAGTGGAGCTTACACGCGCATCGCTTCTGGATGTGTTATCGCAGGATTATATACGCACTGCAAAGGCTAAAGGACTCAGTAAATTCAGGGTCATCTCAAAACATGCCCTGAAAAACGCAATGAACCCTGTGATCACTGCTGTGTCCGGATGGTTTGCTTCCCTGATGGCCGGTGCGGTATTCGTAGAGTACGTTTTTGACTGGAAAGGAGTTGGCGTAGTCATCGTCGATGCCCTTGAAAAATATGATTTTCCCGTAATTATGGGTGCTGTCCTTTTTATATCAGTGATCCTCGTAATAATTAATATTTTTGTGGATATTATTTACGGCTTTCTTGATCCCAGGGTCAGGCTTGCCTGATAATAAATAGTTCATGCACTTATTCTAATAACAAATATGATGAGAAGAAAAATTATAGCTGGCAACTGGAAGATGAATATGAGCTTTTCTGAGGCAGACGACCTCCTGGCCCTGATCATCGCTGATATAGCCGATAATGGTAAACCCGTGGATGTTGATGTGGTAATCTGCCCTCCGGCAGTATATCTTGAACTGGCCACAGACCTGGCCAGCAATAAGCAGGTGTTTGTCGGCGCTCAGAATGTAAGCAGTTTTGAGGATGGTGCTTATACAGGTGAGATCTCTGCAGCTATGCTCGAATCCATTGAAGTGGATTATTGTATCGTAGGGCATTCCGAACGACGTAAATATTTCAACGAAAACGATGAGGAGCTTGCATCAAAAGTGAAGCTGCTGCTTGCACATAGGATCACACCAATCTTTTGCTGTGGTGAGCTACTCGATGACAGGAATGATGACAGACATATGGAGGTGGTCAGTAATCAGATCAAGAATACACTCTTTCACCTGGCCGGGGAGGAGTTTCAAAAGTTGGTAATTGCATACGAACCTGTATGGGCGATCGGGACAGGGAAGACAGCTACACCTGAACAGGCCCAGGAAATGCATGCCTTCATAAGGGCACTGATCGCAAAGAAATATTCCGGAGAAACAGCAGATCAGTGCAGCATACTATACGGAGGTAGCTGCAATGCTTCCAATGCGGCGGAATTATTCTCAAAACAAGATGTAGATGGTGGGCTCATTGGAGGTGCCTCCCTGAAAGCCGATGATTTTGCCATCATCATCCGATCAGCCTGATTGCTTATGAAAAGATATTATGAGGTAAGAATACCCGGAATTAGCGGTGCGGAAACGGGTGAAATAGTCATGGCACTTCTTGCAGGCCTTGGGTACGATGGCTTCCTCGAGGAGGATGATCATCTGTTGGCTTATGTTCATGCAGATGACTTTAACAGGAAGGAGTTAAGTAGTGTACTTTCATCTGTAGCTTTGTCCGGCTTTGAAATCAATGAAATTGAAGACAGGAACTGGAATAAAATATGGGAATCTGATTATGAACCGGTATTGATCGATAACAGCATCCTGGTCCGTGCGCCATTTCATGAGGCTGCTCATGGAATTGTTTATGATATCATTATCGAACCAAAAATGTCCTTTGGGACGGCCCATCATGAAACAACATATATGATGCTGTCATTGATATCCCGTTTGGATATTAAGATGAAATCAGTACTTGACATGGGTTGTGGTACCGCTGTTCTCGCAGTTCTGGCAAGCAAAATGGGTGCAGGCGATATCCTGGCCATTGACAATGATGATTGGGCGTATCAGAATGCCCGTGAAAATGTCCTGTTGAACAGCGCCGGGAATATCACTATATTGAAAGGTGATGCCGGTGCGATTGAAAAACAGCGTTTTGATATTATATTTGCCAATATTAACCGTAATATACTATTGAAGGATATTCCCACTTATGCCAATGCCCTTGAATCAGGGGGCAGCTTATTGATGAGCGGTTTTTATGCTGAGGACCTTGACCTGATAATCGCCAGATCTGAGGAATATGGGCTCATACTGACTGAAACAAGCATACGAAATAACTGGATGGCAGCAGTTTTTATTAGCGATAAAGCGGATGATTAAACACAGACTTTCATACATTCTGCTATTTTCGATACTCCTTCTGATTTTTTCGGAGGGTAGCCATGCCCAGATGATCAAGGAATTCCACAGAAATAAAAATGATTATTTTCTTGATCTTACTGCTGTACTCCAGGGTACCAGCAATAAGGAATATCTGGCAAAGGGGGAAGCATTGCTTGAAAATTTCGCGGAGGTTTGGGAATCAGGGTATTTTAAGCCTCACCACCGCGAAAAGATTTACGATGTTTCTGAGTCTATGCTGAACAAAACAATGCGTGCATATCCGCATTTCTATGAATTTGCGTCCTGCCTCCTCACATTCGTTGAGAAAAAGTTTAATAACAATGACCTGGAGCTCTGGCTGACAGAACTGGATACACTGCAGAGCCAACGCAGCTCCAAAGCCATGTCTGATTTCCTGGAGTATACCCTCAATCTGTTCGAAAATTCTATGTTATATGAAACAAGGTCGAGGGCATGGTATTTTAGAGATGGCCGGTTTTCGTTCGGGTATGATACACTCCTTTACCTTGGTTTTACTGAGCTTGACCTGATATGCTCTACAGGAAGGGACAGCATGGAGATTAAGAAGACCAATGGGAGATATTACCCCTCAATATCATTGTGGTCAGGAAACAAGGGCATAATCACATGGAGAAGGGCAGGCTTTGATGAAGACAGTGTATATGCCGAACTTTCAGATTACCAGATAGATGCGAAATCTCTTACTTTTACAGCCGATTCTGCTGTGCTTTATAATAAATTATTTTTCGACTTTCCGATTCAGGGCGTATTGTATGAAAAGATATTGTCGAGCCCTCCCGGGAAAAAGGTGTCATATCCCCGTTTTGATTCCTACTTTAAAGACTATGAAATACTGGGTTTGTATAAGAATATTAATTATGAGGGCGGGTTTGGAATGGAAGGGACAAAACTTATTTGTATGGGTAAAAACGGCAATACTGCCAAGTTTATTTTCAAAAAGGGTGGGGATTATTTTGCGGTGATCCGTTCGAGACAGTTCTATGTTGAAGATGATAAGATAAAATCAAGCCCTGCTTCTTTTGCGATATATTTCGATAAAGATTCAATTTATCATCCCGGCCTTCAGATGGAATATGATCATTCTTCCCATATGCTTTCCCTCATCAGGTTGAATCGCGGTATTGCGCAAAGCCCGTTCTTCGATGATTATCATAAGCTTGATATGTATTGCGAAGCACTCTACTGGGTGATGAACACCGAAGAAATATCCTTTGAAATGATCCGGGGTATCAGCCAGGAAAGCAAAGCTGCTTTTGAATCTGATAAGTTTTATTCTGCTTTTGAATATTATAAGCTACAGGGGATTGATGATGTGAATCCTTTGGTAATTGTTAGAAAATATGCTGAGCGATATGGTTCCCGTACTGTGAAGGTTGGAGCTTTTGCCAATTATATTAACAAGCCTGTGGAACAGGCTGTATCAATGCTTCTCTTGCTGGATGCAAGAGGATTTGTGGTATATGATTCCGATAAGAGGGATGCACTCATCAAACAGCGCCTGTATGACTACCTGAAGGCACATGCCGGCGACATGGATTATGATGTTATAAACTTCACTTCTGTTACCAACCTGGAAAGCAATGCAACAATTGAATTGTCCAGCTTTGATTTGCAGATCAGGGGGGTTCCTGAAATATCACTCAGCGATTCTCAAACGGTTTATATTTATCCTCTTAACGAAGAGATCGTAATGAAGAGTGGTAAAGATTTTTCCTTCACCGGCAGGGTCAGGGCAGGGCTGTTTGAGTTTTACGCACAGGATTGCTATTTCGAATATGATACTTTTAAGATCAGCATGCC
>JAIOSQ010000126.1 GCA_021107535.1 Bacteroidales bacterium | reverse complement strand
TCGAGCCAAAACGTGCCAGAACAAGTCGCTGAAACGCAATTTGGATCCACTTTTCGAACTCCCGGTATATCGAGCAAGCTCGAATCCCTCCGTTCTCAAAGCGGAACTTCGTTTAGCGCGGCGTTATACACTATGCACAAACAGGATAAAACAATAATATTATGAAAAAGCTTACATTTTTACTATTAGCATTTCTTTTAATTCAACCAGTTCTTTTTTCTCAAAATTGTTTACCTGGAGAAACTCTATTTAGCACTCAAGAAGAGATTGATAACTTTCAAATTAATTATCCAGGTTGTACCGTAATTGAAGGAAAACTTAACATTACAGGAAATAATATAAATAATCTGGAGGGATTAAGTGTTTTAACTGCAATTGGAGGTGACTTATGGGTTGACAATAATGATTCAATAAATAACCTTACAGGTTTGCATAATATAACCTCAATAGGCGGAAAATTAAGTATAGGAGGATTAGATGCAATTGAAAATTTAGTAGGTCTTGAAGGGCTAACTTCAGTTAATGGTATGCTTGAAATATGTTTCAATAATAGTTTGATTAATTTATCTGGTCTAAACTCACTATCAGTTGTAAGCGGTGTTATCCTGATTCACACAAACCCTCTTTTATCAGACTTATTAGGTCTTGAAAATTTATCGGCAGCTGGTGGAGGCTTATCTCTACATCGCAATGATAATCTCACTGACCTAACTGGTTTAGAAAATTTACATTCAATCGATGGACATATTACTATAAATGACAATGAAAATTTAGAAAGTTTAAATGGAATCAATAATATTCAATCATCCTCAATAACGAATTTATACATTTCTGATAATGACAACTTGTCAACTTGTGAAGTTCAAAGTATATGTGATTATTTAGCAAGTCCTTCTGGCACTATAGAAATTTCAAATAACAACACTGGTTGTAATACTCAGGAAGAAGTAGAGGAAGCGTGCGGAAATATATCAATCGAAGAATTCAAATCAGTTGAACTGTTTGAAATATTTCCGAATCCAGCAAAAAACAAACTAACCATTAAAAATAGAAAAGAATTAAAAATTAAAGAGATTAACATTTTTAATCAACTCGGAGAAAAAATATACATTATTGACGGAGATAAAAATAATATTGACATTTCAAAACTGGATAAAGGAATATATATAGTTGAAATAAAGGTTGAAAACAACAATTACAGAAAAAAACTTATCGTTAATTAGAACAAAGCACAGTGTATAACAGCGGCTCATAGTGCATCCCGAGTACTCGGGACACGCCATAGCCGCAAACCGTTAGCTGGCATAAAATAATAGGCATGAGAACAACCATTTTAATAATTGCATTTTTTATTTGTAATTTATGCAATGCCCAAGTAACATTTGAAAAGATTTTCAATCTTAATAGATTTGATGTTGGGATAGTTGCTCAACAAACTTCAGATACCGGATACATTATTGTAGGTCACACAAATAAAATTGAAAATATTTCTGACAAAGATGTATTACTGATTAAAACAAACTATCAAGGGAACATAATTTGGAAAAAAACATTCGGTGGTGGCGATTATGATACTGGTAAAGATGTAAGAGAGACAAATGATAATGGTTATATAATTACTGGATATAGTCAAAGTTCTGGTAATGGGGGGGCAGCTGTTTATCTGATAAAAACAGATTCTCTTGGAAATGAAGAATGGATGAATACAATAGCTGGGGCTCAAAGTATCTGGGGGCTATCAATACGGCAGACAAGTGATAACGGATTTATCATTACAGGAACAATCAGTTATTCGGATTCGGGCAATTCAGATTTATTGCTGATTAAAACAAATGATGTTGGAGGGGTTGAATGGACAAGAAATTATGGTGGTTCAGGAACAGAGAGAGGAAATTCGATTATTATTACCAATGATAATAACTATGTAATTTGTGGTTACACAACAAGTTTTGGAAATGGAAATTTTGATGTTTATTTAATAAAAACGAATTCCACAGGTGATACAATTTGGACAAAAACTTTTGGTGGTATTGAAAAAGACTGTGGAATGTCAGTTAAGCAAACCGATGATAATGGTTTTATATTAAGTGGATATACAAATAGTTACGGTGCTGGTGATATGGATTTATACATTATTAAAACAAATGAAAATGGAGATACATTATGGACAAAAACTTTTGGTGGTTCAGCCTATGACATAAGTTGTTCAGTAGATATTACCTCTGAAAATGATTATGTAATTGCAGGATATGGTGAAAGTTTTGGAAAAGAATCCATGGATGTTTATTTGTTGAAAGTTAACCAGTTAGGTAATCTTTTATGGATTCAAACATTTGACAGGGAGTTTACAGACTATGGTACTTCAGTTCAACAAACAACTGATGGTGGTTTTATTATTGGTGGTACTACATTTTGTCAAGATCCAATCAGAAACTATTCAGATGTTTATTTAATAAAAACTGACAATGAAGGAACTGTCGTAGGATTGAATAATTCAATATTAGCATCAAATAAACCAATACTATATCCAAACCCTAACAATGGTAAATTTATAATCCAGAATCAAATCAAAATAAACCTCATTGAAGTCTATGATATTAATGGAAAACTAGTTTACAAAAACAATACAAAATATGATAAAAATGAAAATCCTAATATTGAAGTAGGAAGATTGAATGTAGGAATGTATTTCGTAATAGCATATTCGGACAAAAAATCTTCTGTAATGAAGTTTATTATTAATTAACAAATAGGAAATTACGCCAGCTAACACTTAAGTATCGTTTTCGGCGGTAGCCGAATATGTACTTTCTGTTGAACTAAACCGGATAAACAGCTGGGATACCTTATTATATTGTGGAATCGATTATTTCAAGTGAGCTTGTTTGCAAATTTTGCAATTCATTTTGGCGGGACATTTCATGAAAATGGCATTTCTA
>JAIOSQ010000329.1 GCA_021107535.1 Bacteroidales bacterium | reverse complement strand
ATCGGGCACAATGAGCTGAGCCGGTTCTTGACTGAGTAGTGCCAGCATTAGTTTATTCAGATTATGTGGATATCGACGTAATCGAGCCTTACTTAGTCGCATCCAAAACAGTAATGATGCATGATTGAGGCGAAGAAGAATATTCAGGTGCATCAGTAATATCAGATAAGTGAGAACAAAGAAGACTGGAGCGTCGTGAAAAAATGGGAAGAGGATGTACTTTATATTTGGGTAAGAAGGGTTATGCTAAAAGAGGTGAAACATTAAAGCAAACTGAAATTGTTTATACATTGATTACAAGGTTGGAATTGGCAAGATTACATACAGAAATAGATAAAATTGACAAAGATGCATTTATTGTAATGCATAGTATAAAAGATGCAAAAGGAGGGATGATAAAAAAAAGACCGTTGAAATGATAATCAACAACCGGGATCAGCCTGCCCCCCAGTCCCCCAGTCCCCCAGTCATCCAGCATCCAGTATCCAGTATCCAGCATCCAGCATCCAGCATCCAGCATCCAGTATCCAGTATCCAGTATCCAGTATCCAGCATCCAGTATCCAGCATCCTTACCAAAAAACACCCCCCAGAGTAACCATTCCCCTAAATAATAGTATAAGAACAACTAAAGTATACTGTTATAAGATAATATGGGTAGTTTTCCTTTTTATAAACAGCTAGATGCTATGGACTGCGGCCCGAGTTGCCTGCGTATGATCGCAAAGCACCACGGGCGTAATTACAGTGTGCAAACGCTCAGGGAGAGAAGTCATATCACCCGTGAAGGGGTTTCATTGCTGGGAACAAGTGATGCAGCAGAATCAATCGGATTCAGAACGATGGGTGTTAAGATAGGGCTGGATAAGCTTGCTAAAGAATCCCCCCTTCCATGTATCGCGCACTGGAAACAGAACCATTTTGTGGTCATATACAAGATCACTAAAAAGCATGTATATGTTGCAGATCCGGCGCATGGACTGATAAAATATACCAGGGATGAATTTCTGGCACAATGGGCCAGCACCAAAACCGACGGTGAAGCACAGGGCATCTGCCTGCTCCTGGAACCTACTCCTGATTTTTACAAGCAGGAGGGAGAAGTCAGAAACAAAAAGACATTCCGCTTCCTGTTCTCATATCTAAAACCCTACGGAAAGTTTATCACCCAGCTTATACTTGGGATGATACTCGGTGCCTTGCTTCAGCTCATATTCCCATTTCTGACACAGGCTATCGTCGATATCGGAATTTCCAACCAGGACTTGGGCTTTATCTCACTAATCCTGATCGCCCAGCTGGTTCTTTTTATCAGCCAGGCATCAGTAGAATTTATCAGAAGCTGGATATTGCTCCATATCAGTACAAGGGTGAATATTTCCCTTATCTCAGACTTTCTGATCAAGCTTATGAAGCTGCCAATCGGCTTTTTCGACAGCAAAATGATCGGAGACCTGATGCAGCGGATCGGAGATCATACACGTATTGAAAATTTCCTCACAGTTTCTTCTCTGGGCATCCTGTTCTCTATGGTTACACTGGTTATTTTCAGTGTCGTGCTGGCTGTGTACAGCATAAAGATACTATTGATATTCCTTATCGGGAGCGGATTGTATATTCTCTGGGTATTGCTGTTCATGAAGAAACGCCGCGAAGTGGATTATAAGCGTTTTGCGCAGATGGCTGATAACCAGAGTAACCTCATCCAGCTTATTACAGGGATGCAGGAGATCAAGCTCAATAATTGTGAAAGACAAAAGCGCTGGGATTGGGAGAAAATCCAGGCGAAACTATTCAAGGTGAACATAAAAGGCCTGGCCCTGAACCAGTATCAGCAGGCGGGTGCAGTATTTTTCAATCAAACAAAAAATATCCTGATCATCTTCGTAGCTGCCGAGGCTGTAGTCAGGGGTGAGATGACCCTGGGTATGATGATGGCAGTACAATATATCATTGGGCAACTGAACAGCCCTATTGACCAGATGATCACATTTTTCCGCTCGGCTCAGGACGCCAAGATCAGCCTGGAAAGGTTAGGAGAGATCCACCAGAGTGAAGACGAAGAAAACCCCGAAGAACCTAAAGTATCATCCCTTCCGGCCAGGAAAAGCATAACACTCAGAGATCTTACTTTTCGATATTCAGGGCCACGTACTGATCCTGTATTGAAAAACCTTTCTTTCGAAATCCCGGAAAATAAGATGACTGCCATTGTCGGTGCGAGCGGGAGCGGGAAAACAACCCTGGTAAAATTACTTTTGGGATTTTATCCTCCCGACAGCGGTGAAGTAAAGATCGGGGAACTCAACATCAAGAACATTAACGGAAGATTCTGGAGACAGAAATGCGGTGCAGTGATGCAGGATGGCTTTATATTTTCCGATACCATTGCCAGGAACATCTCAGTAAGCGATGAGTACATCGACCGTGATAAGCTGATGCATGCGGTAAACATTGCCAACATCCAGGATTTCATTGAATCATTGCCATTGTCCTATAACACGAAGATCGGGCAGGAAGGTGTAGGACTCAGCCAGGGGCAGAAGCAACGTATTCTGATCGCCAGGGCGGTTTATAAGAATCCTGAATTCCTGTTCTTTGACGAGGCCACCAATGCACTGGATGCAAACAATGAAAAGGTGATCATGGAAAAACTCGATAAGTTTTTCGAAGGCAAAACTGCAGTGGTTGTTGCACATCGCCTGAGTACCGTAACCAAAGCCGACCAGATCGTCGTTCTGGATAAAGGGGAGCTTATTGAAAAGGGTACTCATAAAGAGCTGACAAAACTTAAAGGTGCATATTATAACCTGGTAAAAGATCAGCTTGAACTGGGTAGTTAAAGCTTAGCGCTATGACAAAAGAAAGCAGGAAAGAAAAAATAGAATTTCGCAGTGAACCTGTACAGGAGATCCTGGGCATGGTTCCTTCCTGGATCATCCGTTGGGGAACGACCCTGTTTTTTGCTATAATTGTTCTGCTGTTGGCAGGAAGCTGGTTCTTTCAATATCCCGAAGTAGTCCCTAACCTCGATATCGAAGTGGTGACAACCCAACCACCAGCTGATGTGATTGCCCGGTCAAGCGGGAAAATAGAAACGTTTTTTATCGACGATACACAGCAGGTCAGTGCAGGGGATAGCCTTGCGGTGATCGAAAATCCTGCAAGCTATGATGATATGTTCCTCCTCGGAGCTGAATTGCGCAGGTTCAGGCCATTGCTGGATGCCAATGAACTGGAAGGGATCACCGCTTTTAATTTCAGGAATAATCTGGAATTAGGAGATGTTCAATCAGAATATGCTGACTTCCTGAAAGATTTCCGGGACCTTAAGAGTTTTGAGGAACTGAATTATTATGACAGGAAAATTGAAGCCATAGACGAGCAGATCAGTGATTATAATCTTTATTATAATTACATGTACACGCAAAAGCAGACATTGGAGCAGGACCTTGAACTGGAGAACAAAGATTATCAGCGCTACGAAGCTCTTTACGACAGCGGCGCCATTTCCCAGTCCGATCTGGAAAATTCAAAAAGCGAATTGTTGCAAAAACAACATGCATTTGAAGGAGCACGGACCAACCTTGCCAGTACGCAGATCAAGATCGATGAGCTCCGGAAGGAGATCCTTGACCTTCGGCTTCAGTATGAAAAGGAGAAAAGCGATCTTCAACTGTCAATGCATAAATCCTTTAATAAGCTCAGCGGAGCCATTAAGTCCTGGAACCAGGATTTCCTGATCGTAGCTCCGATCGATGGTACTGCTACCTTTAATAAATTCTGGACTACGAACCAAAATATTACGGTGGGGGAAAAGATTCTCAGTATCGTGCCTGCCGATTCATCAAACATCATTGGCAAGCTAACCATGCCTGTGTATCGCTCAGGAAAGGTCAAGGTTGGACAAAAGGTGAAAATACGTTTTGAAAATTATCCCTATATGGAATTCGGCATGGTTACCGGATATGTGGAAAAAATTTCCATTGTCCCTGCAGATAATACTTATGCCGTTGATGTATCTTTTCCTGATGGCTTAAGAAGTAATTATCAGATCGATCTTGTTTTTACGCAGAAGATGAAGGGAAAAGCAGAGATCATCACCCAGGATATCCGCCTGCTCACCCGTATTATCAGGCCTTTGCGGTCACTTATCCAGAACCGTTCAATGCGAACGATAGAAGAATTTAATTAATTTATTTTCATGCAGGACCTTAATCTTCCCCCGTACGATTTCAGGATCAGCAAGAAGGACGGGCAATTCCGTATTTTTGACGAGATCAGGAAGAAGTATGTGGCACTCACTCCGGAGGAATGGGTACGACAGCATTTCATCATGTATATGGTGAATGAAAAGCAAGTCCCTGCCGGACTTATAGTTTTGGAAAAGAAACTGATCCTGAACACCATGACGCGCCGCCCTGACATCCTGATCCATGACAGGCAGGGAAAACCCTTGATGATCATAGAGTGTAAAGCACCGGAGGTGAAGATAAGCCAGGATACTTTTGACCAGGTTGCCAGGTATAATTCAGTCATCAGGGTGCCTTACCTTGTCGTAACAAATGGCTTGCAGCACTACTGTTGCCTGATGGACTACAACAGACAGACCTATAAATACCTGGAGGATATTCCGGATTATAAGACGATTTGCGGCGAATCCTGAACCCGGCATTAATGCTTCCCCGGTATTCCTATATCTCTTTCACCAGCTCCAAAAACTTTTTATAAGGTATGGCAGGAAGGCTCTCCGCCTGAAGTGCCCCGTTCGCCCGGCTGATCATGGAAACTTTAGCTGCACTCTCAACATCCGGAGCTTCATAAATGTCAAGGAAGTCGTATTGCCCCAGCAGCGCATAATGTGTGATGAACTTTACTTCCGGGCATTTTTCCTTAACTTTTTCCAGCCAGATTCCGCCAATGGCTGAACGGTCTTTCATCTGTTTTGTCAATTCCGGCGATAATTTTGTAAGTAAAATGTAAGTTTGCATAATAATAGAATTTATTTTTCAACCCCTTAAGATACTATAATTCGAGATGTAAGTCAATGGTTGAACGTAGATTTCTTATTAAATATTTAGCCATATAAATCATTGGTTTAAAAAATTTTTTAACTTTGCGTGTATTCAAAAACCTTTCCAAATGAAAAGAAAAATTATTCAGGTCGTCCTCCTTCTCGTTATTATTGTCCTTGCATACTTTGTATACCAGAGCATCAATACACCTCTGAAATTTAGGGCTGCAAAAGATCTTCGGGCAGATGTAGTCATTCAGGATTTAAAAGATATCAGAAGCGGCCAGTTGATCTTTAAGAAGATGCATAATGAATACGCTGCCAACTTTGATACATTATTACAGTTTCTGCGGGAAGGGCAAATTCCTATTGTAAAGAAAGTTCCTGATCCGGAAGATACAACTTTTACACGCACCATTAATGATACACTGGGCTATATCAGTGTCGCTGACTCGCTCTATGGAAGAAAGTTGCATTTTATTCTGGACTCGCTTCCCTATATTCCGATGTCAGGAGTGATGTATACCCTGGATGCAGGTGAGATTGAAACAGGAGGTTTGAAAGTGCATGTGTTTGAAGCTTCCGCTCATTATAGCAATATTCTGAAGGGCCTTGATCATCAACTCGTAATAAACCTGATCAAGTCCAGGAATGATCTTGAGAAATACCCGGGACTAAAGGTGGGTTCAATGCAAGAGTCTTCCACTGACGGAAACTGGGAGTAATCATTAGTGTTTGCCCATAATGTCCCCTTTCATCGTTACACTCGTATTTAAAACAGTCATTTACATAAGTAAACTCCTTGTTTTAAATACTTCGCAAGCCTCGAAAGCGAACATTCTGAATCAAACACCTACTATATGGAAAGACACCATTTAGCCTCTACTTATGGCTGAAATATTTACAGCAATACACAGCTACTCTGATCCGGGATTAGACAAACAAAAATATTATGAATACGATCTGTCCATCCGTATGAATGCGGATGGATTTTCGTTTTGTATTCTCGATACGAATACAAATAAATACCTTCACCTTGAATCTTTCGATCTGAAGGAACCCGGCATGAGAAGGCCGGTTCCCGGTGAGGGGGCAAATACTGATCCTTCCAGCTTGATCAGACTTCTTGAAGAAAACCTCAATTGGCTGAGCAGTCCTTTCAACAATACCAGTATAATTTACGATGAAGGCAAGTCAACACTTGTGCCGGAAGCATTGTTCGACAAAAAGGAGGAAGAAACTGTTTATGCGTTCAATGTGGCAAAAGAATCAAGCCATCATCAGGCTTTACACCATGATCATATCAAAAGCGTGAATGCTTTTTCTGTTTACGGCATTCCTTCTCTTTTCGATGACCTTATTGATAAATATTTTTCCGGAGCACCAGTTTTTCACCATTCCACTGCTTTCATCCAGAGCCTGTTTCTGAAGTATATGAACCAGGACACCGGAAACATCCTGTTTGTGAATGCCGGTGCTTCACGGCTTGACCTTCTCCGGATCACAGGTAAAAAGTTGAATTATTATAATTCCTTTACCTATCATACGGCCGAAGATTTTATGTATTACCTGATCTTTGTTGTCGAACAACTGAAGCTGAATCCCGAAAATATTGAATTGATCATAACAGGTGAGCTGGATAAACATTCTTCGCTTTCTGATCTGCTCCATAAGTATATCCGGAACATTAGCTTCGCCGACCGTAATACGGATTTCAGATACAGTTTTGTGTTTGACCAATTGCCAGGGCATTATTATTATAATCTTTTGAATGCAGCAATGTGCGAATAATAGGCGGATCGTATAAAGGAAGAAGGATCACTGCCCCGGAAAGTCTTCTGGTGCGCCCCACAACAGACATGGCTAAGGAAGCCCTTTTTAATATCCTGAACAACCATTATGATTTTGAGGGACTAAAGGTCCTGGATCTTTTTGCCGGCATTGGAAGCATATCTTACGAATTTGCTTCCAGGGGTGCCGCCGAGGTGCATAGTGTTGAGATGAATCCGCGATGTGTGCGTTTTATCACTGATATTTCCCGGAAACTGGATATGAAAAATCTGTTTGTGATCCGGGCCAATGTGTTTACTT
>JAIOSQ010000054.1 GCA_021107535.1 Bacteroidales bacterium | reverse complement strand
GGCCTACAGCCTGGAATGCCTCCCCAAGCCCTCTTTTACTCAGATGTCGCAAAAGTGAACGCCATTGCGCCTTTCACCAATTCAATTAATTTTTTCCCGGACACTTCTATATCAGAAATCAGGAATTGCACTCTGCCAATCGTGCAATAATTCTAACAATCAACACTATTCACTCCAGATCGGCACTAGGAACTTGGCAACCTGTCCTGAGCGTAGTCGAAGGGGCTAGGAATTAGGAACTTTGAATTTCCAATTCAAACCAAGGCACAACCACCCCCATTTTGTCTTCCGGTTCATCTTTATGCCGGAATTCGTTGTTGTGGATGTTGTAGATGTAGTCCTTCGCCCATTCTTTGTGGTTGATCTGGATTTGTTTCAGCGCTTCGGTGATGGTTCCCAGTTCTTTGTCAGTCATGGTAGGGTGGAGGGAAATGCGTATCCAGCCTGGCTTTTCAGAAAGGTCGCCATGACTGATGAGGTCTGTTATATGTTTTGATTTTTCGTGACTTACATCCAGGAGGAAATGACCGTATGTACCTGCGCAGGCACAACCACCACGTACCTGTATGCCCCAGCGGTCGTTGAGCAATTTGACCACCAGGTTAAAATGGACGTTTAGAATGTACAGGGAGATGATGCCCAGCCTTTCACGAACATTATCTGCCAGGATATGCAAGCCAGGTATCTCCTGGAGCAGGTCAAATGCCTTATGTACAAGTTGCTGTTCCCTTTTGCGCATATTTTCTGTTCCGATCTGCTCCTTTAGCTTGATGGCCAGGGCCGTCCTGATGGCCTGCAGGAAGCCCGGGGTGCCTCCATCCTCACGGGCTTCAATGTCGTCAATGTATTTATATTCTCCCCATGGATTGGTCCAGTCGACGGTTCCCCCACCGGGTTGATCCGGTGTATGGCTGTGATACAGGCTTTTACAGAAGATCAATACGCCTGAGCTTCCGGGGCCGCCCAGGAATTTATGCGGAGAGAACATGATGGCATCAAGTTTCATGTCCGGATCTTCGTGGTGCATATTAATGTCAACATAAGGTGCAGAGGCAGCATAATCAACAAAGCAGTAACCTCCATATTCATGCATGAGCTTTGCCATCTCGTGGATGGGTGTTTCGATACCTGTAACATTGGAGCAGGCTGTAAAAGCGCCTATCTTCATGGGCCTGTCTTTATACTCCTCTAATTGTCTGCGAAGTTCATCAAGATCGATCAGCAGATCTTTATCCGGCTGCAGCTGGATTACATCTGCAATGGTTTCAAACCATGAAGTGTGGTTGGAGTGATGCTCCATATGGGTAACAAAGACAACAGGCCTCTCCTTTTCCTGCAGGCATTCACTGCCTGTAAGTTTGCCGCACTGCTTCATGCCAAGGATCCGCTGGAATTTTACTACCGCGGAGGTCATGCCGAATCCAGTGGTGATCAGCACATCATCCTCATTTGCGTTAACGTGCTCTTTGATAATTTTTTGGGCATAATGATAGGCCTTTGTCATCAGTGTGCCCGTCTCGCTGGTCTCTGTATGGGTATTGCCAACCCAGGGTCCGAATATATTCCTGATCTTATCTTCTATTGGCCCGTAAAGCCTGCCGCTGGCAATCCAGTCTGCATATATCAGATCCTGTGTTCCAAAAGGTGTTTTAAACCTCAGGTCGTGCCCGATTGTGTTTTGTCTGAACGTGTCGAAATAGTTTTTCATATTAGTCAGATTTTGAGATCCGGATCAGTGCTACTTCAATATCACCACCTTCCGGATAAATACTGAGCCAGTTGTTGTCTTCGCTGAACCATTTGTATAATGCACCAATGCGGATGATATAGTCCCTGACCATGTCTCCTTTCGGTACTTGCAACACCACACCCCCGGCTTTGGAATTATCCTGTCCGAAGTTCACAAGCATCTTAAAGTCATGGTCGCTGACATTTTTCGCCTTGAGCAGGATGTAGTTCTCCTTTCTCACACTTGCCGGAAGAGGATCAAAGCTAAAGCGCTTCTCAGTATTATCAGGTATGATCTGTGCCAGCTTATTCACATCGATAATGGCATTGTCATTGATGATCTTGGTGATGCGGGCGATCATTTTACCAGGGTAATCTTCATCAGGAAGTATCCTTGCTGCGATTCTGTAGTTTTCAATGGCCCCGTCATAGATCTTTTCTTTAAAATAATTGTCGGCATCAGCAATATATTTCCGGTAATCAACTTTCAGGGTTTCCAACTCTATCATGTAGAGGGTGCTTACCTCATCGAGCCTGTCACGTGCATATTTATCATCGGGCTTGATGTTGACGGCAGTCTGGTAGCTTGCTTTGGCGCTGCGGTAATTTCCCAGGTCAAAATAACTGTCAGCCTGTGCGATGGCTGCATCATAAGCTTTTTTTCGTTCCCCTTCAAGTTCCGAAAGCTTAACATTGATCTCTGCGATCTTGTCTTTAGGATAGCGCTCATCAGGTTTTATGCCTGTTGCTTTCTCATATTCCTGCAGAGCCTCCAGGTATGCACCCCGGTCGAGGTATGCGTCTGCCTCAAGAATAGCCAGCGCATAGCTTTCATCAATGGCCTTCTTTTGCCTCGCGATCTCAGTAAGTATGTCGTCAATTTCTGTGATCTTTTGCTGTGGGTAACTTTCGTTAGCTTTTATTTCAAGGGCTGCGGAATATGCGTTTTTAGCCGAATTGTAATCACCTGCAGTAAAGGAGGCATCAGCGGTTTTGATGGCTTCATTGTAACCATCTTCAATACCCTGAAGCCTTGAAGTTTCTGCCAGAATTTTATCGATTTCAATAACTTTTTCGCTTGCATAAGCATCTTCCGGCTTGGCAGTCAGGGCTTCCTGGTACGCTGTTTTTGCTTCTTCATATTGTTCACCCCGAAAGAACTCATCGGCACTGGCAATGGCGGCATTGAAATTATCTTCAATTTCCTGGTTCCTGGCCTGCTCTGCCAGTATCCCCACAATTTCAGCTATTTTGTCTTTGGGATATTGCTCGCTGGCCTTGAATCCGAGTGCTTTTTCAAATTCGGCCTTTGCTTCAGGATATTCTTTGTTGTTGAAATAGTTGTCGCCGATGGCAATGGCATTGGAATAACCATCTTCGATCAGCCGCTGCTGCTCAATATTTGCCAGGATATTATCGATTTCCGTAATTCGTTCAGCAGGGTAGGTTTCATCAGCTTTGATGCCCAGGGCTCTGGTATAGGCTTCCCTGGCTTCAGTATATTGTTGTGCATTAAAGTAACTATCTGCCGTATTGAGTGCAATCAGGTATTGTTCATCTAAGTCTGCGAGCCGTGCCTGTTCAGCCAGTATCCTGTCGATCTCTGCGATTTTATCTATAGGATAAGTTTCGTCCGCTTTGATCCCGGATGCTTCAAGATAGGCTTCTCTGGCATCAGTATATTTTGCTTCACTAAAATACTTATCAGCATTGGCAAGGGCCTGCGTATAGGCAATATCTATGGCTTCCTGGCGGGAAAGCTCTGCCAGTATCCCATCAATTTCTTTAGTTTTATCTTTGGGGTAAGCTTCTTCGGGCATAATGCCGGAGGCCTTGCTGTATTCCCCTCTGGCTTGAGCATACTGCATATTTGCCAGGAATTCATCTGCGGCAACGATCGCTGCTGTATAGCTTTCTTCGATGCCCTGCAGTCTTGATTGTTCTATGAGAATTGCATCAATTTCCGCAATCTTATCTTTAGGATATTCTTCCCCGGCTTTGAGTCCGCTTGCTTTTTCAAACTCCGTTTTAGCAAGTGTAAATTCCCCGGAATTGAAATATCCATCTGCGGTGTTTATGGCATTGGCATAATTTTCATCCAGCATGCGTTGTTGTTCAATACCTGCAAGGATACCATCAATCTCATCGACCTTCTGACGGGGGTATTCCTCTGCCTGGAATATATCCGCTGCCTTCCTGTATTCCAGTAGCGCAGCTGCATAATCCTTTTCAGTAAACAGTTGATCAGCGGCTATCAGTGCCAGTGTATAAGTTTCCTGCTCTGCCTTCAGATTGGCCAGGATCCTGTTGATCTCAGTGATCTTGTCTTTGGGGTATTGCTCCTCTGTGATCAGGTCACTGGCTTCTACATAATCTGCTTTTGCGTCTTCCCATTCCCTTTTGGCAAAATGTTCATCCCCACGGGCAATAGCCGCCAGGTATGCTTCCCTGGTAGCATTTTCCAGTCCCAGTATTTCATCGATCATTCTTATCTGATCTTCCGGGTAGGTCCTGTCAACAAGGATCTCCATTGCTTTTAGATATTGAATGCGAGATTCTGCATAATCTCCCACATTGAAGAGTTTATCAGCGCCTTGAATTATGCTTTCATACTGCTCCAGCTTGTTCTGTATCTCCGTCAGGATCATATCGATCTCATCGATCCTGACCTTGGGATATTGTTCAAAGGGATTGATCCCGATTGCTTTACGGTATTCCGCTATGGCTCCGGTATAATCCTCATCTGCAAACAGTTTGTCGGCGAGTGTGACCACATTGGTATAGGCTTCTTCCTGGGCTTTTCTGAGGGCCATGATCTCGCTGATGCTACCCATACGTGCTTTGGCATGCTCACCGTCGGGCCAGAAACGAAGGGCATCGGAATATGTAAGCATGGCTGCATCATAATCTTCCTGCCTGAATAATGCATCAGCCTTGTCGATGGCTTCATCGTATGCAACTTTATTCTTTTCTGTTTTTTCAGTAAGGGCCAGGTGGATCTTGCTGATGATCTCTTTCGGATAGTTTTCGTCGGGCAGGATCTCCAGTGCCCTCTCATACCGGATCTTAGCCTCAGCGAACTCTTGATTTATGTAAAGATCATCTCCTTCGGAAACGAATTTATTATAAGCTTCGTATTTCCTGAGAAATTCATTCAGTTCGCGGATCTTGATCTGGGGAAGGGCTTCCACAGGTTTTAACGCTGATGCCTTCTGATATGAGAGCAACTCGTTCTCATAGTCCTTGCGGGTATGATACATTTCTGCTTCGCTAATGGCTTTATCATAATCCGATTGCTGGGCAGTGATCTCCGAGAGCCTGGCATCGCTTGCTGTGATCTTGTCAATGGCCTCCTGGCGTTCCGGATACAAGGCAGAGGCATCTTCATATTGCTGCATGGCCTCTGCAAATTTCTCGTCTGCAAAAAGGGCATCTCCCTGATGGATCAGGGTGCTATACCTTGCCATGTTTTCAAGCTCATCAGATTGAATTCTCCTGATCTTATCAATTTGTTCCTGTGGATATTCCTGCCCTGGCATCATCTTAAGGGCCTCATCATAGGCCAGGATGGCATTATCATAAGATTGTTCAGCGAGAAGTCCATCAGCATAAGAGATCTTTTCATTATAAAGTCCCATTTGCTGCATCTGTATTCTCAACAGCCTGATCGACTCTTTTAGTCTGTCTTTGGGATACTGTTCGGCAGGTTTCACCTGCGCGGCAATCTGGTAAGAGGCTTTGGCGTTCAGGTAGTCGGCATCATCAAAGTACTTATCAGCTGATTCGATGGCCTGGGTGTATTTTTCATCTGTACTCTGGGTAAAGCCCGGAATAACAAACAACAGAAAGAGCACAAAAAACAGGGCTTTTATGGGGGTAAACAACTTTTTATTCATTTCCTGACAATGATCCTTTTTCCACTTTTTTTGATCCAACAATTTAGAACGTCTGAACCATAATAATATTGCAGATTTTCACCTCTTTAAGCCCTATCGATAATCCCGTCTTTCATCACCAGCTGACGGTTGGCCATATCAGCCAGCTCCTTATTGTGAGTGACGATAACAAAAGTTTGTTTGAACTCATCACGAAGCCTGAAGAAAAGCTCATGTAATTCCAGTGAACTTGCAGAATCAAGGTTGCCGGATGGTTCATCAGCAAGGACGACTGCCGGATTATTTACCAGGGCTCTTGCTACGGCAACCCGCTGCTGTTCTCCCCCTGAAAGCGCTGATGGTTTGTGTTCCAGCCTTTCCGAAAGTTTAAGAAAGTCAAGAAGCCTGGAGGCTTTTTCAATAGCTGCTTTCTTTGATTCACCAGCAATATATGCAGGAATGCATACGTTTTCCAGAGCTGTAAATTCCGGAAGAAGATGATGAAACTGAAAAACGAAGCCGATCATTTTATTTCTGAATGCCGACAATTTCTTTTCGTTTAGTAAAGAGATATCAATGTCGTTGAAAATGACACGCCCGGTATCAGCTTTATCGAGGGCACCCAGGATATGTAAAAGCGTAGATTTGCCTGCACCTGATGCCCCTACAATGGAAACGATCTCTCCTTTGGGGATATCCAGGGAGATCCCTTTCAGTACTTGCAGGTTTCCATATGCTTTGTGAATGTTTTCAGCCCTGATCATAGGATTTGGGTTTAAGGCTGCAAAGATAATGTTTTTTAGGTATGCTGGATACTGGTTACTGGCTTCTGGTTACTGGCTACTGCTGGTTGCTCGTTGCTCGTTGCTCGTTCTTCGTTCCTCGTTGCTCGTTGCTCGTTCTTCGTTCCTCGGTGTTCGTTGCTCGTTCTTCGGTGTTCGTTGTTCGTTCCTCGGTGTTCGGGGTTCGTTGCTATTAATAAAAATATTATTTTTGTCGCTCATTTAAAATCTGGCTTATGAACTTACACGAATATCAGGGGAAATCCATACTTAAGAAATTTGGTGTTGCAGTCCCCATGGGTTTTGTGGCAGAGTCACCGGAAAAAGCCCGGGAGCTTGCCAAAGAGATCATGGATGAAACCGGGATGGAAAAGTTTGCGGTGAAAGCCCAGATCCATGCCGGTGGCAGGGGCAAAGGCGGAGGTGTTAAGATCGCCAAAACTCTTGATGAAGTGAAGGAATATGCTGAACAGATACTCGGAATGCAGCTTGTAACACCCCAGACCGGACCGCAGGGAAAGAAAGTTAGAAAAATACTTATCGAACAGAATATTTTTTATCCCGGTGAATCAGAACCGGAAGAATATTATATAAGCATTCTGCTTAACCGCGATAAGGGGCGTAATATGATCATGTACTCCCCGCGTGGCGGGATGAACATTGAGAAAGTTGCTGAAGAGACACCTGAGCAGATCTTTACCGAAGTAATTGACCCGAAAGTGGGGCTGCAAAGCTTTCAATGCCGGAAAATCGCATTCAACCTTGGCTTGTCTGGTGAAGCCTTTAAGAATATGGTAAAATTTGTGAGTGCACTCTACAAAGCTTATGTTGGCAGTGATGCTTCATTGTTCGAGATCAACCCTGTGATGAAGACTTCTGATCACAAGATCTATGCTGCCGATGCCAAAGTAGTCGTTGATAACAATGCTTTATATCGCCATCCCGACATTGAAGAAATGCGGGATATTTATGAAGAAGACCCCATTGAAGTTGAAGCCAGCCGTTATGATCTGAGCTATGTCAAGCTTGACGGAAATGTTGGATGCATGGTTAATGGTGCCGGTCTGGCCATGGCCACCATGGATATCATCAAGTTGTCCGGAGCCAACCCGGCGAACTTCCTTGATGTTGGAGGTACGGCCAGTGCAAAAAGGGTTGAGGAAGCATTCAGGATCATCTTGAAAGATAGCAAGGTTGAGGCCATCCTTGTGAATATTTTTGGTGGGATTGTGCGTTGCGACCTTGTTGCCCAGGGTGTGGTTGATGCCTATAATAATATTGGGGAGATCAATGTTCCCATCATCGTACGCCTGCAGGGCACCAACGCTGAAGAAGGCAAGGAACTGATCGATAAATCAGGGCTCAAAGTCCATTCGGCCATTCTGCTGGAAGATGCTGCCCGCCTTGTAACTGAAGTGTTATAGGTGTTAGATGTTAGGTTTTAGGTGTTCCACCTACGCTAAAGCTTCGGCGGACGCAGTGGGTGTTGGGTTGAGTTTTAAGTTTTGAGTTTTGAGTTTTAAATTGGGTGCTTTGATGCAAGTGTATTCAATATTGCCCATTTAGCATTAAACCAGAACAGGGATGAAACGGATTAAACAGATGATCACAGATAATAGTTTTGAGTTTTGAGTTTTAAGTTTTGAATTAGGGTGCTTTGATAGCAAAGATAAATAATATGGGACCAGGTGTCGAATTCTGAATTAATTTAAAACTCAAAACTCAAAACTCAAAACTTAAAACTAACCCAACCCCCAACACTATCTTCAGTATAATCTTGCATTCTCAATCTTTTTTCATTAATTTAGTGGAAATAAATTTGAGGATGTCAGCATTTCGTAGCAATAGCCTGCTCAACATTGCCATATTACTTTTAGTTCTGGTGGTTGGATGCTCATACTCTCAGGAAGAGACGCAAAACAGTTTTTTACATATGCGGATGCAAATGCTAAGAACCCAGATAGAAGGCCGCGGGATTCGCGATGCAAAGGTTTTGAATGCAATGAAGCGGGTAGAACGCCATCTCTTTGTTCCAGATGCTTATAAAGGAGCTGCCTATGGTGATCATCCGCTACCGATAGGGGATGGACAAACGATCTCGCAGCCATACATCGTGGCCCTGATGACAGATAAGCTGGACCTTAAGAAGGGGGATAAAGTTCTTGAAGTAGGTACCGGCTCAGGATATCAGGCGGCCATCCTTGCTGAAATTTGTGACTCTGTTTTCAGTATTGAAATTTTCGAATCTTTATATAAGCGTGCTGCTTCATTGCTCGATGAGCTGGGATATGAGAATATTACCTTAAAACATGGTGATGGTTACAAGGGCTGGGAGGCGCATGCTCCTTTCGATGCGATCATTGTAACCTGTGCTCCGACCCATATACCGGCGGCACTGGAATATCAGTTGGCTGAAGGCGGACGCATGATCATACCCACAGGCACCGAATACAGGCAGGAACTGATACTATTGATAAAAGAACAAGGAAAACTTACTGAAAAGGATATTATTCCTGTGAGATTTGTTCCTATGATACGCGAGAACGGAAAGAAGTATTAGGCACTAGGAACTCGGCACTCGGAACTCGGCACTCGGCACTCATTCCTCCTCCTGTTGTTTTTTGAGATCATTATAGATATGCATAATTTTTTCCCTGTATTCAGGTGCAGCTTCTATACATCCCCAGCCTTGCGTGAATGCCCAAAGGCCGTCATAGGCGGAATCGTGATAAGTCCTGAGGATATGCGGGATCTCCCTTTCCAAGAGGATAGATTCCATAAGATTCGCAATAATTTCATTGTCAAGGTCTACAATTCTTTCAAGATCTTCCATTGTATAAGTTTTGAGTTTTGAGTTTTGAGTTTTAAATTGGGTGCTTTGATGCAAATATCTTTACATTGTCTATTTGATATTCTACATTTCTCATCTTCTCAAAGTCACATAGTCCCAAAGTCTCACAGTCCCTGATTCTCTGACTCTCTGATTCCCTGATCCTCCTTCTAAAACGGCACCTCATCATCTTCCATATCATTCATTTTCGAGGGAATGGTTTTAAATGCGTCGCCATCGGCATTAAAATTGTCAAAACCGGCACTGTCAACCTCAGCAAACTTTGCAAAATCAGCAATAAATCTGAGTTCAATATTTGCCAGTGCACCATTCCGGTGCTTGGCAATGTTAATGTTAGCCAGGCCTGCTGTGGGGTTTCCTTTATCATCTTCATTGAGCTGATAGTATTCTGGGCGGTAGATGAAGATCACTAAATCAGCATCCTGTTCGATGGCGCCGGAATCACGGAGGTCGGAAAGGATCGGCTTCTTGTCACCTGCCCTGGTTTCCACTGCACGGCTGAGCTGTGAAAGTGCCATGATGGGGACATCAAGTTCTTTTGCCAGTGACTTTAATGAGCGGGATATCTGGCTGATCTCCTGCTCCCGGTTACCTTTATGGTCCTGCTGGCCTACCATAAGCTGCAGGTAATCGACAAAGATCATCTGGATATCACTCTGGGCTTTCATTCGACGGCATTTTGCCCGTAATTCAAAGATAGTCAGTGCAGGAGTGTCGTCGATAAAAATTTTGGCATCTTCCAGGTTTCTGATCTTTGTGTTTAGTTGCTGCCATTCAAAATCCTGCAGGTCACCCTTCCTGAGTTTATCTGACTTCAATTGTGTTTCGGCTGAGATCAGCCTGGTAACCAGCTGTATGGACGACATTTCAAGTGAAAAGAATGCAATTGGCGTATTAAACCCTACCGCCATATTCCGGGCCAGTGTAAGTGCAAATGCTGTTTTTCCCATACCCGGACGGGATGCCAGGATAATGAGGTCGGATTTCTGAAAACCATTGGTGACCCTGTCTAATTCGGTGAAACCAGATGGAACACCCCGCATTTTTGTATCCGAGTCTTTGGCGACCTCAATTTCCTTGATGGCTTCACGCATGAGTTGGGTTATCTCTTCCTGTCCCCGTCGGATATTTGTTTCACTCACGGCAAACAGGTTCTGTTCTGCACGGTCAAGCAGGTCGAAAACATCCGTGGTGTCCTCAAATGCATCCTTGATAATATCACTTGATATTCTGATCAGTTCGCGCTGAATGTGCTTTTGAAGAATTATTCTTGAATGATATTCCACATTCGCAGAGGAGGCTACCCTGCTGGTGAGTTGTGTGATATGGTATGCCCCGCCGATAAGTTCGAGATCTCCGCTGCTTTTTAGCTGATTTGTCACTGTAAGTATATCAACCGGTTCTGATTTATTGAACAGGGAAATAATGGCTTTGAAAATCACCCGATGGGCTTCTTTATAAAATACTTCCGGCTTAAGGATGTCAATAACTGCCGACAGGGCGTCTTTTTCAAGCATGATGGCTCCCAGAACAGCTTCTTCAAGATCTACTGCCTGCGGTGGTACCCTGCCATGATCAAGTAATGACGGGGCTTCCGGCGATTTTCTGACTCTCTTTCGCAAATTGTCCTGCTGATGTGTGAGTTTTTCTTCCATCTTTCAAAATTACGCATAAAACTGACCGATTATCAATGTTTACAGGCCATTTATTTTTCAACGCCAGATTCTTGATAAGTTGTTAATAAAAAAGAAGTCAGAAGACAGAAGTCAGAAGTCAGAAGCAGAATGTTGCGAGTGTGGGCTTCACTTTTTGAATTATGGATTATGAATGTTGGGTGACCACAAGGCTGTAAGATTTTATGACGATAAGACGGGAGGATGGTATGACGGTATGAGATGCAATAATTTAAAACTCAAAATTTAACATTTAAAACTCAAATCACAAAGCTGTTCTCCTTCAATAAATCTGCAGCCAGGCAAGAATGTACAGGCAGTATCCCGAGCAGGTCACCATGTTTTACAGAAGATAAAAAATCAGCTGTGGTACGGATGATACCATGCTCCTGGCTGAGTGAAATCACAGAGGTTTCGCTAATGGGCTCCGTCCAGCCATCATCAGTAAACTGGACCACAAGGCCATAGAATTTTCCGTTCCTGTCCAGGTGTTCTTTAGACAGATGGACGGCACCTCCGTAAACCACAATTTCATTTCGTTCAGGGTATATCCCCGTAACAGGACATGCTACGGCAACTGCAATATCTTGCATATGGCAACTTCCAAGGTAGTATTGCATCAGGTCATAATACACAAAATTACCCGGGCGTATCTCATCAGCACCGCTGAGATCGTCAACAATACTGCATGAGGGTGTATCACCAATAGAAATGCTTATTCCGGGATACTTAGGGAGGTATTTCTCTTTCAGGGATCGCAAAACGGCAATGCTCTCCTGGTATATATTCCTGATTTCTTCTGTGCCTGCAGCAGCATAGGTGTTTCCCGAATGGGTGAGAAAGCCTTTGAATGAAAGGTGTTGGGCTTTGTCAATGTCCCCGATGATCTTATCAATCTTATGCTCAAAAATGTGTGGTACACCGCTTCGTCTGTATGCGTTGTCGATCTCAATAAAAACACCTGTTGGCTTATTGATCTTTTCGGCAAGAGCTTGCGTTGCTTCGCTGGAGTCGATAAGTAAATTAAGCTTGATGTTTCCTGCGAGTTCATTATAAAGCGGGATTTCCCTGGGGTTTGCAGGAAAGGCAATGCTAATGTCTTTCCAGGCTGCCTTTGCGAACTTCAGGGCCATCTCAGCCGAAGAAACCGTTATTCGCTTAACGCCATAATCTTTAAACCAATTTCCTACTTGCTCTGACTGATGGGTTTTAAAATGAGGCCTGAAAATAACATTGCTCTTCGCTGCCTTTTCTGCCATGCGTTTGATATTATTCTTGCAGACAGATTCACGAATGATGAGGGTAGGACGTATGACATGATCCATCATAATGATTGCTTATGGTGGGAAAATAGAATTTTTTATAAAAGCATCATGATACAGGTTCAGGAGGTGGAGTCGTATTTATCCCTGTCACCAAAATATTTCATAAACTGTACTCTTTCATATAATGCAGGGTTAAGATATTCTTCCTGGCTAAGCTTTCCTCTGAAATCATGAATGGAATCAAAGCCTTTTTCCTGCATCCAGCTTTCGAGGTCCTTGATGATTGTTTGCAAATATTCAGGGCCATTTTTGTACAGTGTTGAAACAAGTTGTACGGCATCCGCCCCTGCAAGCAATTGCTTGGCCACCGCTTTTCCATCATGGACACCTGTAGAGGCTGCAAGGTCGCATTTCACCCTGTTTGCCATTATCCCGATCCAGCGAAGGGAAGTGGATAACTCCTTGGGTGTGCTGAGTACGTTTGTAGAGACCAGTTCCATTTTATCCAGATCGATATCGGGGCTGTAAAAACGGTTGAAAAGCACAATCCCCTCCACCCCGGTTTTTGACAGAAGCTGTATTGCCCTTCCAAGGTTTGAGAAAAACCAGCTGATCTTGATCGCAAGTGGGATCTTGATCTCATTTTTTACATTATTGATGATCTCAAGATAAGTTTGTTCTATATCCTCTACGGTTTTTTCCAGGTTTGAAGGCAGTATGAATATGTTAAGCTCAAGCGCATCGGCTCCGGCTTCTTCCAGTTTTTTTGCAAAATAGGTCCATTCGTGTGAACTATTGCAGTTGATGCTGGCAATGATCGGGATCTTTACATTCTTCTTTGCATCAATAATGAGTTTGATGTATTGGTTCAGATTTTGTTCTTTGATCTTGTAATCAAAATAATCCAGGTAATCATCTTTGTAACGTGAAGGTGCCTCTTCATTAAGTATCTTCTCGTATTCCATGCTGATCTCTTCTTCAAAAATTGATTTTAGTACCACGGCACCGGCGCCGAATTTTTCAAGATCAGCTATTTTATTTGCACTGTCGGTGAGCCCGGAGCTGCCTACAATAACCGGATTACGAAGCTTAAGTCCTAAGTATTTTGTTGAAAGATCCATGATTGGTTAATTAGATTATACAATGGAACAAATGTACAGATTATCCTTGGAAATTGAAAGCGATATCTTAAACGATCAGCACCTGCTCTTCAGTTAGCAGTGGTTTGTTCTGGTACCTGAGAAATAGCTGGGCTATACTAAGCACATCTTTCTGGCAGTATTTTACGATGCGCTCCAGGTCTTTCTCCTGCCAGTAAACCTCTCCGACCTGACTGCCATCAATATCGTCTTTGGGTGTGGGGATGTCAAAAACAGCCGTCAGTAATTCCAGGGAGGTGTAATTCTTAAAATCACCGAATTTCCATAGTTCCATAGTATCCAGATGAGGCACCTCCCAGGGTTTCTTCCCAGCCAGGTCGAGGATCTCCGGCAAAGACATTCCATTGATCAGCATACGCCGCGAAAGGTATGGGAAATCAAATTCTTTTCCGTTATGGGCACAGAGCAGAAATTCTTTGCTGCTGAATTTACTCTCAAGCAAATTTGCAAAATCAGTAAGCAGGGCTTTCTCATCGTCCCCGAAAAAGGATTTTATGCGAAAATTCCCATCAATAAGCATCCCGAAAGAAATACAAACTACTTTTCCGAATTCTGCATAAATGCCGGCTCTGGGGAACAATGAAGCCGGGCTGTCCTCTTCTTCTTTTTTCAGATAAGCAGCCTTTTTATCCCATAATGGCATAAAGCGTTCAGGTAATTCTTCATAGGTAGCACACATGGGTACTGTTTCAATGTCCAGGAATAATACCTTGTCGAGCTTAATGTAATTCAGCATAATCTTTATGTTTGATGGTTTTGTTATAAATATTTAGGTACAGGGTACAAGGATTGTAGATTTAGGATTCCCTGCACCTTGTACCTTGCACCCTGAAAATTTTTGAATAAAAATACGAAAAAACTTCCGGATTTGATTTAACTTTATCTGCTTAATCAACGAATATGATAAAAAAACGGCCCGGATATTTTTTACAGTTGATATTTTTTGCAGCCATTCTCATTTGTTCCTGTAACAAAACTGATGATGGAACGCCTCCTTCTCTTCATATTTTTTCCCCGGGCGATCATGCTGTGTATAGTGTGGGTGACAGCATTCATGTCGTGGGGACTGTTACACACAAATTCCCTGTAAAATGGATAAAGATCATATTGTGGGACAATTTTAATGCTCCGGTGCTTGATCCCTTATATGTCTATCCCAATGATTACGGGTATAATCTGGATGAGATGTATCCGATCAATGATGCCAGCCTGGAATCAGGGACCTATATACTTCTGATCGCTGCAAGTGATGGGCAGAACACCAGGAAAGTGTATCGCACTTTACATATCACGGGTGTTCTCAGATATTTTGAGCGGCTTCTTGTTGTTGGCCGGCCCAACACTCTGAAGACCATTCTTTATGCGGTAGATACAGCAGGAAATTATCAGGATATTCTGGATCTGCCACATGGATATTCCGGTTCCGGGATCAGTTCCGGGCAAAGACAATTGTATATGCTTAAATCTGAACCATCTGCGATGACGGCGTATAGCCTTGATGACATTTCAGAAGAGTATGTGTATGCAGCATCCCCACCTTATCCTGTATTCTATGATATATATAATAATGACCAGATTACCTATGTAAGTTCCGGGAACGGAAATATTACAGGTTTGAACAGCACAGGCTCCACGGTATATGTTACACCACAAAATACGGATACTATTCCACTGTTACTTCATCAGCATTTTGATCTGTTGCTTTCCGCCTGTAGCAGGAGGGGAGGGCCTGAGAAGTTCATCAGGCAACATTTTGCGGGAACGGGTGTATTCAGGGCCGGATTAAAGGTGGATTTTACCGGTGCTGGTTTTTTTAGTATCGATGAAGGAAGCACCCTCATCCTTGGAAATATGACAGATGAGAGCAGTATTTTTGTCTATGATGTTAACGGCAATTACCTGGCCGACAAAACCGATATGCCTCAGGGCCTGATCCGTGATGCTGTCCAGATCTCTACAGGAAATTACCTGATCAGCCATGATACAGGCATATATCATTATATCCATGCAAGCAAAACACTTGTCGAACTGCTTCCCAGTGTCGAAGTTGATGCCATGGCCTATGATTATACAAGGCAGTTATTGTATTTTGCTGAAGTGGAAAAAATAAGTGTTTACAGGGTAGACAATGCTGAAATTATTGATGAGATCATCTTGCCATACCCTGTTCTCGACCTTCATATACAGTATAATAACTAACCATGTTACAGCCGGAGATCATTATCACGGAAGATGGTTCCCATACCCTGTATATACCGGAATTGAAAGAGCATTACCATTCCACTTTTGGGGCCATTGCGGAATCCATGCATGTATTTATTGAAGCAGGGCTTCTGCAGGCATTGAAAAATGATACTGAGGAGATAAATATTCTGGAAGTGGGTTTTGGAACCGGATTGAATGCATTACTAACAGTACTGGAAGCCGGTTTGAAAGGGTGTTCTGTCAAATATACAGCTTTGGAAACATTTCCACTGCCACAACAGCTATGGGGCAAACTGAATTATCCCGAACAAATCGGAGATATAAAGGCTAAGGAAATTTTTCAGTTTCTCCATCAGTGCAATTGGGATATAGAGAAAGAGATCATCCCCGGTTTTTTTATCACGAAGGTGGAAAGAAGTTTACAAGACTTTAAAGTTGCAGGGATGTTGTACAACCTTATCTATTTTGATGCATTCGGTCCGGATGTCCAGGCCGAGTTGTGGACAGATGAGATATTCAGGAAGATATCCGGGATGACCGCCAAAGGTGGAATTCTTGTAACATACTCATGTAAGGGCAGTGTGAGGCGCGCACTTATGGCTGCCGGCTTTGCAGTGGAAAAGATCCCGGGACCGAAGGGGAAGAGGGAGATGTTAAGAGGTGTTAGGTGTTAGGCCCTTCGACAAGCTCAGGACAGGTTGTTGGGTGTTAGGTTAAATTTTGAGTTTTAAGTTTTGAGTTTTAAATTTTCCTGGAATTTGTATTTTGTATTTTGGAATTTAATGTATTAAATGTTAAATAGTTG
>JAIOSQ010000078.1 GCA_021107535.1 Bacteroidales bacterium | reverse complement strand
ATGTTTTTTTCATGATTCTAAGCATTTTTACTAAATAAAAGAAGGCATGGAGCTATTACCTTGCCTTAATGACCTTCTGCGTTGCCATTTCCTGCCCAGCTCTCAGCTGAACAAAATATATTCCGTCAGGCAAGCCAGAAGCATCCCAAACATATTGTTGTTTTCCTGATTGATAATTTCCTTGATCAATACTTTCTATTTGCTGACCAAGGTGATTGAATATGGTGATAGAGACATTCCCGGGTTTTTGAAGATCATATTCTATGGTTGTGTAAGTATAGAATGGATTGGGATAGATTTGAATGTGGATTGGTGAATGTGGATTGGTGATTTCTTTTTTACCAACTGTTCCGCCATTGTCAATATGAAGGATGGCCCCGCCTCGTCCAACAACCCATCCGTTGTCAGGATCAGTAAACCAGACAGATGAGAGATGATCAGTTGGCATGTCTTCATATATCTCCCAGGTATTGCCTCCATCATTGGTATACAGGACTATATGATCCCCAACAACCCATCCGTTGAGCATGTCGGGGAGATGAATATCACGAAGTCCCCAGTCCTCACCGGAAAGGTTTACTTCCCAATTTTCTCCACCATCGGTTGTATGAAGAATAATATCTGAAGAATAATCCGAACCGACGATCCACCCAACATCTTGACTGGTAAAAACGACATTGTATAGTTTTAAATCTGTCCCACTCTCCTGTTCTTCCCAGTCTTCACCTCCATCTTCAGTATGCCAGATTATGCCGTTTGAACCAACAACCCAACATTCAGTTTCATCTACAAAGAAAACTGAGTAAAAACAATTGGAAGTATCGGTAAACTGCAGGTTCCAATCATTACCTCCATTAGAAGTATGAAGTACAATGCCTGATGAGTCCGAAAAATAATCCTTGCCCCCCACGGCCCACCCATTTTGTTCATCAGTAGTAATACAAATGGAATTAATCCTGCCTAGGTTTCCACTATACTGCTCTGACCATGTATTCCCTGCATCTCCTGAAAAATAAATGTTTCCAAATTCCTGAACTCCAAAATGCAGCCAATTGCCACCAGCCACCCAAATACTATTTTCATCAAAACAATAGACTGAGTGCAGTGATGCAATAGAATCATTCGCTTTATTCACCCAGCTAACTCCTCCATCATCTGTATTTAATATGATACCCTGGCTGCCATAAGTGCCTTCATATTCTGTTCCTACAACCCATCCATTATATTGGTCAGTGAAAAATACATCTTTTAAAGGCTTTGAAGTTACTGCACTACTCTGTTCGACCCAATTTGTATCACCATCTGAAGAATGAACAATAATCCCAAAATTTCCGACTGCAAATTTATTGTTATCATCTGCAAGCGAAAAAGCATATAAATTTCCATCAAAATTCCCGCTTTCCGGTAATACCCAGTTTTCACCTCCGTCATGGGTATAAATATTGAAACCCCACCCATCATTTGACTCAAAGATACCGGCTCCTCCAACCGCCCAGCCATTCAGGCTATCACTGAAATAAACTGAGTATAAAGTCCCTCCGTTACCGTCTTGCCATTCCCAGTTAGCTCCTCCATCGTTAGTAAAAAGTATTACATCTAAGCTATAATATGGATAATTCTCACCTCCAACAGCCCAACCATGAAGTGAATCGGTAAAATGAACTGAGTAAAGTGTATTATATCCAATAGAAAGTGGGGTACTTTGTTCAAACCAGCTTATTCCGCCATCTTTTGAATGAAGGATGATAGATATTTGTTCGTATCTATCTCCTCCGACTATCCAGCCATTTTGCGAATCCGTAAAACAAACACTGTGGTAATCCAAATCTGTGGGACTGGTTTGGATCTCCCAGTTTTCGCCTCCGTTAACTGTTTTTAAGATGGTCCCGGTATCACCTACAGCCCAACCAAGATTTGAATCGACAAAATAGCATTCATGCAAATCCTGCCAGGTTTCACTATTCTGTTCAATCCAATCTGATCCACCACTATTAGTGTGCAGAATTAGACCATCTGCACCTGTGATCCAAGCCACATTGTCGTCAATAAAACACAGTGAAAACAGATCTTTCCTGGTTCCAGATGGTTGAATTTCCCAAATAGCACCACCATTGTCTGTTGAAAGTATAGTGCCATAACACCCAACAGTCCAACCTGTATTCAGGTCACTAAAAAAGACATCATTCAAATTGTTTCCCTGAGGCAGTGGATTCTGCCAGTTCCACTGTGCATATGTAATCCAGGATAAAATGCAAAATGTAAATGTCAAAAGTAGAGTTTGGATAATTTTTGATGTTTTCATGGTAAGCCCTTTCATCTTAAATTTATTACTGTAAAAATACAATTATGAAAGGGCTGATATCTACCAATATTCGGTCAGATAATGCAAAAAATATTGCAATTAAGAGTATTTAGAAGGTAAAACACCAAACTGCTTCCTAAAGCATTCAGCAAAATAGGAAGGATTGTTGAAACCGACCTCTAAGGCAATTTCGGAGACATTGGCACTTTTTTTGGCTAAAAGATGTGCCGCTTTTTGCAACCTTGTAGTACGAATAAACTCATTTGGAGATTGATTAATCAAGGCATTTAGTTTACGATATAGCTGAGAATGACTAAGTGCCATTTCCTTTGAAAACATATCCATCTTGAAATCAGGATCAGACAGATGGTCTTCTACGACCCTGCCAGCTTTTTGCAAAAATTGTTGTTCCATTGATGTGATTCCCGTATCTGATAGTTGCGACCACTGTATAATGCCATTATTATGAGCTCTAATAATTAGCTTTTCTGTCAGAATCCTACGTTGCTCTATGAGGTTATTAATACGTACAAGTAATTCCTGGGAGTCAAAAGGTTTTGTAATGAAATCATCAGCACCGGTCTCCAATCCTTCAATCCGGCTTTCTGTTCCGGCACGAGCTGTAAGGAGAATAAGCGGGATATGACTGGTTCGTTCATCAGTTTTTAGTTTCTGACAGAGCTGGTATCCATCCATTTTCGGCATCATGACATCGCTGATGATAAGATCGGGCACTGCTTCAATAGCTTGTTGCAATCCAGCTTCACCATCTCCGGATTCCATAACCTGATATGATTCGTCAAGGAATCCATGGATATAATCCCTGAGGTCGGCATTGTCTTCGACTACCAGGATGATTGGTTTTGAGTCTTGATGCCAGATATTGGGTTGATGTTTTATTGGCCCGTGGTCTATTTCCTCGCCGGCAATGAGCTCTTCATAAGCCTGGTCAATATCTGCCGCTGATTTGTCCCTGCCGAGGATCTCTTCTTCTTTTAAATGTTCTTTGCCTGAGGGAAGCATTATTGCAAACGTGGTGCCATTTCCTTCTTCACTTTCCACGCTGATGGTTCCGTGATGCAAGTCAACCAGTTCCATTGTCAGTGCCAGGCCGATCCCCGTTCCTTCATGTGTCCGGGAAGCCGAATCATCTACCTGGTAGAAACGGTCAAAGATGTGGGAGAGCTTATCAGCCGGGATACCGGGACCGGTGTCGGAGATGGTAATGATAACATTGTCGATTGTCGATTGTCTGCCCAAAGACACCTTAATACTCCCTCCTACCGGGGTAAACTTAAACGCATTTGACAGCAGGTTATTCAATATCTTCTCTATCTTATCCTGATCAACATACAAGGGTATATGTTCTTTATCAGATTTGAAATTTAGTTCAATGTTTTTTTGTTTTGCCAGGAATTCAAAGGATTGGACATATTTTCTAACGAGGTCTGTGATGTTTACTTCCTTTGCCTGAAGTTTTAGTTTGCCAGATTCCAGTTTGGAAAGATCGAGTAGCTGGTTGATAAGTTTTTGCAATCGCTTAGCATTTCTTTGCACCATTCTGAGATCATGGAATATATTTCCATCTTTTATTTCTGTTAATACTTTCTCAACCGGCCCAAGAATCAATGTCAACGGAGTACGAAATTCATGGGAGATATTAGCAAAAAACCGGGATTTCATACTGTCAAGTTCTTTGAGCTTATCTGCTTCTACTCGCTCTATATTAAGTTGTTGTCTCAGTTGCTGGCGTTTCAGATCGTAGCGACGCCAAGCATAGATCAAACCAATTATTAATAAAACATAAAGAAAATACGCCCACCATGTTGCCCAGGGCGGTGATGAAATAGTGATACGGATAGTCTTTCCCTTTTCATTCCAACAACCATCATTATTTGATCCTTTTACTCTGAAAATATAATCTCCAGGGCTTATACCTGAATAACCAACAAAACGTCGTGAGCCGCAATATATCCAATCTTTATCAAGACCTTCCAGTTTGTAGGCATACTGATTTTTTTCAGAATTGATAAAATTCAGTGCACTAAATTCAAATGAAAAATAATTCTGTTTATAATTAAGTCTGATATGTCTTATTTCATTGATATTGCTGTCAAGTGTTATGGGTTTATTCTGAACTTTGAAATCTGTTATGACGATCGGCGGTATTTGAGAATTTATATTCAGCTTAGCAAGAGGAAACCAGAAAAAGCTGTTACCTGATTCCTGTTCACCACCAATGAACATCCTGCCTTCATTGCTGATGAAAAAGGAATGGAGGTAGATATTATCAAATGGCAGTCCATCGTCAACAGAGTAAACACGGAATTGATGCTCTCCAGAACCTTTGGGATTAAATCGTACAAGACCTGCCTGCGTGGTCATCCATATATTCCCATCATTATCCTCCTGGATGAAGTAAATAAAATTGGCTCCGGGATTCTCAACGGAAGAATATCTGATAAAACTTTCATTTTCTCTCGTATACTTATTTATACCATTATTAGTCCCAACCCAGAGCTGATTTTTTGAATCCTCTATGATACAAGTAATTAAATCGTTACTGATACTATTCCTATTATTAGACTCATTTTTGAATTGTATGAATTTATGTGTATTACGATTCTCAACAGCTTGGTAAAATAATCCCTGACCGATGGTACCCACATAAAATCCATTTGACTTATCTTCATAAATTGCATGGATATGGGCTGTGCTTAAAATATTATGATCTATCAATTGTAATGATTTATTATTATTGTCCTTTGACAAGAAAAGCCCCTCTTTAGTTCCAACCCATAAATACCCCTGGCTGTCTTTAAATACTTCTCTTATTATTGGCTTAATGATTATGGAATCTTTATTCCTAAAAGAAAAGTTATCCAGATCAGATGTTAAGAGGTTTAATCGAAAGAGCCCGTTATTTACTGTGCTTATAAGCAGATTATTATCAGGTAAGAGAACCAAATTGAAAATGAAAGAAAAGCCCAAACTGTTCTTGTCAAAGAGATCGTCTTCATATCTGGCAATCAGTTGAAATTGAGAATCATATTTAAACAATCCTCCTTCCATTGTTCCGACGATCAAATTTCCACTATTGTCTTTAATAAATGTGGTTGCTGTATGTCCTGTTGTATCAGGCAGTGAACGTTCAATATGAACATAATTAAATTGACTGATGAGGAGATCAGTGTACGAAATCCCTCTGTATTCTGTTGCCACCCACAGCCTTCCAGTTTCATCAACAAAGCTTGCATTTATTTTATTACTTCCGATGCTGCCGGGATCATCTGGGTCGTGATATATCCTAAATACGTTTCCTGAGGCTATATCTAATCTGTTCAATCCCCATACTGTAGAAATCCAGAGAAATTTTCCATCGGAGCATTTATCTTCGTAAATATGGTAAATGGAATTATTGCTCAAGGATTGTTCATCAGTTTCATCCGGAAAGAAATGCAATAAAGAAGAAATATTTCTGTCATATTTGTACAATCCCCAAGAGGTACCAAACCAAAGCATCCCATATACATCCTCATGAATTGCATAGATTTCTTTATTTGTAATTTCTGCAAAAGGTTGGTTTGGGAGGTTGAAAAGATAATATGTCTTCTTCTCACAATCGAGTGTATATACACCATCGCCTGTTCCAACCCAAAGAACACCTTCTGAATCTTCAAATAGTGAAAGGATCTTATTTGCGGGATGGTGTGGAATATTATGTTTTGGGAGATAATGATTGAATTTCTCAATTGAGTCTTTCAATTTGTTAAGCCCGTATTCGGTCCCAATCCAGATATTTTCTGATTTGTCCAACAGAATAGCATACACTTTATTGTTACTTATACTTCCTTCATAAGCCGCATCAAACTTAAATCTTGTGAATGTTCCTTTTGCCCTGTTATATCTGTTCAAGCCATTTCCTATTGTACCTATCCAGAGGTTTCCATTATCATCTTCTATCAGGTTAGAATATATAAAATTCCCTGATATCGAAGTAGAGTCTGAAGGATCTGTTAAGAAAACTTTCATCGTATATCCATCGTAACGACAAAGACCGACAGAGGTTGCAAACCACATAAAACCCCTTGAATCCTGAAGGATCGAATAAACCATATTTGAACTTAGCTTCTGCTTAGTAGTAATATGTTTAAAATGATATTGAACTGGTTGGGGATAGACTATATTTATGGACAAAATAAATATCCCAATAAGAATTAAAAGAATATTAAAAAATTTACGGAATTTGTAACGATCTGTTTGCGAATAAATGCTCCCAATAGAATGAACTAGCATAATAACGATCAACACAGCTATTTTAAAATGCTTATTCATGGGTTGGCATGAAAAGATGGAGCATAAATATACGAAAATTAGGGTGGAAATCCAGATTTAACTGGTTTAAAGCCCTCAAAGATTAGACGATTGGCTTCGCCGAACTTCGCTTCGCTCCGGTTGTCGATTGTCGGTTGTCGATTTTTGATTGTTGATGGGATTTTCGATTTGTTTTAACCACAAAGAGCGCGAAGGGTATCACGAAGGACTCAAAGATATCTACTTAGTGGCCTTTGTGCGGTACTTTGTGGCCTTTGTGTTAAAAATCAGAGCCAAAAGTAGGTTATCTGTCACTGCCGATGGAAAAGGCAGAGGGTAGAAGGCAGAGGGCAAAAGTAAAAAGGAAAATGGACAATTCTCACGGTTCATCCAGCGGATCCGACAGTTCAGCAAGTATTATTTTCAAACCCCAGGCACAGCATACATCTTTGCCACAATATTCGAAACAAACAAATGATGAAAAGAATAGGAATCAGATAAATTAAAATAGTTTTATTAATTTTAAAATTTTAAGCATTATGAAAAAGATCATTTTAACAAGCATTATCGTACTGGCAACAATGATAACTTTTGCCGGTGAAAAAGAGTACATGCAGGCCATGGAAAAGAACCTGCAGGAATTGGAAGCTGCAACGACAGCAGCTGATTTCCAGCAAATTGCCAATAATTTTGAGCGAATTGGCGAAGCAGAAAAAGATAAATGGCTGCCTTATTATTAT
>JAIOSQ010000177.1 GCA_021107535.1 Bacteroidales bacterium | reverse complement strand
GACCCCATGGCCCTCTGCTCTCAGCCGGCAAATAACCTTGCTCTCTTCCTGCACCAAGCCGGCCTGAGCTCACTTCGCACATTGTACATCACCCATCGGCAATCGTGCCATGATCCTACTTTGTACCTGGACGTGAGCCCTGTGGGTAAGCCTACGCATTCATAACAGCCAGCATAAGCAATGCCGCGTGATTTTAAAAACCTTAAGCGCTCATATCTGAGATTTCCGTATCTTTAACCCAATAAGAAACAGGATCGGCGGCAAAGCTCATGCCGGCCAAACGTTATAAGCAAAGTAAACAAAACCAACAATAAACGTATGAGACATGGACACTAAAAAATCGACATACAAAGAACTTGAAAATAAAATTAAAATACTTGAAAATCATGTTGAATTATTTGATAAATTGTTGGAAATAAGTCCTATTTATGTTTTTTTCAAAGATAAGGATATTAAAACAGTCTGTTTAAGTAAGAATTATGAAAAATTGATTGGTTTAGCAATCGAAGAAATGATTGGTAAAACTATGGACGAATTATTCCCATCTGAACTTGCTAAAAGCATGATTGAAGATGATAAACAAGTATTAAACGATGGAAAAATAGTTGAAGTTGTTGAAGAACTCAATGAACGAGTGTTTTATACTGTAAAATTTCCAATCATTCTAAAAGACAATACTAAAATACTTGCCGGTTATACTCTGGATAATACAGAAAAAATAAAAGCAGAACGAGCATTAAAAGAAAGTGAAGAAAAATATCGTAAAATTATCGAAACAACTTCCAAAGGTTTTTGGCTTTTAGATAAAACAGGAAAATGTATTGATGTAAATCCAGCATATTGTAATTTAAGTGGTTATACCAAAGATGAATTATTGAATATGCGCATTTCTGATGTTGAGTTCGTAGAAAAACCAGAAGAAACAGAATTGCATATTAAAAATGTAATTCAAACAGGACATGATCGTTTTGAAAGTATTCATAAACGTAAAAATGGAACTGTTTTTCCAGTTGAAGTTAATACTTCTTACCTTCCTTTAAACAATGGATTATTTATTGTCTTTATTAATGATATTACAGAGCGAAAACAAGCTGAAAAACAACTAAAAAAATATACAGAAGAGTTAAACCGGCTAAATACAGATAAGGATAGATTTATGCAAATTCTTGCTCACGATTTAAGAAGCCCCTTTAATACTTTATTAGGCTTTTCTAACCTTTTAGTAGAAAATTTGCGTAAGTATGATATTGATGACATCGAAAAGCAATTAATACTAATTAATGAAACGACTCAACATACCTACAATTTATTAGAAGACTTATTATTATGGTCAAAATCCCAATCTGGAAAATTGACGATAGAACCTCAAAAAATAGTTTTCAACGATATTTGTAATGAAATAATAAATAATCTAAAAGAAAATACAGATACAAAAGGTATAAAAATTATTTGCTTTGAACCCCAAAGGACAATATTAAAGGCTGATTTAAATATGTTTAAAACAATTTTAAGAAATTTGGTTTCAAACGCAATAAAATTTACTAACAAAAATGGACAGATAAATATCTACACAGAAATAAATCAAGAAAATGCAACGATAATAGTATCTGACAACGGAATTGGAATAAACAAAGATACTTGTGTAAAACTTTGGGATTTGTCTCAACAATATATAACAACCGGAACAGCAGGCGAAAAAGGAACAGGTTTTGGGTTGTTGTTATGTAAAGAATTTGTAGAAAATCACGGCGGAAAAATTTGGGTAGAAAGCGAATTAGGAAAAGGAAGTGATTTCAAATTTACTTTGCCTTTGAATAAATCATAATGAGAAAGAATAAAAATTGCTTATAACAATGCATAAACCTAATTGTGGCAAATTAGTACACTGAAAGGAAAGGGTTTTCAATAGAAATGAATACTTTAGTAAGAGTAAAAACAATAAAACTTCAAATAAACTCACCAAAAAGTTTGTAATTCAGCCAATATTTGCCGTTTCCGGCAATAAGTATTCCCTCCTTTAAAAAAATGTTTTTAGTTTTTCATAGTTAAATAATCTACGAACTTGACAAGTCCGTTTTTTGGGCGCCCAATTTGTAACATCGGGTCATAAAACATGCGGTTTTTTGGTGGTTTGCGAGCTTTTTACTATCTTCAAACTTTATTAACGGGTGATAATGAAACAGGGCGAAATCCCGCACGATTTCATACCCGAGGACCGTAAATCATAGGCACACCCCTACCTACCTCCTCTTTTCTCTACAAACTAAGTTATAATCGATTTTTGGTGTTTATCATAAAGCTTAGCAGATAAAGGACGGTCATCCCGAGAAGCGAAGCGACGAGGGACCTCCTGGCTTCCCGCTACTAGCCGGCAAATAGCGTTGTCAGCTTTGTACATGAAGCTGGCAGGATGATTTACCGGCATTTATGGAATCAGCCTACAGGAAATATCAACAGATTTTGATGCCAGTCGATGGAGGTCCTTCTTCGCCTTCGACGGATCAGGATGACAATTTCTGTTTACTGACCTTGGTGAGTAAATTGGATATAAAAAAGATGGTCCTACGCATTTATAACCCCCGCTCGCGCAAATCTCCAATCTAAGATCCTGGTGATTTATCATATTCATGCAAATATCAATACGTGATCAGCTGCTATTCTTTTACAAACCGTTGTATGTAATTAAAATTTGCATTTGGTACCAATAATTGGTATATTTGTAAAAACTTATTTATTATGGGAAAAAACACATCCATATTATTAGGAACTCATTTTGAAAATTTCATAAAACGTGAAATTTCAACTGGAAAATATAATTCTGTAAGTGAAGTAATAAGAACAGCATTGAGATTACTTGAAACAGAGGAGCAAAAAACCAAAGATTTGAGAAAGGCTCTTGAGCTGGGAGAAAATAGTGGAATAATTGAGAATTTTCAACCAACAGATCATCTACAAGAACTTCACAGAAAACACTTATGAAAAGTGCATCTTACAGAATTAGTGAAAAAGCTATTGAAGATATTGAGACCATTTGGGTTTTCACCTTGCAAAAATGGTCTATAGAGCAAGCTGACAGATATTACAATTTAATTATTGATGAAATTGAATTTATCTCCAAGAATTTTATGACTGGGAAATCAATGGAACATATAAAAAAAGGGTATAGATCATCAGTAGTCAAATCTCATCTGATTTTTTACAGAAAATCAGAGAATAATCAAATTGAAATTATTCGAATATTACATCAAAGTATGGATATAGAAAACATAATAAACAAATAAAAAAAATACACATAGTCAAGTAGACGGAAGACAAGCCATTAACAGGTACGAATCCGGAGATTCGCGCCAGCGGTGGTTTGAATAGAGAATAACGAACAAGGAATAAGAATAAGAATAAGAATAAGAATAAGAATGAGAATGATGAAGTGGGTTGACAGGCTTTTTTTATCTTACAATAAACCTGCAGCTCAGCTGGCGAGTAAGCTAGGAATCAGAGACCTGGAGAATTATTTTTGCAAATATTGATATGCATATCCAATATGCCCGATAATATCGCTGGCCAGGGATGCTTCATATCCCAGCTCTTCCGAAGCCAGATCGCCGGCCAAGCCATGTAAGTGGGCTCCGACAAGGCAGGCATCCAATGAAGTATAGCCCTGCGCAAGTAATCCCAGGATCACCCCCGTGAGTGCGTCACCACTGCCACCTGTAGCCATACCAGGGTTTCCGGTCGAATTGTAATAGCAGGTCCCGTCAGGACAGCTGATCGCAGTGGAATAACCCTTCAGTACAACATATGCCCCGTGTTTTATCGAAAACTCACGCTGCAGCTTGTCCCTGTCAAAAGCATTGCTGCTTTTTCCCACCAGACGTTCAAACTCTTTCGGATGGGGGGTAAAGATCGATCCCGGAGGGATGAACGATATCCATGTCTTGTTCTCTCCCAGGATATTGATGGCATCAGCATCAAACAGTATAGGCAAACCGGTATTTTGTATCAAAACTTTTAATGCAGTCTGGGTTTCCTTATCCTGTCCTATGCCAGGGCCGATGCCAATGGCATTGTACGGATCAAGATTTGGGATCTCAGTAAATGAAGTCTCAGAACGGTCTATACTACTCATGGCTTCCGGTACAGCTGTCTGAAGAATATCATAACCCCTCTGTGGAATATGTGTTGTCAGCAAGCCTGCGCCGGCCCGCATACAGGCTTCTGATGCCAGCACTGCGGCCCCCATCTTCCCATAGCTGCCGGCGATGAGCAAAGCATGTCCAAATTTTCCTTTATGATCAAACTTGCGGCGTTGCTTGATCAGTTTTTTTATATCCGCCCCGAGCATAAAATTGTCTGCCTTATCCACACTCTTGATGAAGTCGGGATGAAGGCCAATAGGCATTGGTTCCCACTCTTTCACGTATACAAGGTTTTCGGCAAACATGAAGGCCTTCTTCGGAAGCTGGAAAGTCAGGGTGTAATCGGCATGTATGATCGCTCCGCCCGAATCAACACTGGATTTATCGCAATAAAGTCCCGAGGGGATATCGACTGAAATAACTTTCGCACCCGACTGATTGATATGGCCAATTACGTCGGCGATGAATCCTGTTACAGGCTTCGACAAACCGGAACCAAAAATGGCATCCACAAGCCATTCGCCCTTCAGCCCTGAAGGCAGTTCATCACCCACACGGATCTCATTTATCCTGACAATTCCCTGGTATTCCAGTCGTTCGAGGTTGATTGTAAAGTCTTCCGAAGCCTTATCGGAATATCTAACAATAAACACTTCTACCCTGAATTCTTTTTTTGCCAGCAGGCGGGCAAGTGCCAGGCCATCGCCACCATTGTTGCCCAAACCACAAAAGACTTTCACGATGGCGCCGGGACTGAGCTTCTTTTGCATCCATTTAAAACAGGACTTTGCCGCTCTTTCCATCAAGTCTATCGAATCAATAGGCTCATGTTTAATTGTATATGCATCCGCTTCGCGGACTTTCTCAATAGGTAGGACTTTCATGGCTGGATCGTTTTATCTCTTGCAAAGATACACATTATGAGTTCCTAGTGCCTAGTGCCGAGTGGCTAGTTCCTATTTAGAGTGTATAGTTTAGAGTGCATAGTGTAGATTTACGGCTTTAACTCAGAACTCCAAACTTTAGCTCACTCTAGTTCACTTTAGTCACTCTAGCTCACTTTAGTCACTTTAGCTCACTTTAGTCACTTTAGCTCACTCCAAACTTTAAATACTCTAAATACTTTAAGTACTCTAAATACTCTAAGTACTCTAAGTACTTTAAATACTTCCTGCTTTTATCGTACTTTCGCAAAAAATTTCAAACACTATGAGCAGAAAGAGAAATTATCCATTGTATGAGGCTGTTGAGATCATAGATGCGGGCTCGGAAGGCAAAGCGGTTGCCAGGGTAGATAACAGGGTCATCTTTGTACCTTTTGTTGTTCCGGGAGATGTAGTGGATATACAAGTCGTTAAAAAGAAAAAAAGCTATTATGAAGGCAGGGCCGTCAAGATTCACAAGCATTCAGACAAACGTGTGGAGCCTGCATGTGAGCATTTCGGACATTGCGGGGGCTGC
>JAIOSQ010000060.1 GCA_021107535.1 Bacteroidales bacterium | reverse complement strand
TAATTTCCTGAAAAATGCCCCGTTATTTTCATAAATCTATCTGGAATAAGCATAATTTTTTTAAAAAATGGCCATTATTTTCATTATTTCAGTAAAATTCATTGGATGTACTTCAAAATATTGTCGTTAAAATGGATATTTGGATGTTGCAAGCCATTAATCCATGATAATTCTGGTGGTTTTGCCCCTGGGCCTGTCATTGCACCGATAATTGCATGATCTGCAAATGAAATTGCCTCTGGTATAAGCATTCCTAAGATCGGTTCGATGCTAATGAATATTTTATGATCCTGACGGTGCATTAATTCTATTGTATTTGCCTTAAAACTTTCTTTATGCTACAGCACCTTCAATGAGTTGATGTTCCGATCAACAAGCCTTACGCCTCTCATTGCATTTGCTTTGAGATTCAGATTAAGGCCACATGAAACACATCGGGGGTAATAGACTAATTCTCCGTTTTTCTTCACGAACTTGACCGAAAAGGTTTTTTGTGTGCCATCGGGCAGAACCTTTTCATCGAGTTCGGATAATACGGTAGATAATTTGATTGCTTCCATAGAAAAGATGTTGATTATAGAAGCAAAGGAATATTACATCACAGCAAAAAAAAAGGACAAGGTGGTTTGTATGTAAATCAAAAACATGTTTATTTAGACTAAACATAAATTGAATCTATAAGATATAGAAACTTAGCATGTAACAAACCCGAAAGTAAAAATCAGGGTAACCTTTTCTAAAAATCGGTATTAATTATTGTACTGGATAACTCTGATCCTGAAAACCACTCGCCTAATACTCATTATTAGCTTCCCAGTAAAAAAATTTGGCATTAATGTTATTTGAAATCATACTTGAAGTAAGGTTTTTCCATGATTGCTATTAAGAGATATAGAATATATATGCTTTTAGAATTTAATCATTCATTTAATAACAACCAAAATTTAAAACCATGAAAACCAGAATTATTGTTATTGCCTTGCTTGCAATAAGTACATTGTTTGTGTCAATTCAGTGTAGTAAAGAGAAAAATGAACAAGCTGTTCAATCTTCAGAACAATTGATACAGGAATCGGAAGCAATGACTGCCCATATCCTGGCATTTAAAGAAAAAATGGAATACTACCGTAAGAATCCTGATTTGAAAAGTGGTGGGGTGAAATATGCTGCAAATGAAGCTGTATTGGAACTTGAGTCTCAATTGAATTTTAATTACTGTTATACAGATATTGAATTTACAGATAGAGTTCAAACAAACTCTGAGGTAATAATGCCTTTAGATGATCTACTTGAAATATTCGAAAGCGACTTGTCATTGCATTACTTCGATGTTTTAGTAGACACAGTGCAAGAACATATGGTTCGGTCAGGGATTTCAAATAAAAAGCTAATGCTTGTTGATCTTGAATTGAATGGATTTGATGGTAATGGAGATGCAATTGTGGGGGTTCGTACTTTAATTGCAAATCAAGGTAGTTCATTAACTATAAGTCAAGAAGTTGGTTGGTGGTATGGTTATAAGGGTGGGACGTGTGAAGCTAATAATCCTTATGCTGGTAAATGGGATGCAGCTTTGGACCTCCAGGGAGATTTACGTTTTTGCCATATTCCAGCTCCTCCGCCAGGAATGATTAGAAGACATGAATTGATACATACTGAGGGACCACTTACTCCAAATCTACCTGAATATAGAATTCCAGATGATATTCTTGACAATTACATGGATTACAGGGTGTTTTTTGCTACAATTTCGGTTGGACAAATTGATGATGATACGAAATGTATTTCAGATGCAATTGAAATGCCATTTTATTTGTTGGAATATAGTGATTTTATAAATGAATTTGAGGATGCATATTCACTTGAATTCATTGACTGTTTAGTTGAAGGATTAACGGATGCTAATGAAACTTTTATACAACATGATTTCACTATTTTTCTTGGTGATGTTTGGTTTGTTCAGTCTACTTGGGTTATTGAGGATATCATGAATGCTAATTGATTCAATATTGAATGAAAAGTACTAATACAAAAGTTGTAAGTCCTTTTATAGCATTCTTGATTTGGATGTTGTATTGTAGTTCATTTGCACAAGAAGGATTTGAACTCAGAATTGAATCAGAATTGGATGAATATCCACGTAGTCTAGTGATGAATTCGGAGAACAACTTTGTAGGAATAATCTGGAAATCTAATCCACCTGACTATATTCCAAAATCTTACTTGTACAACATTAGTTCTAGCGGCGATACAATTAGCAAAGTTTTGAGAAAGCCTGATACAGTGTTGATTCTTCATGAAATTATTAATGTGGATATTTACCCACCTACATACTTGGTAACAGGCATTGGGTATCATGTAGATAGCAATGCAAGTTTATGGTTTTCATATTTTGCAAAGATTGATGAGAGCCTAAATGTTGAATGGGAAAAAATATACCAACTTCATAGTATTAATGAATATGCTTGTATCCCAGACGTGCCGGTGCTTTTAAGGCTTGCAGGAGGAGGTTTCCTACATGCTTGCTCATTATTACCTCACAATATGATGTACTTATTTCAAATGGATGAGGATGGGGATAGTGTTTCATATCGTAAATATGTTAATGACAGCTCAGGTACAACTTGTGAATTAACGTATAATTATGACTCAACTGCATACTTGCTTCATACACATTTCGCTCATTATAGTCCTTCTGGGCCGGAATCCCAGTGCATTGAGATTGATTTCGATTTAAACCAGACTAAAGTAATGTATTATCCTCGATGGTTTAAAAATTATATGACTTCAAAACTACTACCTGACGGAAACCTAATATCATCCGGCATATACAATTATGTTGAGCCAGGCTTGGTAGAAAAATACTTAGCTAACTTTAAGTTAGATAGCAATTTTACTGTTATAAACGAAAGCTATTATACCCATCCTGATACTGTGGTTCAAGTCGGTCACATTATGATGGATTATTTTTCGCCATCATATATATATTCTGGTGGAACACATAATTTCCAAATAGGGATTTGGGTGCCTGGGCCATCTTGGATTGTAATTGCACGGATGAATGAAAACCTCGAAATTGAATCTGAAAAATATATCGGTGGTGATGCAACATATAATTTTAAAACAATTACTGCTACTCCTGATACAGGTGTACTAATAACAGCCACATGGTATGATTTTGTTTCTCAAAGCTATGAAAGGGATGTAATCATTCAGAAATTGCTTTATGAGGATTTTATCTCCGTAGGAATAAATGAAGATGGTAAGCTAAATATTTGCTCTGCTATCGTGTATCCAAATCCGGGAAGGAACCAATTACATATCAGGACAACCTTGTACAATGCAACCTTTATGCTATATGATCAAAGCGGCAAACAGATTATTTCAAAACAGATTAATCAAAATATAACAAATATTAATGTATCATCCCAGCCTCCGGGAAATTATTATTGGCATATTATTGATGGCTCGAAAATAATAGAAACCGGAAAATGGATCAAAACGAAATAAAACAAAAAGCTATGAAAAAGACACTATCAATTTTACTAATTACCCTGGCTACAATAGTGGTTAATGCACAACAACCTGAATCAGTAGTTTGCGTTGAATGCCCAGGAGGATCAACCAGTTATGGAGGAAGCATTATCGGGCCAAATAATACAGCTAATGGCGGTATTGCGATTGGATCATATTCCAATGCAACTGGCGGTTTGAATTCAAATTCAATTTCAATCGGGACTAATGTTGAAGCAAGCGGGCCTTTATCATTTGTAATAGGTGAAGGAGGCGGAAGCCAATACCGTTTAGTTAATGGAACACCACAATCATTAATGATTGGTTTTAATAGTAAATTCCCAACACTTTTTATTGAGAGAGCTCCATCATCTGATCTGTATTATGGTAGAACTGGTAAAGTAGGCATCGGAAATGTGACTAATCCTGAAGCTAAGCTCCACATTAGAGCAGATGCAGAAGAGGACGCAAACTTGTTTCTGGAGCCAACTAACTGGGAAGGTGGTAAAACAGCAGACATATATCTTGGGAACGTATTCAATCGAATCTCGGCGGGTAGTAACAGGGGTATTGAGTTTTATTCTGAAAGTAAGTTTTTCTTTGAAAATGGACCAATCGGAGTTGGAACAGATGATCCTCAAAGTTTATTACACTTATATGCAAACGAAGGACAAACCGCAGCTATTTTCGTTGAACCGGGTTACTGGGGGCTTAACCAGCAAGCAAGTGTTGCACTAGGCAACTTTCAGCATAGTATAACAGGCAGTTATGATCAGGGACTTGTCTTTAACACAGGTTCAAACTTTTTGTTTAAGCATGGAAATGTTGGAATGGGAGAAGTAATAGAACCATTAGCAAAGCTCCATATTAAAGGAGGGGAGAATGAAACACCAAACATATTTATTGAACCTTTTAGATTCGAAACTGATGAAGGGGTAAATCAAGCTGGATTATTCTTAGGAGATTTCGAGCATGGAGTTGCTTATAATAGTAATTCCGGCCTCATATATTTAACAGCCAATTATCACCTTTTCCAAGGCGGCAATGTAGGGATAGGCACATTTGAACCTGCTGCACTTTTCCATGTTCAAGATATGGAGGGAGATTTTCTATATGATCAATCCAGAGCCATTATATCTAGTAATGGGTACTCCGCAAGTTATAGCTTGGTTACAGGTATCGGAGAACAATGGGATATAAGTCATTTAATATTTGATCATACTCTAAACCTTGATCATACTCTAAACTTTAAATATAACGATGTTGTACATATGGCTGCTACTCAAGAAGAAGGACTGTTTGTTCATAATAATCTAACAGTTTGTGACCTTGACCATGGAAATCCTTATTCATATCCACCAGGGAGTATACATGTTATTCATAATCAAACAGAACTAGATAAAAAAGCTGCAGAATTTGTGACACATGAAGGAGGAAGGATATTTTTCGTTCCAAAGGTGGGAAATTTCGGTTATAACAAGCTGTCCAGGGAAGGAGATGTTGGTATTTTTTGGTCCAACACAACTTCTCAAACCACAGAAGGGGGGAGACTCATAATTGCCCCTCATTATTCAGGATCAGAAAATATTTATTCAGGAATATTCATGACCCATGAAGGTAATGTTGGAATTCACGTTAGTGAACCCTCTGCAAGACTTGATGTTAAAAACAGATTACAAATTAGTGGCTGGGATCCTGATTCTATTGATCCTAAGAGCTTTATTATTAAAAGCACACAGGACACTGAAGTATTTGTGATAAGACCTAGCGGAGAAACCTTTATAGCAAACAAATTATGGGCTCAGGAAGTTGAAGTCGTTGCCGATGTTTGGTCTGATTTTGTTTTTTCAGAGTCATACAAGCTAAGGCCACTAAAAGAGGTGGAAGGATTCATTCTTGAAAACAAGCATTTACCTGATGTTCCAAGTGAAAAGGAGATCAAAGAGGATGGCTTGAATCTGGGAGAAATGGATGCCATATTACTTCAAAAAATTGAGGAACTGACGTTATATATTATAGAGCAGGAGAAGATAATTGAGGCGTTATCACAAGAAGTTGAACTTATTAAAAGCACAAGTCAATGAAAATGAAACCCCTTATTCTAACTGTGTTTAGCCTTATATGCACTTTTCAATACGTTGAGCTTCATGCACAAAATGCACAATTACAAGAAAACCTAGAAAAATACTGGCATTTCAGGGAAAACCTGAAAACTGAGTTTATGTATTATACTAACAGTGCATATACTACTCCGGGGGCAAATATTGTTGCCGAAAACGTCAAATATCTTGAATTTATGCCCTATAACCAGGGTCCTGAATTTGTCAGATGGGCAGATGCACCTTTTATACATGGACATTATCTTGGTGTCCTGGCTCTGGAATACTATTTATTAAAGGAAAATCGGCAGGATGTTACTGAAACTTTAAACGAACTGGCACAAGCTCTGTATACTTATGTTAGGCTGGACCTATCTGCAGAAACCGTATGGGGGTGGAATGCAACGCATTATAATGGGTTTTTCCTTCGTGATGATGTTGATGATACTGGTCCTGCCGCACAATATTTTTCCGGTAAAGAAATAAAAAGTGATTGGGTGGATGGATATGGTGAAATGAACACGGTGAGCCAGGATCAGGTCTGGGGTATGTTATTAGGTTTGCGTCTTATTCACAGACTTGTGGACAATCAATCTATTCTGGACGTAGCAGCAAATATTGCTAGCACACTGATGTACGGTATGCATAGCAACTCATACCAATGGCCAATTGAAAAAAGATGGGGAATAAAAAATCCGTGTACAGGAAATCCCGTACCTCGTGGAGGTGAATGGTACGAAGTTTCTACACAATGCTGGGCTTTTGCTAAAGCGGCCGGAATTGTAAGTGATCAAAATGAGCATTACTCCTATTCCGATAAATTCAAATTTGTTTTTAAAGCAGTACAGCTTGCAAATGAAGATATATTTAATGGAACTGAATTTACGATCTCATTATATCTTGTGCTTGGGATTCCAGTTGACTGGACCTTGATACTTGAAGGAAAGCCCTATAGTGCATATGGAAATGCACTGTTGAGTTGTTTAATCAACGAACCTGCCGCTCCTGATAATACATATGATTGGCTTGTAAGATGTCATAATGATCACATTGGTTATCATGAATATCCAGGTGTATGGCCTCATTTACCTGCAATTTCATATGTTTTGTATGGCTACGATGGAAATGAATTCTTAGACCGCTCTTTTTATGAAGATATATATCTAGATAGCTGTCCCCCATGTGGAGCATATCATTATAATAGTGAAGTTGAAGTCCTTAGGACTGATCCGCCTTGGCATGGCATGTCATTATTCTCACCTATGCATGTGTTTGGAGAAGATGACTTTGGAGGTCATTATAATATGCTAGACTATATGCTGTTATATACCTCATACTTTTATAATTATAATAGGGGTGATCTGCCAATATTTTTATATGTAGAATCAGTCAGTCAGAATGAATCAGTTAGTGCGGCACGACAGATCGATGCTGTTAGTCAATCCCATACAGGATATCAAAATAATTTTACTGCAGGGCAGGCCATACGTCTTTTGCCAGGTTTTCAGGCAAATGCGGGCAGCGAAGTAAGGTTTTCTATCGATCCGGACCTAAACTATCCTATATATTTTGCAAAAACGACAAATAATCCATGTGAAGAAGTAATGAGAGCTAATGGAAGTAATCGTTCACAGGAAGATTCTTTGGACGGGCGTAAAAAGCTTATGAGCCAAAGAGGGCTAGAAGCAGCCAACAAAGACTTCTCAAACTCTACTACCAACCAAGGAATAGAGCCAGAAGGTGATATTATTGTTTATCCAAACCCAAGCAATGGGGCTTTTAAGGTTAAAAATGTTATAGGATTCAAGCATTATGAAATTTATTCATCTTATGGAGAATTGATTGAATGTAAAAGTATCAATTCGTCTCAAATCTCAATTAATTTATCAAGTGTTAAAAACGGTTTATATATTCTTAAATTTAAAGCAGATACGAACAGCGCAATCATTAAAATATCTGTTGCTCAATAAAGGTTTGGTTATTTTCGTGATCTTGAAGGAGATGAATAAGCAATACACATAGACCAAGAGATCTCGTAGCTGTTTATCAACAAAAGCTAAGTAATGTTGCTTAATAAAATATAACACCTTAACTTTGACTAAATCCATTTTTTTAGTATGGAGATACAATGTAGGGTAAAATATCTGATATAAAATGATTTATCGAGTAAAATCTTTTAAGCCGTTCTGGATTTCGATATTGTTCTTTCTAGTAGTACTTAAAACAGGATGTGACAAAACGAATTTACTTGACGAGTACTATCTTGGGGATTTAATCTATACTATTCCGTATCAAGGGGCAGAAGTCTTAGTTTTTAGTTCATCTGAAGGTATGGATCTATCTTTCCCTGGTAATGGACGTTTTAGAGAATCTAAAAAGAATTACTTAAGTGTGAATTCAAATGAATATTATATCACAGAAGTAGATTATTGCTCTTTCATTGATAGTATAAACAATTATTCGATATTTTTTTCGATGAAAACTTATCGTAATGATCCACCTAAACTTTGGTTAGGATTTTCTAATAATTATCTAGATAAAACCAATGAATTTAATGCTAATTCTATGTTTATTTTACCACTAAGTTTTAATAACTTACAAAGTGGGCAGGAGTATTTTGATAGTATAGCTGTGGGTAGTAGGTACTATTATCATGTATTTTCTGATTCCTGCGAAGTATACTTTCCGTCAGGGGATAATAGCGATACCAGCCAATATTTATCCAAACTATTTTATAATATAGATGTGGGATTGATTAAGCTTAACTTTTCAGATGGAATAGTCTGGGAGCTTAAGAAAATTATACAATAGTCAGTGCTTTCAAACAAAAGGGGGCTTGTTTGCAAACAAGCCCCCTTTTGTTTTTTAAAATTATATTAATGCTTCATGGCCTGATATTCTTCAAACTCAAATTGAAGTTTTTCGGGATCAGTTGCAGCGAGCTGGTTAGCATAGCCTTCGAAATAGATAGAATCGATAAAAGCGGTAAAATCTGAGAATGTTAACATGATTGGATGCCGCTGCCCTGCGGACTTTTTAAGGCTTCTGGCTCGCCGGAGAATTAAAAATGATGGCAAGTCAGACAGATCAAGGAGTAAATTTCAGAACAAATATACATGTCAGCTTTCTCCTGCAGGGAGAAAATGAAAGTACCCGAAGGACCCAGTGTTTAGTGAAGCAATATTTTCCCGGATCTAAATTGCCTATCATTTGGAGTTCTATATAGAGGTAGATACCATGGGAGTGTATTCCATTATTATTACTTCCTATTTCGGCTGCATGTAAAAAAAAAGGCTTTTGCCTCTGATTGGAGATTCCGGTGAAAGTGAACGCCTAAAATAGGAGTTAAGAGAGTACATGATTCCAGGACCTTGAGATGTCCTAACATGCAGGTTATATTAAAGATGTAATGCTCAGTATTTATTTAATGAGGTGTTCAAATATTTCTGAACAGAAGTGTTCACTTTGTCCGGTATATGCATTAATCAGCGTACTTGCCTTCTTTT
>JAIOSQ010000196.1 GCA_021107535.1 Bacteroidales bacterium | reverse complement strand
ATCAAAGGCATTATTCTTGACCTGAACATTGTTCCTTCCGGTATATCCACACTGGAAGAGATCAGGGCTGCATTACTCGATTTTAAGGAAAGCGGAAAATTTATTCTTTGTTACGGGGAATATGTTTCACAGGGTGCATATTACCTGGGATCTGTGGCTGACGAGATGTATCTGCACCCGGAAGGCTTCATCGATTTCAAGGGCCTCAATGCCCAGCTTATGTTTATCAAGGGTACCCTCGATAAACTGGATATTAACATGCAGATCGTTAGGCACGGAAAGTTTAAAAGTGCTGTTGAACCCTTGATACAGAAAGAAATGAGCCCTGAGAACAGGGAGCAATATAGTGTATTGGTTCAGTCCATCTGGAATTCAATGCTTGGAGAAATTTCCGGATCACGTGGCCTGAGCATCGGGGATCTCAATACGATAGCTGATCAGCTTATTGCCTATGATGCGGATGGCGCTGTGAGACACGGTCTTGTGGATGATGTAAATTACCGTGACGAGTATGCCGCTAAAGTTGCAGAACACACAGGTGTTTCTGATATTGAAGATGTCAATTTCATTTCCCTGAACCAGTATGACCGGGTATGGAAGGGAGTTTCTGTCACAAGAGATCGCATTGCCGTGATCTATGCTACCGGAGAGATTGGAAGTGGGGAAGGTAACGATCAAAAGATTGGTGCCGACCGCTTTGCTAAAACCATTGCTAAGGTTCGTCGCAATGAAAACGTCAAGGCCATTGTATTCCGGGTGAACTCTCCCGGCGGGGATGCATTGGCTTCTGATGTGATCTGGCGTGAACTGGAGCTCACACAGGCTGTGAAACCAATCATTGTTTCAATGGGTGGTGTGGCTGCTTCCGGTGGTTACTGGATTGCGTGTGCCTCCGAAAAGATCCTGGCCGATCCAACCACGCTCAACGGTTCCATCGGGGTCTTTGGTGTAATACCCGATTTTGGGGGATTCATGGAAAATAAGCTGGGGATCACCTACGACAATGCCATGACAAACACAAATGCAGGCTTTCCGTCTGTAATCAGGCCCCTATCATCTTATGAAAGGAAAGTGCTGCAAGCCAAGGTGGAAAATGTTTATGATCTGTTTCTTTTACGGGTTTCCAATAATCGTGATATGACAAAGGAGGAAGTGGATGAGATTGGTGAGGGCAGGGTATGGAGTGGCGTGGATGCCAAACGACTTGGACTGATCGATGACTTTGGAGGACTGTATGATGCGATTGACCTGGCTGCAGAGGTGGCAGGACTTGAAGAATGGAGATTGCTCGAGCTTCCGGTACAGAAAGATCCTATCGATCAGTTGATGGAAGCCTTGTCTGCGGGTGTGTTCACAAGGATCATACAATCGGAATTGGGGCCGTTCTATCATGATTTCAGACATATCCAATCTGCAGTTAGCTGGGAAGGCGTGCAGGCAAGATTGCCGGTTCAGGTGGTGATAGAATAGTTGCTGGTTACTGGTTACTGGTCACTGGTCACTGGTACCCCGCACCCCGCACCTACTTATACTCATACCCAAACCACCTTCCCATACCATAGTCACCGTCTTTGGCAACGAAGATATAGCCATTGGCGTAGGATAGAGAAAACCCGTAATCCCCTTCTTTATATTTGATCGTTTCTTTCAATCTCCCTTTTTTATCATAGATATAAAAGACTTGTTCCTCCGAATTGAACGTGACGATGCTTTTCTTTGTGACGGCAACAGACATATTACCGCTACCCAGTTCCGGTCCGCTGTTTAATCCGTAATACCTGTCTTTAAGGGTGCCATCGGCAAAATTGAAAATGCTGAGGGTGCCATCGTTGAAAAAATAAAGGTATTTTCCTTTGGGGTCCATGGCAAGAGATGCCTGCTTGTCTTTATAAAGCTTAGTGAATACCAACTGAAAAGATCCTTCTTTCAGGTCGGTGATCCTGTAAATATTTCCATCATAGCAGTTTATGTATAAGTGCTTGTCTTTCGAATTATACATAATGCTGCGCATATCCAGGTCGATCTCATAACTTTTCATAAAGTTGCCGTTGAAGCTGTATTTGCTGATCTTTCCTTCGTATGTTTTGCCTCCGTTACAGCTATAATAGAACTCTCCGTCGGTAGCCATTCCCATATTATGGGTTCCGGGCTCATCGTCAAAATAGAAATCCGGGCTGATGGTCTGGGCATTCAGGTTGAATATACCCAACATCATCAATGCAATAAATATTGAAATGGATCTTTTCATACTGGTGGATTTATTGTTTGTGGCTAAGGTACAAAAAGGATACCGGCTTGTCAATAATGATTGATCGGGGCCTGTGAGGATATAAAAAAACCGGATCAGCAAACTAATCCGGTTTTATATTGAACATTGATGCAATGATTATTCTTGTGAATAGTCCATCTCAGCAAGGCGCTTGTAGCTGTTGTACCGCCATCTTGCGTTCTTTTCAGCAAGGGTCTGCAGCCTTTCGGCTTCTGCAGGGAAGGTTTTCTTGAGTGATGTATACCTGACCTCACTATTAAGAAAATCATTGAACAGGCTCCAGTCGGGTTCTTTTGAATCGAGGATGAAGGGGTTTTTTCCTTCTTCTTCCAGCAGCGGGTTAAACCTGTATGTCTGCCAGTAACCGGATTCTACTGCATGTTTCATCTCTTCCTGTGATTTACCCATTCCTCTTTTGAGGCCGTGGCTGATACAGGGTGAGTAGGCAATGATCAGTGAAGGCCCCGGGTAGGCTTCAGCTTCTTTCAGCGCTTTGAAGAACTGCGACTGGCTGGCTCCCATGGCTACCTGTGCAACATATACATATCCATAGGTCATGGCCATCATTCCCAGATCTTTTTTACGGATCTTCTTACCTGAAGCGGCAAACTTGGCAACGGCACCCACAGGTGTTGCTTTGGATGACTGCCCGCCGGTATTGGAATATATTTCGGTATCCAAAACAAGGATATTGATATCTTCACCGGTAGCAATGACATGATCAATCCCACCGTAGCCAATGTCATAGGCCCATCCGTCACCACCAAACGCCCATATTGATTTCTTGACAAAATATTGCTCAAGCTTGAGCACTTCTTCTGCCAGCGGGTCTTTTATCCTTGAAAGCAGGGGTAGCAGTTTGGCTGATGCGATCTTCGATGGCTCTGCAAGCTCCATGCCTTCCAGCCATTCATTGATGGCTTCCTGCGTTTTGGCATCAGCATTGGGGGCCAGCTTATTCAACCTGTCGGCAATCCTTTCACGCATCTTTCTTACACCAACAGCCATACCGAATCCATATTCTGCATTGTCTTCAAAGAGGGAGTTTGCCCAGGCCACGCCATGGCCAGATTCCTTGTTGCTGCAATAAGATGTCGAAGGTGCCGAACCACCGTAGATAGAAGAGCAACCCGTAGCATTGGAAACCATCATGCGCTCCCCGAAGAGCTGGGTAATGGTTTTCACATAAGGTGTCTCTCCACAACCTGCGCAGGCACCGGAGAATTCGAACAGTGGTTGTGCAAACTGGCTGTTCTTAACGGTCTTGAATTTGTCAACCAATTGGTCTTTATAGCCTACCTTGCTGTCGAAGT
>JAIOSQ010000146.1 GCA_021107535.1 Bacteroidales bacterium | reverse complement strand
GGCCTTCTGCAGTGAATCCCGCTTTATCAACCAGCTTTAGCGAGGCCAGGTTCCCATCAATCACTTCAGCTTCAAGTCTGTATAAGTTCAATCGCTTAAAGGCATATTCAATGATCGCTTGCAATGCCAGTGACCCGTGTCCCTTCTCCTGCATATCTTTTCTGATAAACAGGCTGACCTCGGCTTTCCTGTTGATCCAGGTTATGTGCTTCAGGCATATCTGCCCGATGATATTTTCATCTTTTTCTATCCTGAAGCATATGGAGGATGGCATCCTGTCGGGAAAGGACCTTGCTTCGGAAAGGTTTTCCAGGATGGAAGGATCCTGCATGACTTCATGTATCTGAGGATCCAGCTCATCGTGCCTGATCATCATCAGGCCATTCGTGTTTATGATCATAAAAAATGCTTTCCTCAAAGTTAATAAATTATTTTATCATTTCACCAGCCAGGAAATAAAAGGATGATCTTCCAGTATCTCACCCGGCCTTTGTTTAATGGAAGATTTACTGCTACTTTTTTCTTTATATTTGCAGCATGGAAGAAACAATACTGATCCTTGATTTTGGCTCTCAATATACACAACTTATCGCACGCCGTGTGAGGGAACTCAATGTTTACTGTGAGATCCATCCATATAACAAGATTCCGGAGATCAACGATCATATTAAAGGGGTTATCCTGTCGGGAAGCCCCTTTTCCGTTAGGGGGGAAGATGCTCCCAATCCGGACCTGAATGGCATTCGCAAGGAACTTCCAACACTTGGTGTTTGTTATGGTGCCCAGCTGATGGCACAACATGAGGACGGTGTAGTTGCCCCTTCAGAGATCAGGGAGTATGGCAGGGCAAACCTGACATTTATTAATCGCGATAGTAAGTTGATGAAGGGTATGAGTGACGGCAGTCAGGTGTGGATGTCGCACGGGGATACCATATTGGAACTTCCTGAAAATCTTGAAGTGATCAGCAGCACGCATGATGTGGAGGTGGCCGGATACAAAATAAAAGGTGAAGATACCTATGGCATACAATTCCACCCTGAAGTCTATCATACAATAGAAGGAGCTACCCTTCTACGAAACTATGTGGTGGACATTTGTGCTTGCACACAATCATGGACACCGGCTTCATTTATTGAGACAAGCATTGCTTCGCTCAAAGAAAAACTTGGGAATGAAAAAGTGGTCCTTGGACTATCGGGAGGTGTGGATTCATCTGTTGCTGCAGAGCTTCTTCAAAGGGCCATTGGTGATAATCTTTATTGCATTTTCGTAGACAACGGATTGCTTCGTAAGAATGAGTTCAGCAAGGTTCTGGATTCATATAAAGGATTGGGACTGAATGTTACCGGAGTTGATGTCAAAGATCGTTTTTATGAAGCCCTGGCGGGGATATCTGAACCTGAAGACAAGCGCAAAGCTATAGGAGGGACATTTATTGAGGTTTTCGACGAAGAAGCCCATAAGATCAAAGATGTGAAGTGGCTTGCACAGGGTACCATCTACCCGGATGTGATTGAATCAATTTCCGTTAAAGGCCCTTCTGCCACCATCAAGTCCCATCACAATGTTGGCGGATTGCCGGATGTGATGAAGCTGAAAATAATTGAACCACTTAATTCGTTATTCAAAGACGAAGTCAGGAGAATTGGCAGGGCGCTGGAAATGCCGGCAGACATTCTGAACAGACATCCTTTTCCGGGCCCCGGTCTTGGGATCAGGATCATCGGGGAGATCACTCCGGAAAAGGTCAGGATATTGCAGGATGTGGATGATCTCTTCATTGAGGGCTTGAAGAACAATGGCCTGTATGATGATGTATGGCAGGCCCTGGTTATATTGCTTCCGGTTCAATCCGTTGGAGTAATGGGTGATGAAAGAACATATGAAAATGTGGTGGTGCTCAGGGCTGTGGGTTCTACGGATGGGATGACTGCCGACTGGTCGCATCTTCCCTACGAATTCCTGTCAAAGGTATCCAACGATATCATCAACCGGGTGAAAGGTGTGAACAGGGTGGTGTACGACATCAGTTCCAAGCCGCCATCAACCATTGAATGGGAATAAGAATGTATAGAATTGTCTATGGGAAAGCTTTTCTCTGATTGAATGTTTATCATATAAAAATCTGCAAAGAATGAGAAGGCAATTGTTCGTGGTATTAATGCTGCTTGCTGCTGTATGCGGCCCGGCAAAGCTGTATTCCCAGGAAATTGTAAAATCCGAAATCCTTGAGCGTATCGATGGCAAAGAGTATTATATGCACACAGTGGAGCAGGGGCAAACCCTGTATTCATTATCTAAAGTGTATGATGTGCCTGTCGATGAGTTGGTCTTTGAGAATCCTGATGCAAAGAGCGGCCTTGCCATCGGACAGCTTCTCAGGATCCCTGTTGTCAGCCGGGAAAAAAAGATCACGAATGAATTGAGAAATGGGGAATTCAGGTTCATCTTCCATATCGTAGGAAAAGGGGAAAGCCTTTTTGCCATATCCAGGATATATGATGTATCCGTCAATGACCTTAAAGAGGTAAATCCGGAATGGTCAGAGGGTTTAAAGCCCGGACAATACCTAAAAATACCGCTGAAGGACCCGGTGGTGCAGAAACGCGGAAGCGAGATTCCTGGCCCGGATGCTGAAAGCAAGGTCCATACTGTTACTGCGGGGGAAACACTTTACAGCATCTCCAGGAAATACAAGATAGGCATTCCTGAGCTGAAAGCAGCCAATCCGGGCATTACCACCAGCCTGGATATTGGCAGGAAGATCATCATACCCTCTGCTATGGATCTGGCAGGTGTACCCCAGGATGAAAAAAAGTACATTGAACATATCGTTGTTGCAAAGGAGACCCTGTATAGCATTGCGAGAAAATACAGGATCAGTGTCGACAGCCTGATGGCATTTAACACCGGCCTGACCAAGGATATTTATCCCGGTGAGGTGATCAGGATACCAGCGATAATAAATCCTGACAGCTTTATCACCCACAGGGTGAGTGAAAAAACAAAGTTGAAAAGAGTAGCGGGGAAATATGCCGTGAGTGTCACGGCCATGAAGGATGCCAACCCTGGTTTTCGCTCCAGGCTAAGACCCGGCGATGTATTATATATCCCTGTAGGCCCACCATCTTCCACTGAAGCAGATGATGTGACCGTAGTTGTTACAGAGCCGGATGATATCCCTTCGGCCGTAATTAAAAAAGACAGCATCAGGTGTTATGACATGATGAAGCGGAATAAGCGCGAGCTGAAGATAGCGCTGATGCTTCCGTTATATTCTGAAGAGGTCAGAGAAATAGATATCCCGCGAAATGCGGCTTCTATCGACCCTGACGATTACAAGTCATTTAATTTTATTCAGTTTTATGAAGGCTTTCTCATGGCCATGGATGAACTCGAAGAGCAGGGACTGAAGGTGAAACTATATGTCTATGATGTGGATGAGAAGGTGTCGAAGACCATACAGGTATTACAGCAACCGGAACTGCCGGATATGGACCTGATCATCGGGCCATTTTACAGCCGGAATTTCAAACTGGTCTCGAACTTTGCGGAGCTGTTCGGGATCAAGATCGTAAACCCGCTCACACGGCGGACAGAAGTGCTCAGCAGCCCCAATGTTTATAAAATGAAACCATCGCGGGATGCCCAGCCGGCCCTGTTAACCAGCTTTGTTGAAAAATACTATCCTGAATCAAATATTATCCTGATCAGGAACAACAAGTTTCAATATGCCAATGAGATTGAAATTATAAAGTCTTCACTTGATAAGCTTGTTCCTTTTGGAGTAAAGATCCCGAATTCTAAACTTTATGACCTGATCCTTGAGTATTCTGAAGCCGACACTCTCCTTGCCAGGGGGATACTTATGAGCAGCCTACAGGTCGAGAACCGGAAGATCCAAACCGCATATCTCGAGAATGCCCCCGGTGACAGCACCTTCTTCTCCAATGGAATAGCAGAAGTAACTTATGCCACCGACAGTGTGTACGGTATTATACAGCATGCTTCCATCGCCAGGCACAACCTGCTTATCGTGCTGACCAATAATGAAATCTTTGCGCCGGAGATACTTACCAGCCTGAATGACCTGAAAGATACTTTCGATATTACCGTTATAGGAATGCCGGAATGGGAGCGCTTTACAAATCTGGAAACCGACTACCTTCTTGATCTGAAAGTGTATTTCTTTACAGATTCTTATTATGATTACAATGATCCGGATGTGGAAAATTTCGTAAGAAGTTTCAGGGAAAGATTCAAGACAGACCCTGGCCGCTTTGGATTTGAGGGTTACGATCTGGCTACTTATTTTCTGGGTGCCATGATGCGTTTCGGCCCTGATTGCGAAGACTGCCTGCCATATTATCCTGAAAAACTTTTAAAAACAAGTGTGAAATTTGCACCTGCTTATCCGGCAGGCTATGAAAATCTATACTGGAACCTGTGCAGGTATCATAATTATAAAATAGTAAAGGTACCGGATTTATAAAATATTTATGCAGATGAAATTATTCGACAGTTATCCAATACCCATTATTATCATATCCCTTATTCTCTTCACCTCTTGCAGCAAAGTGGAAAAGCAATACTGGGAAAACGGAAATATCAAATCCGAGCTTCCTTATAAAAACGGAAAATTGCAGGGCACTGCCAGGTGGTATTATGAGGATGGAACGATACAGCAGGAAGTCCCGTATGTGAACAACAGCATTGAGGGTATAAGTGTACGTTATCATGACAATGGGCGAAAAGAACTTGAAGAAGAGTATAAGAACAACATTAGAAATGGAAGAGCAACTGATTATTCCTATTCAGGCAGGAGAATTGAGATCAAGGAATATGTCAACGATACACTGAACGGGCCATACCGTAAATGGCATGGCAATAGAGAGTTGCATATTTCCGGTATGTTCACCAATGGCCTTTTCTCAGGAACCTGGTTGTATTATAATGATTACGGAAACCTGGTGGGAGAGGGCAGGTATGAAGCGGGTATGGGCATACAGCGTTTCTGGAACCCCGACGGTTCATTGCTTTCCAGGATTGCTTATGTAAACAATCTCAAACAGGGTAAAGAGTATTTCTACAATCCTGATGGCAGTGTGGATTACGTGGTGGATTATGATGCAGGAGAGCTGGTAGAGAATAGAGAATAAAGAACAAGGAACAAGGAATTTACAATTCAGTTTTTACAATTTAGTATTTATAATCTGATGTAGGATATAGGATATACGATGGATGATTACAGACACTTCGAGCTTCATTCCCCATCTCCTTTAGGAGTGGGGGACAGGGGGTGAGGTGAATGAATGAATGAACAAGGAATCTTGTTAAAAAAAAATTTCGGTTTTTTTGTTTTTGTAATTCTAATAGGTATATCTTTGCACTGTTAAATTATTCACACTGTTATTAATTAACAAAATACAGCATATAAATATTTAAATTTTAAGGCAATGGATTTAGAAAGAAT
>JAIOSQ010000145.1 GCA_021107535.1 Bacteroidales bacterium | reverse complement strand
TCATGTATAATGTGGCAATATTGAACTTTCTCATAAATTAAATTAGTTAAAAGGAAGATGCCTGGTTGACTTTCCAGGCATCTTCTCAATTTAATGTTTATTCAGGGCTTGTATAGGGTGCACCATATCCAGTCATCGTCATCACTAAAACTCCAGTATGTATTCAATAGAAGGTTAGCCCCAAAACCACTAATCGATGAAATATAAGCAATATTGCCTTCAACTGAGTCTAAAATTACATCACAAAAATGCATTAGTTTTACCTCACTTTGAAGAGAATTCAGGTTAGATTGATAATCAACTTCCATCTGGTTGTTAAGTACCTGTACATCGCTTAACCAAACCATTCCGTTGGCATCAACAGCAAGGGTATAGTTTGAGTTGAATACAATGAAATCTTTTGTAGATGAATCAGGGAAGGCATAGGTGTAGTTTTGTAATGCCTCGGTGTTCCAGATTGCAGAATCGAGCTCAATAATTTCGCCAGACTTTAAAGTGCTGCTCATCTTTTCATCAAATTGCTTGATAAGGCTCAATACTTTATTGCTGTGCAGTATCATTTCATCACTGTAAGTCGATGTTGGGTTGATATTATCTTTTTTACACGAAGTTATACAAATTGTAATCATCAGTATAAGAATACCAGTTGTTATAATTATGTTTTTTATAGTTAAATTCAAATTCCCCGTCCCTCGCACCACGTACCGCGTCCCTCGTACCGTTTCAGTCTTCTTCAACCTCCGGATTCACCCAAACATGACTGTACCAGCACCAACCTTTCCCGTTTTTTGAAGGAGCTGTAAGCGTGTATAAGGTACGCCTGCCTGTAAGCCGGTCCTTTGATTTTATTTTCATCCTGATCATGTCGGGACTTTCATGAAGTTCAACAATGCAGTTTCGCTGCCCGTTAACAAAACACTGTACCTTTTCCACATCAATACAATAGGATTGAATAGTAATTTCCAGTATCGGCGGATTTTGTTGCAAGACAATGCCGGCTGGTTCTATACTGCTCAGCTGCATGGCAAGCATCTGCGATTTTTGTATGAAACCTTTCACTGTAGCATAAGGGCCACCCATGGGGAAACGCGGGATCTCAAATAAGTTGGATCCCTTATAAAGAACCCCGGAATATTGTGCTGTTGCAGCCAGGTAACCGGCTTTTTCCAGAATTTCTTGCATCATAGCATCATATTCCCCATAAGGATAAGAATACAAATCAGGGGTGTATCCCAGCTGCTCATTGAATAAAGTTTGTGCCGTGACAAGATCAGAAATAAATATATTTTTCCGTTCCTCCTCTGAAGGTATATTCAGGAAATGTCCGTGTTCGTGTGAATGGTTGCCAATCTCAATACCCCTCCTTTGCGCATCCAGGATTTCCTGCCAGCTCAGGTAGTCTTTATTCCCTACATTTTTAGTGTTTACAAAAAGGGTGGCCGGATAGCCGAATTCCTCCAACAAGGGAAGTCCGTTTTCGTAAAAGGAATGATAGCCGTCATCAATGGTGAGCACCACTGTTTTAGGGGGAACAATATCTCCGTTCCGGATCGCTTTTACTGCTTTGCCCATGGTCCACACCCTGAAATTGTTCTGCTTAAGGTATGTGAGTTGCTCCCTGAATGCTTCGATGGAAATATTGGTTGAAAAATAACGGTCATCACCAAAACGGTGATACACAAAACAAGCAATATTACTGTTACTGTTAGCGGCTTTCAATGAAAACATCGGCAACATGATGACCAATGCAAAAACCAGTCCCGCAATGACATTAGCATGGCTATGTTTGTGTGCAATCATATCGCTTCGGGGTTTCGTGAGAGACTCCTTTCGCAACCTTCTTTCCAAAGATAGAAAAAAATTAGCCTTGTTCAAAATGAATTTAGTATTTTTACATTTGTTGGAGATGTGGTTGTTTGAATGGTTTTGCATAGCAGACACTTCATAGGTATCAATAGTATTGCTACTGGCTGCTGGCTACTGGCTACTGGTAGCTGGGAACCAGTAGCCAGCAGCCAATAACAAATTGACAAAAACCTGCAATTATGGTCAAAAAAGAAATCAGCATATTAAAGAAACAGATTGAGCGACTCGACATCAAAACCTTCGATCTGGAAGCCTGGAAGAAATTCACTATTGTAATGCTGGCGCGTATCTTCGGCGATACATCAGAAAAGATCAGACAGATAGAGAGCATCGAATACGATTATTCATCCTGGGCCTTACGTGATACCAGCGGAACATCATCTTACCTGGACAGTTGCAAAAAGCTTGGCCGAAAGATACTGGAGGCTTCTATCGCGGAATTGGAAGCTTTCGGACTACCGGATCAATCCGGTGATGATGACCGCTTCTTCCGGATCATTATCGAAGCCCTGCAGGATGAGTTAAAGGGATCCCAGTTCAGGGAACTTAAGGCCGTTATCCTTTCGATGGACAAGGAAGAAGAAATGAAAGAAAAGGTGCGGGAAATCTTGCATGATTATGACACCGGTGTACCGGTGGATATACTCGTCTCCATCCTTACCAACAAAGTTTTTAAAAACGAATTATCAAAGTAAGTGAGACTATGATTTTAAATTTGAAAACGCACTAAAATCATTAAGACGAACTTATCCTCCCGAGTCCTCGGGGGGATTTAATCAATGATATCAGGGTATTTTCTAAAAGAAAGAAAAAAAATGCAGACAGGAAACCTATCAAAACAAGAAAAATCAAAAATTATCCTCGACTTTTTTCATCGCACCATGATGCACCATGCCATTTGGTTCGCCGAGGTACAGCACCAGATGGGAAGGGAAAAAGCATACAAGGCCCTTGATGCCGCCTGGCAGAAAAGCTTTGCCATACAGATGAGGCGCCTGGGCAAGGTGCTTGGCTATGAAATGGAGGATGGCATTCCACAGCCGCTTCTTGATCTTACCGATGAAAAACTGGATGATCTCCTCGAAGGTTCAGCCATAAACTGGCTGGCCAATGATGGCGTATGGTTCCAGGCCGTAGAGTTTGAATACGGAATGAATGATGCCAAACGTTGCAACGATAGCAGCTGGGCACATTTTTCACCCTTTGAGGCATGGTCGATTAAAAGGATACTCGGATTGCCTGAACAGGCAGGACTGGAAGGATTGAAAAAAGCCTTTCAATTCCGGCTTTATGCTTTTGTAAATAAGCAATCAATTGTTGAGGAGACGGAAAACAGTTTTGTCTTCCGGATGAACGAATGCCGTGTGCAGGTAGCTCGCAAACGCAAGGGCCTGAACGACTACCCCTGCAAATCAGGTGGCCTGGTGGAATATACCACCTTTGCCGAAAGCATCGATTCCCGCATCAAAACCGAATGTATCGCCTGCCCGCCCGATAAACACCCGGAGGAATATTACTGCGCCTGGAAATTTTCCATCTAATCAGGAATCCCTGCACCCGGCACCTTCTAATTAATATCTCAATATTTTATCGTAATACGTAATACCTGATACGTAATACCTGATACGATCTCAATATTTTTTCCTATTTTTGCACCTCGTTAAAAAACAGGCATATTATCTTCTTTTGAATGGCAAAGAAATACAGGGAATATAAACAACTAAACCTTACAGAGACCGGAAAAGAAATCGGTCAGTACTGGGAAGAGCACAAGGTGTTTCAGAAGAGCCTTGACATCAGGCGTGGTCATGAGTCCTTTGTATTTTATGAAGGCCCCCCCTCAGCTAACGGGAAACCAGGCATCCACCACGTGATGGCCCGTGCGATCAAGGATATTTTCTGCCGCTACAAAACACAAAAAGGTTTTCTCGTTGACCGTAAAGCAGGATGGGATACCCATGGGCTTCCGGTGGAGATCAGCGTGGAGAAAACACTCGGTATCACCAAGGAAGACATTGGTAAAAAAATCAGTGTTGAAGAATATAATGAAGCCTGTCGCAAGGAGGTCATGAGGTATAAAGACCTCTGGGATGAACTCACCGTGGAAATGGGCTACTGGGTCGACCTCGACCATCCCTATATGACATTCGATAATAAGTATATCGAGACCGTATGGTGGCTGCTGAAACAGCTTTACGATAAAAAACTTCTTTACAAAGGTTACAGCATCCAGCCCTATTCACCGGCTGCAGGCACCGGCCTGAGCTCGCATGAACTTAACCTGCCGGGTTGTTACCGTGATGTAAAGGACCTCACCGTGGTTGCACAGTTCAGGGTGGTCAGGGATGATAAATCGAATTTCCTGCCCGGAGATGCGCAGGACGATATGTTCTTCCTGGCATGGACCACTACCGCATGGACCCTTCCTTCCAATACGGCGCTGGCAGTCGGGAAGAAGATCAAATATGTGGCCGTTAAAACCTATAATGCGTATACCGGCTTGCCCACAACGGTCATACTCGCGAAAGACCTGCTTGGCAAATATTTCCCTGAGAAGAATGCCGGATTAAAACTGGATGAGTATGAAGCGGGGCAGAAAGACATGCCCTTTAAAGTAATTGCAGAATATAGCGGAGCTGAGCTAAAAGGGATCAATTATGAGCAACTGCTACCCTATGCGCAACCTGAAGACGGAGATGCCTTCCGGGTGGTCACCGGTGATTTCGTGACTACGGAAGATGGTACCGGCATCGTACACATTGCCCCGAGCTTTGGTGCAGATGACTTTAAAATCGGGAAAGAAAATGGCATTGGGTCCCTCACCATGGTAGATAAACAGGGTAAATTTGTGGAACAGATGGGTGAGTTTGCAGGCCGCTATGTCAAGAATGAATACGCAGCCGATTTTGATCCTGAAAACCCACCGGAAAGTGTTGATGTTGAGCTCATCGTAAAATTAAAAAAAGAGAATAAAGCCTTTAAAACAGAAAAATACGAACACTCTTATCCGCATTGCTGGCGGACTGATAAGCCCATCCTTTATTATCCGCTCGATAGCTGGTTTGTTAAGACTACTGCTTATAAAGAAAGAATGCTGGAACTTAACCAGGATATCAAGTGGAAGCCGGCAGCAACAGGTTCAGGGCGTTTCGGCAACTGGCTGGAAAATCTCGTTGACTGGAACCTTTCCCGTTCCAGATTCTGGGGAACACCTTTGCCGATCTGGACGACAGAAGACAGGAGTGAAGAGATCTGCATTGGCTCTGCCGAACAACTTAATGAAGAAATTAACAAGTCAGTGAAAGCCGGGTTGATGGAATCTAACCCAATGGCCGGTTTCAAAACGGCTGACATGTCGGAGGAGAATTACAAGACCTTCGACCTTCACAGGCCTTATGTAGATAAGATTATTCTTCTCTCTCCCTCAGGTAAGAAAATGTTTCGTGAACCTGAATTGATCGATGTATGGTTTGATTCGGGAGCCATGCCTTATGCACAGTTTCATTATCCTTTTGAGAACAAACACCTGAAAGAGTATTTTCCTTCAGATTTTATTGCAGAAGGCGTTGACCAGACCAGGGGATGGTTCTTTACCCTTCATGCCATTGCCGTAATGCTGTTTGACTCAGTTTCATACAAGGCATGTGTCTCTAACGGCCTTGTCCTTGACAAAGACGGGAATAAGATGTCGAAGAGGCTGGGCAATACAGCTGACCCCTTTGAAACCATCCATCAATATGGCCCCGATGCCACCCGCTGGTATATGATGACGAATTCTCAGCCTTGGGACAACCTGAAATTTGACAGCAAAAATATCAGGGAAGTGCAGCGCAAGTTTTTTGGTACGCTCTATAATACATATGCTTTCTTTTCATTGTATGCCAATATTGATGGTTTTACATACGCTGAAGAAGATGTGCCTTTTGAAGAGCGTCCTGAAATTGACCGCTGGATATTATCCGAACTCAATACCCTTATTAAGCGGGTTGATACATCATTTGATGATTATGAGCCAACCCGTGCCGGAAGAGCCATAGTGGAATTTGTAAATGATCACCTCAGCAACTGGTATGTCAGGCTGAGCAGAAGGCGTTTCTGGAAAGGGGAATATACAAGTGATAAAGTCTCTGCCTATCAGACACTCTATAAGTGCCTGGATGTGGTAGCAAAACTTTCTGCCCCGATCGCTCCGTTTTATATGGAAAAACTTTTCCTCGACCTGAATGAAGTAACGGGAAAAGAAGCAGTGGACTCTGTTCACCTGACTGTTTTTCCGGTTGTAGATGAAAACATAATCGATAAAGATCTGGAAGAACGCATGCAGATGGCACAGAAGTTCTCTTCCATGGTGCTTTCCCTGAGGAAAAGATCCAGTATCAGGGTGAGGCAGCCGTTGAACAAGATCATGATCCCGGTGCCGGATAAGAAGTTTGAGAAACAGCTGAAAGCCGTTGAAAACCTCATCCTCTCCGAGGTGAATGTGAAAGAACTGGAATACCTTTCCGAAACAACAGGTATCCTGGTGAAAAACATTAAGCCGAATTTTAAAACACTGGGGCCAAAATACGGGAAGATGATGAAGCATATCGCAGCTGCCGTGAATGCATTTACACAGGATGATATTGCCCGGATAGAAGAGGATGAAAAATACATGCTTGACATTGAAGGACAGGAAGTTGAAATCTTGTTAACAGACGTTGATATCATCACCCAGGATATCCCCGGCTGGCTGATTGCAAACATGGGCAATTTGACAGTGGCACTTGACGTTACATTATCCCCTGAACTTGAAGAGGAAGGCATCGCACGCGACCTTGTGAACAGGATACAGAATCTTCGTAAAGACAAGGGTTTTGAGGTAACAGACAAGATCAGGATCATAATTGAAAAAAACATTAAAATAAGTGATGCAATCAAACATAATTATGATTATATTTGTTCGGAGACTCTTGCCGACACACTTGAGCTTGAAGAACAACTGACAGAGGATAAAAAAATCCGTGTTGAACTGTCAGGCCAGCTACAGGCATATATCAATATTGAAAGGATTTGATTGTGTCAAACTAAATACAAGGACTTATGAAAAAGAAGGACATAAAAGATGAAAAAAGAACCAGGTATTCTGACGAGGAACTCTTGGAATTCAAAACACTCATTGAGGGAAAACTGGAGAAAGCAAGCAATGACCTTGAATTGCTAACTGAGGCATATACCAATGCCAATGAGCATGGAACAAATGATACTTCTCCTACCTTCAAGGTGCTCGAAGAAGGTTACCAGGTACTATCGAAGGAGGAAAACAGCAGGCTTGCTGCCCGCCAGAGTAAATTTATCCAGAACCTGGAAAATGCACTGGTCCGGATTGAAAACAAAACCTATGGTATTTGCAGGGCTACTGGTAAGTTGATCTCCAAAGAGCGTCTGAGAAGTGTCCCACATGCCACACTTAGTATAGAAGCGAAAAACAAACAGTACAATCTGGGGAGTTAGTATGTTTCATGCCCGGATTATTATTAATCCACCTGTTAACAAGCAGTTCCCACAAATAATTCCCTGCGTATTGTGAAAAGGTCATATCTAATCATCATCACCATCTTCCTGGTACTGCTGATCGATCAGCTTCTCAAGGTTTGGATCAAAACCAATATGTATCTGGGGGAAGAATTCTCAGTAATAGGGGATTGGTTCCTGATCCATTTTACAGAGAATGAGGGAATGGCTTTTGGAATGACCCTGGGAGGTGGATACGGGAAACTGGCGCTCAGCATTTTTCGCATCATAGCCGTGATCCTCATAGGGTGGTATCTTACCTACCTGGCTAAAACACGTTCCCACCGGGGACTGATCTTCAGTGTGTCCCTGATCTTTGTCGGGGCCCTTGGAAATATTGTCGACAGTGCATTTTATGGACTGATCTTCAGCCAGAGCAGCTTTCATATAATTGCACAATTTATGCCTGAAGGAGGAGGCTATGGCGGTTTCCTGCACGGAAAGGTGGTGGACATGTTCTATTTTCCAATTTTATATGGCACCTACCCGGAATGGATCCCAATTAAAGGAGGGGATACATTTATTTTCTTCAGGCCTGTATTTAACCTCGCCGATGCTGCCATCACTACCGGAGTGGTCATCCTTATTGTTTTCCAGAAACGCTTTTTCAATAAGAAATGATAATTGAGTTTTAACTGCACAGGCTTTCATTTCACTGGGAGAAGAGCTTGTCTCAAAAGCCTAATATTCAAACTCTAAATCCTAATTACGTAATTATTATATAAATCCGAAATTCGTGCTTAGAATTTGTTGAGAGAAACATTCCCTGCACTTCTTTGGGATTCTTTACTCTGTGGGTCCTTATTTGGAAAAATTCTAAAAAAAGGCTCACTTCATATTTACGAACTAATATATTATTTTATCTTTGCGAAAAAATCTCCCGGAACATTATGAATGAAAAAGTAAAAGGTATTATCGCGCAGGTTATTGGTCCGGTAGTAGACGTAACCTTTGATGATGATTCACAACTTCCGAATATTTATGATGCCCTTACCGTTATCAACAAAGAGGGTAATGTGGTCGTGCTGGAATGCCAGCAGGATATAGGGGAAAGCACTGTCAGGACAGTAGCTATGGATTCCACCGACGGTATGAGCCGTGGCATGGAGGTAATTTCAAGCGGTGGTCCGATTTCTATGCCGACAGGTGATGAGATTAAAGGCCGTTTGTTTAATGTGATCGGTCAGCCTATTGATGGTTTGGGTGAGCTTAAGTCAGAAAAGTCATATCCTATCCACCGGGATCCACCGCTGTTCGAAAACCTGTCAACCTCCCATGAAGTACTATTTACCGGGATAAAGGTGATTGATCTGATTGAACCTTATTCCAAAGGTGGAAAGATTGGCTTGTTTGGTGGTGCCGGCGTTGGGAAAACCGTGATTATCATGGAACTCATCAACAACATTGCAAAAACATATTCCGGGCTTTCTGTTTTTGGAGGTGTGGGTGAACGTACCCGTGAAGGGAACGACCTGCTCAGGGAAATGATCGGGTCTGGTGTGATCAAATACGGAAAGGATTTTCTGAAGGATATGGAAAAAGGTGGATGGGATCTTTCAAAAGTGGATATGAAAGAACTGTCTGATTCACAGGCCACACTGGTGTTTGGACAGATGAACGAACCCCCGGGAGCCCGTGCAAGAGTTGCCCTTTCAGGATTGACACTGGCTGAATATTTCCGTGATGGAGATGAAAAGTCAGGTGGTCGCGACATCCTGTTCTTTATCGACAATATTTTTCGTTTTAC